>JAFZZM010000040.1 GCA_017615755.1 Clostridiales bacterium | reverse complement strand
GAGGTCTTTCTCTTACGATGTTAGATGCGGGAGCAGCACCTACAACGGCACCGATCTCCATTCTCTTTGCTACATAACCCGGATGATAGATCTCATCAACATGACCTGTGCACAGACCGATCTGGTTACCGTAGGAGCTGTAACCTGCAGCTGCCGTACGAACCAGTTTCTTCTGGGAAAGCTTACCTTCCAGTGTCATGGAAACCGGAACTGTCGGATCACCGGCACCCGTTACACGCATAGCCTGGTAAACATAGGAACGACCGGAAAGCGGGTCACGGATCGCACCGCCAAGGCAAGTCGCCGCACCACCGAACGGTTCGATTTCGGTCGGGTGGTTATGTGTCTCGTTCTTAAACATCAGAACGTAATCTTCCGGCTTACCGTCAACATCGATGCAGATCTTGATCGAGCAGGCGTTGATCTCTTCGGACTCATCGAGGTCAGCAAGTTTGCCGTCTTTCTTGAGTTTTCTCATTGCCATTGTTGCCACATCCATGAGGCACACCGGCTTCTTGCTGATTCTCTCGCCGTATACTTCTTCTCTCGTGGAGAGGTAGTTTGCGTAGATGCCCTTCAACTCCTCTGCAAAAGCACTGTCGCCGTCGATCTTGACGTCGGTCAGTTCGGTAAGGAATGTGGTATGACGGCAGTGGTCAGACCAGTATGTATCCAGAACACGGATCTCGGTCATGGTCGGATCACGCTTGATGGACTGGAAGAATTCCTGAGTAAATGCAATATCCGCATCGGACATCGCCAGGCCCCAGGTCTTACGAAGCTCAGAGAGTTCTTCTTTCGACTTGGAGATAAAACCATCGATCGTTGGAACGGAAGACGGAACATCGAAGACCTCTTCAAGTGTCTCCGGCTTATCCATGGAAGCCTCGCGGCTCTCAACCGGGTTGATGAGGTACTTGGCGATCGCCTTCTTCTGATCATCGGTAACGGAACCGTAGAACACGATCACGCGGGCAACACGTACCAGCGGCTTTTCTTTCTGAGTCAGGATCTGGCAGCACTGTGCCGCAGAGTCGGCTCTCTGATCGTACTGACCCGGCAGGGATTCGATCGCCAGAACATAGGCCGCATCGGAAACATCGATGGTCTCATCGTAGACCACGTCAACCGGCGGCTCCGAGAAAACAACATTTTTCGCCAGTTCATATTCTTCATCCGTCAGACCGGACACGTCGTATCTGTTGAAGACACGCACACTCTCGATCGTCTTGACGCCACAGTCTGCCGAGACATCCTTCTTCAGTCCCGCCGCCTCAACTGCGAACTCTTTTTTCTTCTCCGAATAGATTCTTCGAACCAGATTACTCATAAATAAACCTCCAAAAATGTTGTATCCGTCCTTAACGTATCTATGGTATCACAAAACCCCGCTTCCTTTTCACAGGAAAACGGGATTTTATGCTTTTATTTCAGTTTTTCTGCGACCTCGGTGAGAAGCTCGCTGTTATACTTCAGGAAGCGCTTGAGACCTTCGGCATCCAGAGAGCCGTGTGCCAGTCTTGCCTGATCGTACAGGTGCATGCACAGTGCATCCAGTTTTTCCTTATCATCAGCCACGGAAGCCATGCCACGGAGACGCAGTACCAGTGGGTGATCAGTATTCAGGACCAGATCCTTCTTGATCGGGAACATCTCATCAAGGTTCTTGTACGGATCATCTTCCTTACCCGTACGCATTGCCTCGAACTGCTTTCTCATCTCCGCCATACGACGCGCTTCTTCCGTCTCACGAATGAAAGCCGGAAGCTGGTCTGCACCAAGCGCAACTGCCGAAACCTCCAGCTTATCGTCAGAAGTCGCCGCCTTGAAAAGCTCTCCAAGTGCTTTTACCTCGTCTTCGGAAGCATTCTCGCCTTCGAGTTCGGCGTCAACACGCTTGAACTTGACATCGTTCTGCTTGTACTCGAGGAAAGAAATGAAGTTGTTGTCGAGCTCTTCGTTCAGAACTACGACATCGAAACCCTTCTCCTTTGCCATCGCAATATATGCCGCCTGCTGATCCGGAGCCTTGGTATAACGGACTGTATCCTTTTCCTTATCCTTGGTCAGTTCTTTCAGCGTGAAGAACTCGTTGTCGACGGTCTTGAAGAGACAGATATCCTTGACCTTCTCATAGAACTTCTCGTCCTTCATCATGCCGTACTTCACGAAGATGCTGATATCGGACCAGTATCCTTCGAAGCCCTTACGGTCGTTCTTGAACACCTCGTTGAGCTTATCGGAAACCTTACGGATGATGTGCGAAGAAAGCTTTTTGACATACTCATCCTGCTGCAGGGCCGAACGGGAAACGTTGAGTGGCAGATCCGTACAGTCGAGGCAGCCACGGAGCAGGAACAGGAATTCCGGAATGACTTCCTCGATATTATCGGCTACGAATACCTGGTGATTGTAGATCTTGATACGGCCTTCCAGTGTCTCATAGACATTGTTGGTCTTCGGGAAGTAAAGGATACCCTGGAGATTGAAAGGATAATCCATGTTCAGGTGGATCCAGAACAAAGGCTCCTTCATATCATGGAATACCGTACGGTAGAAGTTCTTGTACTCCTCTTCGGTGCAGTCCTTCGGAGACTTTTTCCAGAGCGGCTCGGTATCATTGATCGGCATGATCTCATGTTCATGCTCCTTATACTCCTCGTCCTTCTCCTCGGCTTCTTTCTTCTTCTTTGCTTCCTCTTCCTCATGCTTTCTGTCTGCAACTACATCGTTGTAGTACAGGTCGAACGGCATGAAAGAACAGTATTTCTTCAGCACTCCACGGATCTTTCCGGCATCGAAGATCTTCTTTGCTTCTTCGGAAAGCGTCAGCGTGATCGTAGTACCACGTGCGGTCCTATCGGAATCGGAGATCTCATAATCCATGCCGTCATCAGATTCCCAGGATACGGCCGGGGCATCTTTTACAAAAGACTTGGTATCGATACGGACTTTATCCGCAACCATAAACGCGGAATAAAAACCGAGACCGAAGTGACCGATAATGCCGCTGGCATCTGTGCTCTGCTCTTTATATTTCTCAACAAAATCCATCGCACCGGAAAAAGCGATCTGGTTGATGTACTTATCGACTTCTTCCTCAGTCATACCGATACCGTTATCGGTAAACTCGATCGTTCCTGCTTCGCTGTCGAAATTGACATGCAGCTGATAATCATCCGTATCCTCTTTTACGGCCTCACCCAGATCGACCAGACGCTTGAACTTTGCGATCGCGTCGGAGCCGTTACTTACCAGCTCACGGACAAAGATGTCCTGATCGGAATAAAGCCACTTTCTGATAATAGGAAAGATGTTTTCCGTTGTTACTGAAATCGTTCCTTTTCTTGCCATATATAAACCTCCAAAATTGTTCCCGGTTAAAACGAATCCACATGTGCATGTGTATCGATATATTCATGTACGATCTTCTGATAGCTCACCATCAGGTTCTGAAGCGCCGGGCAATCCGCCGAAGAAAACTTCTGCTCATCGATCGAGGCGACCGGAAGGATATCAAAAGGCGAGCTTGTGACAAACAGTCCCATCTTCGGCGGTCCGTCATCCTCTTCCGTTTCCATCTTGACCAGATCTTCCATGGTAAAAGCACCCTCTTCGAGTTTTAATCCGGCTTCCCGGATAGCGTCTTTTACGTACTTTCTGGTAATTCCGATCAGGATCAGGTCTTCGGACGGTGAATACACCGTATCTTTATACAGAACAAAGAAGTTGGATCTTCCGCCCTCGACGAACTTGCCGTCATTGCCACGCAGGATCACTTCATAAGGAAGGCCGAAAGACGTCTGTCTCGAAGATGCCTCCGCCACCGCTTTCTTATAGTCGCCACGGAATACTTTTACATGCGGCTCGACTCTCTCCCATGTCAGGCTCGTGGTCACGATTCCTTCTTTATACATGTCCGGAGTCGGATAGGTCATATTACTGAGGTATACAAGATACAGGGACTTCGTGATCACGATACGCACATTGCCGTCAGCCATACCGCTGTCCCAGATCATGGAATTGGCAATAAAGTGATAGGTATCCGGATCAATGGGGAAATTCTCTTTTGCTTCTACGGATTTATGCAGTCTCTGCATATGGTCTTCCCAGAAAAGCAGCACGTCTTCCTGAAAACGTACGGATTCGTAGTAAGTGATCTCCTCGGTTGGAACAAACAGTGCCCGGCCCTTCTCTGAGTCAAAAGCAACTTTTTCACCGTTTAATGTGCAGTACTCTCCGATATTTCCTTCTACTAACGGATACGCCATGATCCTGTCCCCTTTCATCTCAGGCGGGGTTTTATTCAGAAAACCCACTGCATACCGTATAATTTTACTCTTTAATAGTGCTTTCGTAAACTCATAAAAAATCGTTATTTGCACAACGTTTTGGCACTTGTATTAAGAAGAAAATATACATACAATGAATTTCAAAATATCGGTTGACGCAACAGAAATCGTCTGCTACAATGCCGTTATGCAAAATGATTAATAATTATTCATGGAGGTGCCTTATGGCAAAGGAAAAATTCTTACTTGCGTATTCAGGCGGACTGGATACATCCATTATTATTCCGTGGCTTCTCGAGCACTATGACTGCGAAGTAGTTGCTTATTGCGGTGAAGTCGGCGTTGGTGTCGATCACGATTATCTGGAGAAGAAGGCACTCAAGTGCGGTGCGATCAAGTGCATCATCGAAGATATCTCTGAAGAGTTCGTTTCCGATTTCGTATTCCCTACACTGAAAGCAAATGCAGTTTATGAGGGTAAGTATCTCCTCGGTACATCCATGGCACGTCCTGTTATCGCTAAGCATTTCGTAGAAGCTGCTCATGCAAACGGATGCACAACTATCGTTCATGGTTGCACAGGTAAGGGTAACGACCAGGTAAGATTTGAACTTTCCATCAAGGCTCTGGATCCGGATATGAAGATCCTTGCTCCGTGGAGAATCTGGGACATCAAGTCCCGTGACGAGGAAATCGATTACGCTAATGCACGTGGCATCGAAGTTCCGGTTACCAAAGAGAATAATTATTCCAAGGATGAGAACCTCTGGCACCTCTCTCACGAAGGTATGGATCTTGAGAATCCTGCAAACGAGCCGAATCTCGATAAGATCCTGGAACTCATGGTTTCTCCTGAAAAAGCACCTGACACTCCGACATACGTAACGATCAAGTTCGAAAAGGGTGTTCCGGTAGAAGTTGACGGACAGAAGCTCTCCCCTGCTGATCTTCTGAGATACTGCAACAAGGTCGCCGGTGCAAACGGTGTAGGTATCGCTGATATCGTTGAGAACCGTCTTGTTGGTATGAAGAGCCGTGGCGTATATGAGACACCTGGTGGAACGCTTCTCTTTGCAGCTCATCGTGAACTGGAGCTTCTCACTGTAGAGCGTGACACGATCCACTACAAGGATCTCGTAGCACAGAAGTTCTCCGAGCTCGTATACTACGGACAGTGGTTCCACCCGCTCCGTGAAGCTATCTCCGCCTTTGTAGATAAGACACAGGAAGTCGTTACCGGCGAAGTCAGAATGAAGCTTTATAAGGGTAACTGCACACCGGCAGGCACCACTTCCCCGTTCTCTCTCTATGATCCTGAGATCGCTACATTCGAGGCTGACGATGTTTATAACCAGGCTGATGCCGGCGGATTCATCAACTGCTTCGGTCTCCCGATGAAGGTCAACGCTAAGATGAAGCAGAAGAATGGTCTTCTCTGATATCTGATCTGATTGATTTTATGGGGGGTCGCGAGCGATCGCGGCCCCTTTTGTTTTTCAAGGAGTGCTTACTATGTACTACGTTCCCGACGGTACCACACAATGTGGATACTACGAATGTGAAGATTGCGAAACAGGTTTTCTCGACCTGAGGATCGCGCCAAGCCTGGTCTGCCCATACTGCGGTAAGGATGTCGACATGGAGATAGGCCCCGATGAAGAAATGCCGAAGATCCACGAAGCCGCCAAGCTCATCAAGATGCTCGAAGGTGAAGATGTAGAAAAATACGACACCCTGCTGAGTCTCGCCATCACCGGCGGAGATTACTGCTGGATCGACTAAGGAGATGACAATATGGAATACAGATTAATGACCATGGATGATTATGATCAGATCTATCAGATCTGGCTCGACTGCAAAAACGGCTTGAACGACAAGGATGATTCGCGCGAAGGCATCGAAAAGTACTTGAAAAGAAATCCTACCACGAGTTTCGTCGCCGTCGAGGATGGCAAAGTCGCAGGCGTTATTCTCTGCGGCCATGACGGACGCCGTGGATACATCCAGCACATGTCTGTTTCCATAGACCATCGTCGTAAAAACATTGGAAGAACACTGGTCGACCTTGCACTCGAAGCACTTCGGAAAGAAGGCATCAACAAGGTTGCCCTGGTCGCCTTCGACCAAAACAAAGGCGGAAATGCCTTCTGGGAAAGCATCGGCTTTACCGAGAGGACAGATCTGGTATACAGGAACAAGGCCCTTGTAGAATTGAAAAAGATTGAAAAATAAGCCGTGACACAAAGATGGCGGGTGCTTTTGAAAAGGATTCTTTATTGTGAAGTTCCCATCATTGGTGTTATAGTAAGTAGACAGGCTTATATAAGGAGAATATAACTATGGCAAAGAAAATGTGGGCAGGAAGATTCGAGAAAGCTACGGATAAAGCCGTTAATGACTTTAACTCTTCTCTTCCGTTTGACTGCAGAATGTATAAACAGGATATCGAGGGTTCCGTGGCCCATAGCCAGATGCTGGCAAAACAGGGCATCATCACACAGGAAGATGCCGATAAGATCAAGGAAGGTCTTCTCTCCATTCTGGACGATATCGAATCAGGAAAGCTCACTTTTGATTCCGATGCGGAAGACATCCATATGTTCATCGAAGAAGAACTCACCAACCGCATCGGTGATGCCGGCAAGCGTCTGCATACAGGCCGTTCCCGTAATGACCAGGTAGCACTCGACCAGCGTCTTTATGCGGTTGATGAAGCAAAAGAGATACAGTCTCTTCTTGGTGAATTCCGCGATGCCTTGATCGATCTGGCGGAAGAAAACACAGAGACCTATATGCCGGGATATACGCACCTTCAGCGTGCACAGCCTATCACCTTCGCACACTACCTCATGGCCTACATTCAGATGTTCGGCCGTGATATGGATCGTCTTGACGAAGCCATCGCCAGAACGAACATATCTCCTCTTGGATCCGGCGCACTGGCCGGCACCACCTATCCTCTGGACCGTCCTTTTGTAGCGGATCAGCTCGGCATGAATGGTGTCACCTTGAACTCTTTGGACGGCGTAGCCGATCGTGACTGGGCCATTGAACTTGCGTCTTTTGCGTCCCTGTTCATGATGCATCTTTCCCGTCTTTCCGAGGAGATCATACTTTATTCTTCACAGGAATTCAAGTTCATCGAACTTGACGATGCTTATTCTACCGGCTCTTCCATGATGCCGCAGAAAAAGAACCCGGACGTTGCTGAACTTGCACGTGGTAAGACCGGCCGTGTCTATGGCGACCTGATCTCTCTTCTGGTGACTATGAAGGGACTTCCGCTTACCTATAACAAGGACATGCAGGAAGTACAGGAAGCGCTTTTTGATGTGATCGATACGATCAAGGGCGTACTGGTTCCTTTCACCGGCATGATCAAGACCATGAAACTCCGTAAGGACAACATGGAGAAGGCGGCTCTCGGCGGCTTTACCAATGCTACTGACCTGGCCGACTATCTTGTCCGTAAGGGCATTCCGTTCAGAAGCACACATGAGATCTCCGGTAAGCTCGTCCACTACTGCATCGAGCATGATACCACGCTTGAAAAACTGTCTTTGGACGAATTCAAGCAGTTCTCCGACCTTATCGAGGAAGACGTTTACGACGCCATTTCTCTTGAAACCTGCGTAAACAAGAGGACCATTATAGGTGCACCGGCTCCGGAAACGGTAAAAGCTGCGCTTTCTAAGATCAAAGGTTTGGAAAATGACGGATCTTCCAATTAACAAAGGAAAGACAAACTTTCGGAATTGCCTCGGGATCGCTCTCGTTCTCGAGGTCATTCTTCTTGTTGTCCTTCTTTTGGTGGTCGGGAATTCCGGTCAAACCAAAGACGCCTACATGAAGAGTTTCTTCAGAGAGGACGTCCTTCCCGCTTCTTCATCTGAAGTTGAAGAAGAAAACGTTGGCGGAATCGAATCGCTGGTAAGCCTTCACGGCGAAGAAACCAGAAAGACCAAGTACTTTGCTCTGGAAAAAGGAAGCTATGCACTCAAAGTCGAGTATACATGCCATGAACCCGACAATTACGTCGTCGTCATGTCGGATTCCCTCAATGATCAGAACGTGTTTCAGGACCGCTGGGTCAAACCGAATCCTAACGGAACAACGGAAGTGATCGGATTCACGCTCACTTCCCGGGTAGAAGATCTGTACATCGGATTCATCAGTAAAACCGATTCTGCCTACACGATAAACAGCCTTACGGTCTCGACCATAGATGCCACCGCATCCACACGCAGTCGAATGGCGGCCACTGTTATTCTTTGGTTATTCGTCTGCATGCTATGTAATGCTCTTCTTTACTTCTGCATCAAGCATCCCGAAAGACGGAGACACTATCTTCTTTTATTCGGCGCAGGTCTTCTGATGTCTCTTCCGCTTCTTATACCCTCCGACTATCTGTATACGACCAACGACCTGGAATTCCACGTCATGCGTATTTACGGCATAAAGGACGGAATCCTTCGTGGTCTTCCCTGGATCAAATTCCAGACCAACTGGTATAACGGCTACGGCTATATGGTAAGTGCTTTTTACGGAGACATGCTCCTTTATCTTCCTGCACTCGGAAACATCGCAGGGCTGGGCATGGGATTGAGTTACCGTCTTTTTGCCGTATTCATCAATCTTCTTACTCTGTTCTCCGCCTACTATTGTTTCAGTGGCATCTTCGGAAGAAAAGCCGGTGTAAGCTGCGCGATCACCTATTCCTTCCTGATTTACCGGTTTGTGGATATGTTTGAGCGTGGTGCCGTCGGTGAATACTGTGCGATTGCCTTCCTGCCATTCCTTGCATATGCGGTATATGCACTTTTCAAAGACGAGTACTTCAGATCCGTGATCCTCTTTGTCATCGGATTTACGGGCACGCTGAATTCCCATATCCTCACGACGGAAATGGCGATCCCGATGCTGATCCTTGTCTTTCTGTTCCATATTCGGCAGGCACTTGTTCCGAAGCGTTTGCTGGCGCTCCTCGTTGCTGCGGTTTCTGTAGTGATCACCAATCTCGGATTCATCGTTCCGTTCCTTGACGAGGCCATGCACGAAAACGTCAAGGTCATGGACGCCACCAGAAATACGTTTTCTCTCAACGAGCGAGGAATCAGGCTGAATACCGTCCTGATCGATCATCCGGGTACGATTCCGGCCATCGTCCTGCTCTTCTTCGCTCTTTTCTATCTTCTGTACTGCATAAAAGAAACGAAGAATAACGGCAAAAGTGCTTTTCGCGGCGAACACGCACAACTCATCAAATATATCCTTCTCACTTTGATCTCACTGGTCCTGTGCTCCTCTTACTTCCCGTGGGATGCGCTCTCTCGTATTCCGGGCATGGAGAACATCATCACGAGTATCCAGTTCCCGTGGCGTTTCCTGGCTTTCGCCGGACTTTTCGCCATTCTGGCCCTCGGCGAGATCCTGAAAGAAAGTAAAGAGACGGCGAAAAACGATTTCAAGAAGTTCGCCGGCATCAGCGCCATCGTGATCTTTGCTCTGGCCGGTACTGCTTACGGATGCCTTCACTACGCCAAGACGGAAAAGGTCAATTACGATTCCGAATTGAATCTGCGTCCGGCATGGTGCAGTGAGCATGAGTATGTCCTTTCCGGAACCGAAGTCTTCGACACGCCTTCCGACTATACTGTTTCAGATGGCATACAGATCTCCGGATACAGTAAAGACGGCGATCACATCCATTTCACATATTCCTCGGATCAGGATGGTACGATCCTGCTTCCGCTCTTCAACTATGATCATTACCGCGCCACGCTGAAAAATAATACGACCACTCTCGATCTGGGAACCGAAAGTGGTCAGAATAATCGTATTCAGTTGTCGCTTCCGTCTTCTTCCGGCGAGGTCGATGTCCGATTCGAATATCCGATGATCTGGACTGTGTCATTTGTGATCAGCCAGGTGTACGTTGTCGCTCTGATCGGTTACGCCATCTACGCGAAGAAGAAATCAGTTTCTCATACTATGGATCGGAGCCGGGATACGGCCGCCACGTGAGATGAATGCTTCGGAAGAAGCAGTATTTACTTCCATGATCGGTGCATAGCCCAAAAGGCCACCGAACTCAACCTGATCGCCGACTTTCTTGCCCGGAACAGGAATTACACGGACTGCTGTGGTCTTGTTATTGAAAGTACCCAGAGCCATCTCATCGGCAATGATACCGGAAATGGTCGATGCCGGTGTGTCACCCGGGATCGCGATCATGTCGAGACCTACGGAGCATACACATGTCATGGCTTCGAGTTTTTCCAGTCTCAGGAAACCTTTCTCTGCCACTTCGATCATACCTTCGTCCTCAGATACCGGGATAAAAGCACCGGACAAGCCGCCTACGAAAGAGGAAGCCATGGTGCCGCCCTTCTTCACGGCGTCGTTCAGCATCGCCAATGCTGCTGTCGTACCCCATGCACCACAGTGCTCGAGACCAAACTCTTCAAGGATACGGCCTACCGAGTCACCGACAGCCGGTGTCGGAGCCAGAGACAGGTCAATGATACCGAACGGTACATTCAGACGCTGGGAAGCTTCACGGGCAACCAGTTCACCTACACGGGTGATCTTAAATGCCGCCTTCTTGATCGTCTCGGCAACCACACCAAGATCTTCTCCCTTTACGGTCTCAAGTGCAGCCTTGATTACGCCTGGGCCGGAAATACCGACATTGATGACGCACTCCGGTTCACCGGGGCCAAGGAAAGCACCCGCCATGAACGGGTTATCTTCCGGCGCATTGGCAAAGACAACAAGTTTCGCGCATCCGAGCGCATCTCTGTCTTTGGTGGCTTCTGCCGTCTTCTTGATGATCACACCCATGTCACGGACTGCATCCATATTGATACCGGATCGCGTGGACGCCAGATTGATCGAGGAACAAACATTGTCGGTCACCGCGAGACTCTCCGGAATGGATTCGATCAGACGCTTGTCGCTTACGGTATAACCCTTCTGGACCATGGCAGAAAAACCGCCGATAAAGTTGACGCCGCACTCTTTGGCAGCACGATCCAGCGTCTTGGCAAAAATGGTATAGTCCTTCGCACCGGAAGCCGCAGCCACGATGGAGATCGGAGTTACGGAGATACGCTTGTTTACGATCGGGACACGGTATTTCTCCGTGATCTCTTCACCGACCTTGACCAGATCTTTCGCATAGCGCGTGATCTTATCGTAGATCTTCTGACAGGACTTCTCCGGAGTATCCGCAGAGCAATCCATCAGGTTGATTCCCATTGTAATGGTACGCACGTCCAGGTGCTGTTCCTGAAACATCCGTACGGTCTCTAAAACTTCAAAATCAGTAATCATACACTTACCTACAATCCTTTAGAATATCAGATACGATGCATCGCATAGAAAAGATCCGTATGCTGGATGCGGATCGATACGCCGATCTCCTCGCCAACCTTGTCGAGCTTATCCGAAAGCGTCTTCATTTCGCACTTGGCCGCCTTCAGATCCACGAGCATGATCATGGTAAAGATATCGTCCAGGATCGTCTGTGTAATGTCATTGATGTTCACTCCTTCTTCAGCAAGAAGTGCGGATATCTTCGCGATGATACCTACCGCATCACAGCCGATAACCGTAATGACCGCCTTATTCTTGTCTTTTTCCGTACTCATATTAATCTCCCCTTTGTATGTTATATAAGGACCCTTCTCGCTTACGATCCGGGTTCGAAATCATATCCGATATGTCTTGTTGATCTGGGCCAGTTCATAGTCCCAGTCACCACAGGCACGGGCTTCCAGTTCCACATCTTCCCTGTCATAGAAAGGAACAAGGTGGGAAAGGATGGTCTTCTTCACACGAAGTGCCTTGGCACAGGAATAGCATTCCTTCGGCGTAAGATGCAGCATATTCGGACGTCTTGCCGCCTCGATCTCACCGCAGTCCATGATGGCCAGATCAGCATCATCGAGATAACCGGCCAGCAGTGAATCCACAGAACAGTCCGCCGTATAGACGAATACTTTGCCCTCGTGCTCAACACGAAGACCGTAGCACTCCACCGGATGGTTAGTCTTGAAAAACTTCGCCTTCGCACCAAAAAGCGGCAGTTCGGATTCATGTCCGATATACCCGATCTTATATTTCCAGTCCGAGGTAAGAGAATGGATCACGTCTTCCGGCGTCTTCGGCGCGAAGATCGGAATATCGCGGAATTCCATGCCGTGCTTGGCATTCATATCGATAGCATAACGCATCACCATCAGATCACTGTAGTGATCGGCATGAAGATGGGTGATCAGTATCGCATCCAGGCCATTCAGCGGAACATGAAGCTGAAGATTGGAAACAACACCGCTTCCACAATCGATCAGCACTTTCTTATCGTTGATCGTAAGCAGATATCCCGAAGCCGCCTGTCCCGGGCCCGGATACCCACCACTACATCCAAGGATCGTAACTTCCATAGTAATGTGTCCTTTCCAATAAAAAGTGGCACATCTATTTTACCATAACCTATTGAAAATATCTCAAAAGAAGAAATTCCGCCTGTCGGATCCCGTCGATCGCGGAGCTCATGATGCCGCCTGCATATCCGGCACCTTCTCCGGTCGGGAAAATACCCTTTACAGAAAGGTTCTCGCCGTCCTCGCCGCGTCTTATGCGTACCGGAGAAGAACTCCTCGTCTCCACCGCCGTCAAAACCGCATCAGGATCATCGAATCCCTTGATCTTCTTATCCAGAAGGACCAAGCCTTCGTCAAGCGTCTTGGCAATTGCTTCCGGAAGCACCTCCCAGAGATCCGCCATAGTCACACCGGGTCTATAGGAGGGCTTCACCTTGCCCCATGCCGTAGTCTTTCTATGCGCATGAAAATCACCGACTCTCTGCGCCGGCGCCTTATATCCGCCTTCTCCCGCTTCAAAAGCTCTTGCTTCGAGTTCTCTTTGAAACTTTATTCCGCCGGACCATTCTTCGTCTGAAAAGTCTTCCGTACCCACACCGACAAGCATCGCTGAATTTGCATTCTCACGATCTCTGGCATATTCACTCATGCCGTTCGTAACCACGGCCGCCTCCTCGGAAGATCCACACACCACTTCCCCACCCGGGCACATACAGAACGAATAAAGCTTTCTACCCGTTCCTGTCGGTGTCACGACTTTATAGTTTGCCGGATGGAGTATTTCATTTTCAAACATAGGACCGAACTGAGCCGCATCGATATCTTTCTGCAGATGCTCGATACGAACACCCACGGAAAAAGGCTTACTTTCCAGTTTTACACCCTTTTTTGCCAGCATATGGAAAGTATCTCTCGCACTATGTCCGATGGCCAGGACCAGCGCTGTACAAGGAATAGTCACCGCATCTTTTCCATCGATGGAAGAAACGTGTGTGATCGAAACCAGTCTTCCCTCTTCCACCTGAATATCTTCCAGTCTCCGCTCAAAAAGCACTTTCGCCCCGTGGCGGATCAGGTCTTCTCTCATGTTTTTTACGACACTTCGAAGATAATCCGTTCCGATATGCGGATGGGCATCGAAAAGGATGCTTTTCGGTGCTCCGTATTTCACAAACGTGCTAAGTACGAGATCCTTTCTGCCATCCGAAACTCCACTGAACAGTTTTCCGTCCGAAAATGTACCTGCGCCACCTTCACCAAACTGTACATTGGAGACCGTATCAAGGATTCCTTCCGACTTGAGACGCTCCACATCTTTCGTTCTGGTATCCACATCTCTTCCGCGCTCCAGAAGTATCGGCGTAAGCCCGGCTTCCACAAGCGCAGCGCACGCAAATAGTCCGGCAGGTCCGGATCCGCAGACAACGACCCTTTTCTTCTCATCAGGGCGTACACGCGCCGAAACAAGGCACGTCTGCTGTATCTCTTTAGCCGGATCTTCGTCTTGAAACCTCGCATGTATCACCACGCGGATATCGTTCTTATGTCTTGCGTCGATGGATTTTTTCAGAAAACAACAGTACTTCGGAAACTTCTTTCTTGATTTTTTCTCAAAATAAGAACGGACCTCCCTGAAATCGGTAAAAGCATTCGAACAGCGGGGAAGATTTTCATAAACAGCAAGTGGTACCGATAAGGTTATATCACTGCGCATGTTCATCCTCCGAATGAAGTGCGATCGATCTTCCGGCAAGGATACCGGAAGCAAACGCCCATGTCAGGTTGTATCCGCCACAGTCGCCATCCACATCCAGAACTTCACCGCAGGCATATAGACCGGGCACAAGCTTGGACTCCATAGTTTCCGAAGAAAACTCCGTCACTTCCGCACCACCGATGGTCGTCTGCGCAAACTCCAGGGATTTTGTACCGAGGACCTCGAATTTCCACGCTTTCAAGGTTTTCACGATCGTCTCGATATCCTCATTGGAAAGCGTCGCGATCAGAATACTGAGCGGTCTGGCCAGTGCCGTCTTAAGAAGCATGGATGAGATCTTACCGGGAAGAATACCGATAAGGAGCTGATCAAGTGTTCTCTCGCCCCAGGCACTGATCCTGCGGCCGATCTCGGCACGGATCGATCGCAGTTCTTCATCGTTAAACAATTTCAGCGAGATCGTCAACGGGATCGTCAGCCCGCTCTTCTTGTTATGTCGGGAAACCACTCCTGAAACCTGAAGAACCGCAGGCCCGGACAGACCGTAATCCGTAAAAAGCACTTCGCCATACTGATGGGCAAGAAGCATATCTTTACTGTTAAGCGACAAGTCACAATCCAGCTTCAGACCGGAAAGTGCTTTTGTCACGGAATTATCCGTAACCAGCTGAACGATGGACGGCTTCGGCGCGTAGACCTTATGTCCGAAGCGGGCAAGCCACTTGTATCCGTCGCCGGTAGTACCCAGGTTCGGGGCACACGCACCGCCACAGGAAATGATCACATGATATCCGTCAAAAACTCTTCCGTCTTTTCCGGTGATATGGAAAATATCGTCGCTTTTCTCGATCGTCTCTGCCTCGAAGTCCGACCCCAGGGCCACTTCGCTTTCTTTCATCGCAAAACGGAATGCATCGACAACGGAAGCCGAGCTCTTACTCATCGGAAATATCTTGTTTCCTTCGGAAGTGATCGGAATACCGATATCAGAAAGGAACGTCAACACCGATTCCGAATCAACAAGGCGGAACACGCTCTCCACCCAGGATACATGATGCGAATGATAATGCGTCAAAGCCATGTCATGGTTAGAAAGATTGCATCTTCCATTTCCGCTGGCCAGGATCTTCTTTCCGACCCGGTCATTCTTTTCAAGAACTAGAACACGACCATACCGACCGAGACGATCCAGACACATCTTCTGAAACGAAATGGCGGCACTCATTCCGGATGCACCACCGCCGATGATGATCAGATCCCAGACCGCCTGCTCACTCATACGATCGTTTCTCCTTTGAGAAGTGCCAGGCAACGGCCGTATTTCGAGAAATTGGAGAACTCTCCGTTAGAATTATCTTCAACCAGATGACCAAAATCGATTACATCTCCGGTGTTGCCGGAAATCAGCTCGATCTCCATCTCACAGATCGGGATGCTCTTATCGCCTGCAATACAGGCGCCATCGTCAAGGCAGATCTCAAAAAGACTGTCACCGTAACCTGCCGTGATCGTCTTTCTCGTGAAACGTGTCTGGCAGATCTCCACCAGATCCCTGCTCTTTATCGGAGCCAGCGCTTCTTCCAGAAGCTCGATAGGATCATCACAGATAGCTGCCTGCTCAAGAAAGCGTTTCACATCGAATCTCCCTGCATCCGCTTCCTGATTCCACTCATATCTCTGGGAAAACCCGTCGATGCTCTTACCACCGAGTTTTACGGTATGCACATAATTCTGACCGACGATCTGACGGACACGTACGGAGACGTGCTTATCCAGAAGAAGATGGTCTTCTGTATCGAAATAGCGATTGATATATTCTTCTGTTTTCTCATCTTCCTGGAAAACAGCACTCTTAAACCAGGCTGAGGAGATCGTCGCATGTAATTCTTCCGGAGACGGAAACTTGATCTTTAACTCTGATTCCATATCTTTCCCTCCTTATACCGTAAGCTCACGTACACCAACTGAAGTTACGAGACAGATATTCTTCTTTCCGAAGAAAGAAACACGGATCACCGTCTCATCTACCGGTATCGTTGACTCGACTTTTCCGGAAGCCATGTTAATGAGCATGATCTTCTCATCTACCGCGATCAAAGCGGAAGAACCGGAAACATCGTAATTGAGCAGACTGTTTCCCAGATCGATCTCCGTTTTCTTGCTTCCGTTACTGTTAAATACAGCAAGACGTACTGGCTGGTCCAGTCCATCGGAATAGACCACGCCGAAACCTCCATCATAGGAGAAAATCGTGGTCACACAGGCAAATCCCGGCTCGATCAGTTTACATTCACCATTGCCGACTACGGCAACATCTCCGATTCCGGCAACAGCAAGCCTGCCATCGCCCGCATACGCTACGATCGGCATGATATCGGAAACCAATGGAGAATAGAATGCGTATTCAGACGGACGCTCGTTTGCACGGTCCTTCGGAATCAAGAACTGCTTCACATGCGGTACCATCTGAGATCCGTCCGTATCTACCAAAGATACGCTGAGGATCGTCTCATCGGGAGAAAACTCCAGTGAAAGCGGATAACCAGACTCATTGGAAGTCCACTGAGCCAGGAACGAGGAATCTTTTTCCATGATATACACATCACCGAAAGACTTGCCCTCATCGATGATCACGGCAGAAAGACCGGATGGCGTCAACGCCACATTGCCGATTTTTCCGGTCATGTGCTTGTTAAATACCAGACCATCCTCTGAAAACATCGCGCAGAAAAAGCCGTCCGAGTCAGCAACCATGGCGTAGCCGCCGGCAATCTTGCAGATCGGGCTGCTCATCTCTACATCGACACCGTAGATCTCATTACCGGAGATGGACATATATGTGATGCGGTTTGTAGTGACCTTCAAAAGGCCATTCATAAACGGATAAAGCTGCTGCGCTTCCGTGTACTCACAGTCAAAACCGGCGATAGCGGAAAGACGCAACTGCTCGCTTGCGCCCTTCTTGGCATCATTATGGTTTTTCAACATAAAGACCAGTACTACGCAGACCGAAATCAGGAGTACACAGAGAAAGACCAGAAAAACCGTCGAGTGACCTAATCCGCCTCTTGTCTCCTTCTCCTGATCCGCCTTGGCGGGCTTATTGTCTTTTCTGTTATTATGCATTTGCACTTTCCTTATCTACCCGGTCATATCGTCCATCGATATCCTTATTATCGATAGCTTCGTTCACGAGTTTGTAGGCATCCCAGATGCCGAACTCTGACAGGAACTGACCATTATCCCTATATAATACGCTTCTGTTGACGATAAATCCACTATAAATGTCATTAATGAAGCAGTAGTAGTATTCCGAGTCGATCTTCTGAAGTTTGATCGTATATGTGGAGCCCGTAAGCGGGATCACCGTAATGGTGACGTCCGGATCCTTAAGTTCCGGAGTGGCCTCTGAATCGATATGATCGATCTTCATACGGAAAATCGATTCAAAGAGCAGTATAGCGTAGCAGTACTCGCCATCCTTGGTAAACACCTTGGCATCACGCTTGTTCAGACGCAGCTGGGAGTTCGCGTTCAGGATCGACTTGGAAGATTCATCGATCACGTATTCGACTTCAAAAGTACCCTCTTTCATCTGCACCGTAGCTGAAGCAACCGTATCCAGGTATTCAAGCTTATTGAACACATAGAAACTCATCAGTTGATCCAGTGGCAGGTTAAGGCCCGTAAGCGATGAAGAACTGATCTTAAAGCAATACGGGTTGCCCGATACATAACCGTAGTAGAAACCGCCGATATCCTTGGAAAGGAAAAGCTGCTGCACATCGCCGGACTTCAACTTGAAATCGAAGACATACTCCGGCTTATCCAGACCGTATTCCGGCTTCTGCTCATCGGAAATGTC
The DNA here is from genome assembly GCA_017615755.1 of Clostridiales bacterium. Lineage (GTDB taxonomy): Bacteria > Bacillota > Clostridia > Saccharofermentanales > Saccharofermentanaceae > Scatonaster. Next base: position 56,107 of record JAFZZM010000040.1, on the reverse strand, counting down.
CAGGAAAGATGTGACCTGCAAAGCAAGAAGCTTGTTCAACAGGTTCTTCATCTCAGCAGTCGTGTCTCTCTCGATCGGTTCGATCACTTTGTATGTGGTCTGAACGATCATATCATTTACGTTATCTTCCACTGGCTTAACGACGATCGTTTCTTTTGATGACGTTCTGGCAAACTTGATCGTATCCACATCGGTCACGGGGATCGCCACCGCATACAGATTCAGATAGTTTTCAAAAGTCAGTGCGAGCGAGGTAACATAAGTATTCTTGGCAACAAGCAGTTTTCCGGAAGCATCCAGGCTTGCGTACATACCGCTCTTATCCTCAAGCTCCTTACCGAAAAGGATCACACTCTGACTTCCGTCTCTCTTCGTAAGAGTAACCTTATAGGCAGCCGGATCGAGACCATAAACAGAACGGTCCGAAGATGGCGATTCGAGTTCTTTTACAAGGGAAAGCGTGGTCAGGGATGAAAGAAGATCTTTCACATAATTCTGCTGGATCTTCTCCTTCTCAAAAGCCACTCCGTTATGTTCTGCTCCGGATACGGAACCGTTTGCCTCAAACGAGAACGACATATAATCGTTGTTTGCATATTCGATACGAAGATCTGTGATCAGATTCGCATCGGCAACGGAAACGCTGACCGGCGCCAGTTCATCATCCAGATTCTTTTTCTTGACCGCATCAACGATAAGATAGACAGCCAGAGCCACCACCAGAACAATGAGGATCGCCAAAGGTATAATGAGTTGTCGTAATTCTTTCTTCACTTCTTCCCTCCGACTTACAGATGGCGTCTCTTTCTGTAGATATAGAAGCCGCAGGCAAGGCAGCCGACAGGAATAATCGTCATGACGACAATGGACCACATCGTGACTTCATTGCTCGAGAGTGCTCTACCCAGTGCATAATTCGGAATCGTCTTGACAGGGATCTGCACATTCTGCACTTCCTGCTGGCAGATGGAGCCGATGCTATGACGAACAAACTCGGCATTCGGATCGTTGAGCGTCTTCATATCATAGTAGTCATCGGAAGTAAGGCTCTGTGTTGCAAATACCAGCAACTCGCCGCCCTTCTCACCTGTATCCTGACCTTTCAGAACGATCGGATACATACCCTCGGAAACCGAACCGCTGACATTCATGTTCAGGAATTCCACACTTGCGGTCTCCGAAGTGGTCAGAAGCGGATATACAGAGATACCTTCTGCCTTATCGTGATAAACAGACAGATAACGGTTATGGGATGTGTAGTACGCCGACCACTCATAGCCATCGCCCATATAATCCGTGTTCAGTAATCCCCAGGAAGTATAAGGATCATCACTCTTGATCAGGCAGGTTGTATCATTTTCATGGAGCAAACCGGCCTCAAGCGAGATACCCATCTGGTTGCAAAGCTGATTCAGATTCGTATAGTCGACCGTCTTATTTTCGTTAAAGTCGTTGACCACAAGCATCTTTCCGCCATTCTGGAGATACAGTTTAAGAAGATCTCTCTCTGACTCGGAAATATCCTGTCTCGGCTGAAGGATCATGATCAAGTCGCACTTGGACGGGAGTGAAGTTCCTTCTTTTGTGATATCCAGCGTATCCGTCTTGATACCGATAGAAACAAGGATCGTATCCAGACTGTTGTGCTGATTCGTCTCGCCGTGGCCTGTCAGATAGAAGGCACGAAGCGGATTATCGGAAATAACATACTGGATGTAACCGGTAAAATAGAATTCGACGTCGTTTCCGGTCAGCACACCAATGTTATACTGATTCGCGATGGACTGGTCGTAATTCAGACAATTGTAAGGATCAATGCATACCAGACGGTCCTCACACTTGATCACGTATCTGTTCTTCTTTACTCCGTAAAGTCCATCCGGATCCAGTTCACTGATGATAAAAGGATTCGTATCCGGATCGATATAGGAAACGGAAATCTTGCCATCTGCTTTCGCTTCGTAATCATCTACGATCGGAACCAGATAGTCATGCCACTCCAAAGACGTGTCGTTCTTATTGAAAAGGCCGTAGATCTCGACTTTCTTATCCATGTTCTTAAGAAGATTCTTGGTATATGTGCCGACTGTATTGATATGTACGGAAGTCGCATCATATGTCAGTGTCTTATCCAGAGTCACTCCGAGAAGGATATTGAATACGAAGCAGATCAGGACCACGATCAGGATCGAAAGGAAGGACATGGTCTTCAGCGACTTGACTCGCTCATCGGCAACGACTTTCACCTTCGGGGACTTAACGGTCTTTTCCTGAAGAATGCTTTCTCTTGCAGTTTTCTTAGCCATACTATCGCCCCCTTCCTCAGCTCTGACTCCATCGTTTCTTCTCTAAAACGCGGTAAGTGATAAACATAAACAGTGCGGCAAAAGACAGGCAGTAAATGATCGGAACGATCTTAAATACGCCTGATGTATAGCACGAAGTCTTCGAATAAGGATCCAGCCAGGAGATTCCGGAGCGGATCGCCTCACCGGCGTTATAGATAGAACCTTCGGAAAGACCGAAAAGATGAGTGATCTTCAGGAAGGACTTAAAGATGCTCGACAGAGATTCTGCGATAGAAGCCATCCGTTCAAAGACCAGAATAATGACGAAACAAACTACTGCCGACATGATCTGGTTCTCAGTCAGCGCAGAAGTCAGCATACCGACAGAGATAAAAAGCGCCGCCAGTACAAGATATCCGATGATCGAGCCCCATGTGGCCGTATTGATCGTACCCTGGCAGATCACCGTAATGATCATGTGGCTGAAAACACTGATCAGCATCATAGCCTGCAGTGCAAAAGCCGCGAGGAACTTTCCAAGCACGACACCCTTCATGGAGTAAGGCATCGTATAGAAAAGCACTTCCGTTCCGTTCTTCTTTTCTTCCGAAAACAAACGCATCGTGATAATGGGGATCAGGATAACGAAGAACGTACGGAGATAATTGATCTCCATGGCAATATTCACATAGGCCATGGAATAGGCAAGCATTCCGGAAAAATAGTAGCCGCTGATCGCGCCGAGAAGGCATATGGCGACCCAGCCGACCGGAGTGCGGAAATAAGATAAAAACTCTCGTTTAAATACTGCAATCATCGTGTTCGTCCCTCACTTTTCGGCGAAGTCATGCTGGTAAAGATATCTTCCAGCGATGCTGCGGCAGATTTAAATTCCAAAATCGGGAAATTGGCCTTTGCCAGAGTATAGAAGATCGATTTCCGGACATCGATATTTCCTTCTGCCACCACTTCGATCTGGATCAATCCGTCGCGCTCGGAAAGAAGCGTAACACTCTGCACGCTCGGGATCGCACGAAGAGGCATCTGAATAGAATTAAAAGGAGCATCCAGCGTCAGCAGATAGTGGGCATTTCCCTCGATCTGTGCCGTCATCTCAAGAGTCGGCGCATCGGCTACGATCTTGCCGTGATTGATGATCACGATCCGGTCGCAGATCGCCTGCACCTCAGAAAGGATATGAGAACTGAAAATGATCGTATGATTCTTGGACAACGACATGATCAGCTTACGCATCTCGATCACCTGATTCGGGTCAAGACCGACCGTCGGTTCGTCCAGGATCAGTACTTCCGGATTACCGATCAATGCCTGTGCAATACCGACACGCTGACGGAAACCCTTGGAAAGATTATGGATCAGACGTCCGGAAACGTTACCGATATGAACCATCTTCATAATGTCCGAGATCTGCTTTTTACGGATCGTCTTCGGAACCTGTTTCAATTCACTTACATACGTCAGGTACTCCATTACGGTCATATCAGCAAACAAAGGCGGTAACTCAGGCAAATAACCGATATTCTTCTTTGCCAGTTCCGGCTGTTCCAGAATATCGTATCCGTTGATCGTTACCGTTCCGCTTGTGGCAGACAGATAACCGGAAATGATATTCAGTGTAGTAGACTTTCCGGCTCCGTTCGGTCCAAGGAATCCGAGGATCTCACCCTGATTCACCTTGAATGAAATACCGGAAACCGCACGTTTGTCGCCATAGTACTTGACTAGATTGGAAATCTCTATCATTCAACGTTTCCTCCGAATAATCTTTGCCCAAATATTTTACCTTAAAAGGCGCTATGTATAAAGACTTTCTGGCAAAAATGCTAAATTCTTATTAACATAGTATCTCCGTAGAAAAGACGTGGCGTCCGGTTTTCACTTCAAATCCGTCGACCTGGATGGAGTTCTCCTTTTTCGTGCTGTAGATACACACTTCTTCTTCCGGCTTCACCTCGGAAGAGTAGTTGATAAAGAGCTCTCTGATTTCAAACTCGGGTGCTTTTGCTTTATATAAAGCATCGAGGCTCCATGCAATGTATCTGGTATTATTCACATGCATGTTGCGGTCAATATCGGAAAAATCGGCATACTTCTTCAGAACCGGTACAAAATCACCTTCATCGGGCTTGATCGGAGTAATCTTCTCCACTTTTCTTTCAGATGGCGATAGGGATTCGTAAACCTCCATTCCCGGTATCGTCTGAGGACGCACCGGATGATGATCTCCGTGATGGGCAATGACCCAGATCGACGTAGCCTCACCGATCTTATTCTTCTCCGAATCAAAGATATCGAAATCACGATTAAAGAACACACGCTGGAATCCGTGAGACCAGGTGCGGATATAGATGGTGTCTTTCCACTTGGGAATACGCGTCATCGTGACCTTCATGCGCAAAACCAGCCAGCATGCTTCCAGTTCGTCCATCCTGTCAGAACCGAACCCGTGATGGTCAGCATCGAAACAGGCCGCTTCCTGAAGCATGGCAAACAGAGAGTGGTAGTGCAGCCGGTCGTAAATATCCGTTTCAGGACCGATTATCCCGAACTCAAAAAGATTCTCTTCTTCTATATATCGCATGATTACTCCGCTTTCTTCGTACCGGCAGCCTTACCCGGACGATACATCGTATTTCTCGGTATCTGGCGGTAGATTGCATTAAGGAGTTTTTCCGAAGGCTCGATCATGATCAGGACCTTATTTGTACCAAGTTTAGTTGCGATATACCACTCATTATCCGGTGCCGTCCCACTTGCACAGTTGGCATGAAGCACATTCGGCTTATCAAATTCGCTATAAGGATGACGATCATCGTTCTTCTTTGCTACCATCTCAAAATCATGGACAGTACCGGAAAAGAGGTTCATTCTGCGTTTCTGTGCCTTGATCACATCGATAGTAAATGAATCATTGACCAGCGAATACTCGTATTCTTTATGAAGGCCGCTTAAGGAAAAATAACAGAAGACAGCAATACCACAAGTCAGCGCACCGGTAAACAGAAAAAGATATCCGATTCCGAAAAGAAGCGGGACGATATTCACGACCAGTCCGGCAAATACGGCCAGAATGATCAGCAACACCCGGAAGAGCTTGTCCTTGGAAGTCATTTCGTGCTTTACGACCTGCTCTACGAGTACATCGTTATAAACCATACATTCACCTCAATAAAACAAATAGAGGTCACGGCGGAATAACCACCATGACCTCCATATAATAGCAGATTCAAAAGGATTAATACATACCTGCATTCGGATTCGGCATCGGCGGCTCCGGCTGCGGGATATCGCATACAACAGCTTCTGTTGTCAACAATGTGGAAGAAACAGATGCAGCATTCTGCAGAGCGGAACGTGTTACCTTTGCAGGATCTACGATACCTACTTCAAACATGTCTACGTACTTATCGTTAAGCGCATCATAACCATGACCAGCCTCGGAATTCTTAACATTCTCGCAGATCACGGAACCATCCAGACCTGCATTGGCAGCGATCTGACGGATCGGAGCTTCGAGTGCCTTGCAGATGATACGGATACCTGTAGCAACATCACCCTCATACTTATAGCTGAGAGCCGATACAGCCGGCAATACGTTGATATATGCCGTTCCGCCACCAGGAACGATACCTTCTTCTACAGCAGCACGTGTAGCAGCAAGTGCATCTTCGATACGGAGCTTCTTCTCCTTCATTTCTGTTTCGGTAGCAGCACCGACCTTGATCACGGCAACACCACCGGCCATTTTAGCGAGGCGCTCCTGCAGCTTCTCACGATCGAAATCAGATGTTGTTTCCTCGATCTGAGCACGGATCTGGTTTACACGAGACTTGATCTCCTCTGCGTTGCCCATACCATCAACGATGATCGTATTCTCTTTCTGAACTTTAACCTGATGTGCACGGCCGAGCTGCTCGATCGTTGTTTCCTTGATATCCAGACCAAGATCATCAGTAATGACCTGACCGCCTGTCAGGATCGCAATATCCTGGAGCATAGCCTTTCTTCTGTCACCAAAGCCAGGAGCCTTAACAGCAACACAGGTAAATGTACCACGGAGCTTATTTACGATAAGTGTAGCCAAAGCCTCACCATCAACATCCTCAGCAATGATCAGGAGCTTCTTGCCCTGCTGGACGACCTGCTCGAGAAGCGGGAGAACATCCTGGATATTAGAGATCTTCTTATCAGTGATCAGGATATACGGATCGTCGAGAACGGCTTCCATCTTATCCATATCCGTGCACATATAGGAAGAAAGATATCCGCGGTCAAACTGCATACCTTCAACTACTTCAAGTTCAGTGCCCATGGTCTTGGATTCTTCAACTGTAATAACGCCATCAGAAGAAACCTTATCCATAGCATCTGCAATCAACTGACCAATATAGTCATCACCTGCAGAAATAGAAGCAACACGGGCAATATCCTTGGAACCATCAACCTTCTTAGCAGCAGATTCAAGAGACTTAACTGCCTCATCTACAGCCAGCTGAATACCCTTACGGAGAATGATCGGATTAGCACCTGCAGCCACATTCTTCATACCCTCACGGACGATAGCCTGAGCAAGCAATGTAGCTGTTGTTGTTCCGTCACCGGCAACATCATTAGTCTTGGAAGCAACTTCCTTAACCAGCTGTGCACCTGCATTCTCAAAACGGTCTTCCAGTTCGATCTCCTTAGCGATCGTAACACCGTCATTCGTAATAAGCGGAGCACCGTATTTCTTATCGAGGACCACGTTTCTGCCTTTCGGTCCGAGAGTGATCTTAACTGTATCCGCAACCTTGTTTACGCCAACTTCCAAAGCATGGCGTGCGTCTTCAGAATACTTTAAATCTTTAGCCATGATTATCTACCTCCAAAAAAGCGAAGCATCACTCAACGATAGCCAGAACATCGCTCTGACTAAGGATCGTGTACTCCACTCCATCGATCTTAACTTCTGTACCTGCGTATTTACTTACCAGAACCTTGTTGCCGACAGCAAGTTCCATCTTGACTTCTTTACCGTCAACCATTCCGCCCGGACCTACTGCAACGATTTCTGCAACCTGAGGCTTTTCTTTAGCAGAACCTGCCAAAACGATACCGCTATGTGTCGTCTCAACTGCCTCAACCATCTTAATCACTACTCTGTCACCCAGTGGCTTAATTGTCATGGTGAATCACCTCCAATAAGTTTATTTAGCACTCACATGATGCGAGTGCTAAAATTCACTTACTACTATACCATTGAATTAACAGATGTCAATATCAAAGAAAGACAAAAACAAAAACTTTATCAGGAACCCGAGTCAGAATCGTGATGCGGTGCCTGTGGGATCTCCGGAACTCTGTCAAAGACATATGTCTCTCCGTAGAGGAATTGCTGAACCTGCGGAATAATGCCGTTCCAGTCCGGACGCAGACTCCATTCTGCATCGTCGATCGTGGTAGCATAGCCTTCCATAGGAACACCGAGTGTCTCCAATTTCAGATCTCTTACCTTCGGCAGGAAATCGAATGCATACTTCTCGATCTCATCCTGAGTAAGATCCGTAGCTACCATCTCAAGGATATCACCCAGTGCAGAAACCTTTCCGGTTGCACTTAAACTCATATATTGGGCAAGAAGCTGGTTCAAGACCTTCACCTGACGCTGGGAACGACCGTAGTCGCCATTTCCAACCTTACGGATACGGCTGTATGCCACAGCCTGACGGCCATTGAGGTGAAGCATGCCATAATCGCTGAGTACATATGTTTCGTCAGGTACACCAAGGATATGGTTCTGCTCTCTCAAAAGAGCATTGAGACCACCTTCCGCGGTAAATACTTCATTTCTCGTAACCTCAATATCGACTCCGCCAACAGCATCGATCACTTTTTCCATGTTATAGAAATTTACATATGCAAAGCCTTCCAGATCGATACGAAGATGTTCTTCAATTACTTCAGAAAGAAGCATAGGACCGCCATATGTCATGGCCGCATTGATCTTGCGCGGTTTTGAGTATCCGGGAATATAAACATAGGAGTCACGCTGAACAGTAACCAGCTTGATCGTACCGTTCTTCTCATCTGCACTCATGATCATGATAACATCGGCAAGACTTCCGGCACCGTTTTTGGAATAGTCCTTGGAACGGCTGTCGATACCGATAAGAAGGAAGTTATGCACACCTTCCTCTTGTACGAGAGGGTGCTCTGTGGCATGTGTGAACTCGGAAAGAGATACAAGAGAACCATCTTCATTGATAAATGTCGGGTTTTCTTCCTTCGGCAGATAAGTGATCTTACCCAGCAGATAGTTCTTATAGCAGATAGCTGCGATAAACAAACCGCCGACAAGGATCACCAGCGTCAGAACGATTGGAAGAACAATTCTCTTCAGGACACGTTTTTTCGTCCAGGGCTGCTTTTCTTTCTTATGCTTCGGTTTTACCGTCTTTCCCTTGGTATTCACGCGGGAAACGTTAAACTGATTCTCCTCTTCAATAGGAGCTTTATTCTCTTTTACTGACTTCATTTTCTTACCTTTTCCTTTAGTAATACATAATCAACATCTAACTATTTTAACCTATATTTCACGAAAGTGCTTATTTTTCGGTCGAATATTACAAAATTGAAATAATCGGGGGTCAGCCTCTTGTAGCCGATGGTTCTGTATCCTTCGTAGTTTCAGTCAAATTGCTCTCGGACGAATCCGGCTCGGTCGTCTGGCTCTCCTGCGTTGTTTCACCGGTCTCCTCTCCTGCTACATCCTTATATCCCTTAACGGTAACCGGCAGATGATCCAGCGCACTGACGATATTCTCCTCAAGCTTCTTGGATCCCTTTGTCGTATTGCTTACCACATAATTCGAACCGTGGAATAGTGTTGTGCCGGCAAAGTAGGTAACCACGGCAATCACAACTGCCAATACGACCAGTTTGATAAGAAGAATGATCGTAATACCGGAGTTCTGCATAAACTCCATGACCGGAGTTCTTCTTCGGATACGGTTATCCGGTGTAGCGGAAACAAACTCGGCAATACGGAACTTCGGAGAATCGATCTTTTCCAGGATCTCCTGCTTCATGGTTGATGCCGTGTATTCATCCAGCGATTTCTGAGTTGCCGCCGATTCATTGGCTACAGGATACTTGGCCGCCATTTCGGATATATGCAGTTGCAGTGCATCGGAGAAAAAGTAGATCACGTTCTCCTCATCCAGTTTGGCACGCTTGTGGTAAGTATCAATGAACGACTCTACTACGCACATCTCGGCACGTGTAGTATCACGAAGACTCTTGTAAGCAGCCTTATATGCAAAAGCGGCATACATGTCATAGAACTGCTCAATATTCTCACGATTCAATTTTTGATTCCACATTTCCATGAATCTCAAACCTCCTCGTTATCGTTGCCCGGCATACGCGGACGACTTCCCGTATTCCGTTTCTTCTGATTCTGCGAGGAATTATCCATGAGCATAAGAAGCGGATACGAAGCAGAAATGACCAGCAGGATCAATGTTACGGCTACCATGACCACGCGGATATTTTCAAACTGATTGATCAGTCCGAAAACGATGGCACCAAACAGGGAACCGCCCGTAAATGCACGCATAAGGACAACGCGGGCAACCGGATGCTTATCTTGACGGATCAAGGATTTATAGTAATCCAGATAACCAAACTCGTGGAATCCGAGCGAAAGACCAAGGAAGGCCACACAGATGACCAGTGTCTTGGCAGACGGAGACAACGCAAAGACAAGATAGCCGACAGCAGAAAGGAACGCCTGAAGCGTGATCCTTGTCTGCGCCGTAAAGAAGCTCTCAAACCAGATAGCTAACAGTTTCAGGATGATCTGGCCGCAGACGATGCATACGATGTAATAGAAAGACAACGTAGCCAAAGATATACGCACATGTTCAAGATAGTCCGGGATAAATACCAGGAAGAAGGAAAAGTGCACACCAAGCGGGAAAACCGTACTCCATACGAACGTTCCCGACTTGGAATTCTTCAAAGCATAGAAATAGTTCGGAAGGCGGATGATCGGCTCATTAGACGGCGGACAGTGACGAACGAAGTAAAGAACCTGGATCGCATCCACAAACAGGAAGAAGGAAGCAACCATAAGCACGACAAACAGGCCGAATCTTTCATAGAGGATTCCTCCGATGACCGCGCCGACAATAGCACCCATTACATATCCGGAATACTGGATCTGATGGATCTTGGTTTCTGTAAACTCTGCCTGACCGGATCTCGATGCAAAAAGGCGGTATTCTCTCTGGAACTGGAAGAGCATGCCCAGGAAAAAGCCTATCGGGAACTGCAGGAAGATCGTCACGAACGGTACATTCACTACACCGCAGACCAGAAGCAGCAGGAAAGCACTTACTACGGAGATCACTACAGCGATCCTTGCCGTAAACTTTCTTATAAGAAGATCTCTTAAACGTGTAAATCTCCAGAAGCCGAGCAGGAAAACAAAGACAGCCACGATGATCCAGATCTGGATGACCATGCGGTTTTCCACATAATCGCTAAGAGAATCTTTCAGATACGAGCAAAGTACGATCAACGGGATCGAACATCCGATACTCGAGAAGAATGCGATAAGACGGAATGTCGAGAAACCATAACTGACGATCTTCGGTACACGCTTGTCCGGTTCTTTGATCAAAGCATCCAGAAGACTTCTCATCTCACCATAGATAATGGTAATGGCAACAGCAATGGAGATGATCGTGAAGAGCCAGGAAAGAGACATGCCGTTTACAGTTGAAACAAAATCACTATATGGCTCCATGACTTCGACAATACCTGCGATCGTTCCGTCAGTGCTGACGATCGGGGCAACCGAAGTTACATACAAAACGCCGGCATCTGTTCTTCGGGAAACGATCAGTTCCTGTTTCTCATACGCCTCCGTGTATTCTTCTCCTGCCCCGCTGAGAACATATTCTTTGCTCTCATCGTAAGACTTATCGGAAGTATAGATACGAAGGAATGAATTGCCGGCCTTCTGGTATACATTTACAATATACGACTTGTCCGTCTCGTATTGTGGTACGGAAAGAGGTAATGCCATACCAGGCTGCATGGTCCGATGCGAAAGCACTACGGAAACCGAAGTGGTGTAAGAGGACAACGCTGTCTTTCGCTGGGACTGTAATGCAGAAACATACACTTTTGTAACCAAAGAAGAAACTACGAAAAGGATAACAAGTGCTGTGACAAGACAGAAACCGATCTGACTTGCGACCGCCTTCTTTCCTTTCGGTGCTTTGGTAAAATTATCCACAAAAAAATCGTTCATAATTTTGCCTCCGCATTCTTCTTGGAAATGAGATTAATGATCGGCGGAATCACATACTGAAGCGAGAACGCGGCCATAGCAACTATAACCGCCAGGATCACGGTAGACAGGATCACGGATTCCAGCTTATTACCCAAAGTATCGATCTCTGAAGATTTTGCAGAGAGTTCCAGCAAACCGCAGGCATTACCCTGTGAGTCAGAGATCGGGATCATATAATGGTACTGGTACTCACTCTTGACCTCATAAGGAGAAAGCTCCGCAGTCAACCAGTCGGAAACCGGTATACTCGAAGCTACAAGAAGATCAGAATCATTTCCGGTAAGAACGGAAAGTGTACCATTTGAATAGTTATAAAGACCAAATGCCTGAACCGAATAGTCATTGTCGTTCGCATCCATCAGCATGTAAGGGAGTATGGCACTGTACTTGACAGCAGCTGCTGCCGGATCATTGACAAGCTCATCGCCGGAGACAGCAAGCGCTGCATTCTGCGCATCAACCTGGATACGGTTAACTAATATGCGGTTATATTCTTTTTCAAAACCAAGCCGCATGTGGTGAACAGCAAAGGAAACCGACACAACAACAAGAGCCAAGGCAAACAGCGACAAGAAAACTATCTTAGCGACATTACCGGCAGCATTAGAGGCTGAATTTGATTTATCAGTCGAAGCCACTTTTTCACCTCATAAACTAAATACTGTAGTAATTATATCGCAACGATTCACAAATGCAAAATGTTCGAAAAAAAGCGGGGAAATATAGAAAATGTCCCGGATCGATTCCGGGACATTCATGTGGTTGCGGAGGCGGGACTCGAACCTCGCGACCTTCGGGTTATGAGCCCGACAAGCTACCAACTGCTCCACTCCGCGATATATGATTCACCAAGTTTGGTGCTCGTGACCGGACTTGAACCGGTACGGGTTTTACCCCGACGGATTTTAAGTCCGTTGCGTCTGCCTATTCCGCCACACGAGCAAAGGATTTCCTTCGGTGCCTATAAAGATTAACATTGATATTCTGTTCTGTCAAACAGTTTTTTCTGACATTATACCTATACGCTAATATAGTCTTTGATCCGCTCGTATTTTGCGTTTCCGATGCCGGAAACCTGCATGATATCTTTACCCTCTGAAAAAGGTCCATGTTCTTCCCTGTGCGCGATTATGGCTTCAGCCGTCTTTTCACCGATGCCCGGGAGTGTGCACAGTTCAGATACTCCCGCGGTATTTATGTTTACACTTCCAACTGAAGATGTATCTTCTTCCGTCTCCTCCCAGCATGTCGGAAGCAGGCTGTAAAACTCATTCCATTCACGACTCGTCATTTCAGTTGTCTCTTCATAAAACGGGATATAGATACTTTGCGGACTGTCGATCCGATAGACCAGATCGATCTTATCTTTATCGGCATCCACTGAAAGCCCTCCTGCCAGATCGATCAATTCATAAAGATAGACCGGCAGTTCCACCTCATATATATCCGGGCAGTTTACTGCGCCGCATATGTAGACCGGAGAAGGCAGTACTGATGAGCTCTCCGGCACGGTAGTTACCGGCACAGAAACTGCGCTTTCTGTCTCGATCACGATCTCATCTCCCGAGCCTTTCAAGCCCCAGGTCCTGAAAGCATAGACGACCAGTCCCAGCACGATCACGATACAAGATATGATCATTCGACGCTTATCCAGTTCCATGAAGATTCCTCCTTTCCTTTACCGAATTGTACAAAATCGATAAAAAGACAGCACAGACACTTTTCGACAATGGGAGTGCTTTTGTCGTAAAAAAGCATCAAAACTTAAAAATCCTCCCCCGTTTTTATTGCGGAAAATCATTATTTGAAATAAGATATTATATAGTCTTATGACATAGTATGAATTTGGAGGAATCACACGATGCTTCTTGGACACAACGATGAAGGAAAAAAGAGAGAGCATCTTATGCATGCGCCTGAGGAGGAGTACGACGAATCGCAAAAGCCGTCTGTATTCGGCACATTCATGAGATCAGAAGATACTTCTGCATCAAACCAGTCCTTTATCCACGGAAACAGTCAAGGCGGAGCGGAAACGTCCGATGACGATTCTGTCAGACGTCCTCTTTTCCTATCTTTCAAGGCTAACGATCCGGCCCAGAATGTTTCTGACGCTCTTCGCGAGCAGAACAGCCGGTCCAATTACCCTGTAAACATTGATGATGAATTGAATTTTGACGATCTTGAGCAACAGCATGCTCAGGCCGTCGCAGACACGCAGTCCACGCTTTTCGGTCAGACCGAAGCGGATGATTTTGCCACTGAGGATGTTACCAGCACCATTGAAGATATCCCCGAGGTTTCTATCCCCGAGATTCCGGAAGTCAAGGCTGCTCCCTCCCCGCTCGACATTTACGGCGGAAAGGACATTTTCACCAACGTAACCAAATACGAAGCGGATACTTCTTTGGAAGATGAGATCAACGCAAGCCTTGGAGATGAACCGATCTCCCCGTTCGCCGCTTTTAAGCCTGCTGCGGAACCTGTCGTTGACACTTCTTCTCCGTCAGAACCGGAATCCGTACAGGAGAGCGTTTCAGAGGCTGCCCCTGTTGATATTCCGGTCGACATTCCCGTCGATATTCCTGTTGATACGTCTTCTGTTGCTTCCGAAGACGTACAGACAGAGCTTTCTTTGGAAGCCGATTCTGAAGAAACTGTTTCTGAGGAAGAGATGCCGATCATTACTGATGTGCCGCTTTACGATACTTCCCCAATCGATGATCCTATCGATGTATTCTCTGATTCCGAGGAGGAAACCTTGTATGGCGAGTCTGAGGAAGTAGTGCAAGAAACAGTTTCGGAGGCTGCTGAGGAAACTGTAGAAGAAACCGTCGCCGAAGTTGCTGAGGAAGTTTCCGAAGAAACAATTACCGAGGCTGCTGAGGAAGCCGTTGAAGAAACCGCTGCCGAAGTTGCTGAAGAAGTTTCCGAAGAAACAATTACCGAGGCTGCTGAGGAAGCCGTTGAAGAAACCGCTGCCGAAGTTGCTGAAGAAGTTTCCGAAGAAACAATTACCGAGGCCGCTGAGGAAGCCGTTGAAGAAACCGCTGCCGAAGTTGCTGAAGAGGCTGTCGAAGAAACAGTTGATGAGATTTCTGAGGAGGTTGGCGAAGAAACAGTTGCCGAAGCCGTCGAAGAGGCTGTCGAAGAAACAGTTGAGACAGCAGAAGAAACTATTGAAGAAGCCGTACCGGAAGCCATTGAAGAGCAGATTGATGAAACTGTTTCCGAAGCAGTCGATACCCCTGTGGATGAAGCTATCCCGGTAGAAGTCGATATCCCTGTTGAAGAATCCGTTTCCGAGAAGATCGAAGATGTTTCTTCTGTCACCATTCTCCCTGATGCCGGTATTGCAGCTGAAATGCTGTACGATAATGTTCCTCTGGAAGATCCGACTATCTCCCTCTCCTCTGATGAAGATCAGAATGAGGATTCCGACATCTATTCTTCCGATGAATCTGTTGCTGAAACAGATGAAGCTGAAGAAAGTGTTGAAGACGGTCCTGAGTATCAGTCGATCTACCAGTCTTCAGGAAGCGCCGATGAAACATCCGTCAACTATACACCTGTAGTGAAACCAAACGTTTCCATTTCCGCTTCTGATCTTGAACCGATCGAGCAGGTATATAACGGTTCTGAGAACACGGTTGACGAATCTGATGAAGATGCACCTGTTACACAGAATCACCTCTTATTCGGTGATGAAGACGAGAAAGTCTTCGCCGCATCTATTGCGCAGAAGATCCGTGAAGAGAATCAGGCAAAGAAAGAAGCAGATGAGATGCAGCAGCCTTCGGACACATATAAACAGCGTCCAGGCTCATTCCACAATAACCAGGAGCGCCCTGCAGCTGCAGCAGCGGCCGCAGCAGAGCCGAGAGAAACGCCATCCCAGCGTCCGGGTACACGTTCTGTATCCAATAATTCGGCTATTTCCAGACCAGGCGCCAATAAACCTTTGAGTTCAAGCGCTCAGATCGTTAACACACAACACCTTCGTTATAGTGCAGCTTCGCAGAGAGGTTCTACGATCACACCTGTTACCCAGCAGGAACACACTGAACGTAAGGGTTCGGTTGTAAAGCCGATCGTTCTTACTGCTATCGCCCTGGCTTTCCTCGGAGGTATCATCTTCTGCTGGAAGTACTTCGATCTCGGTAAGTCCTTCTCTTCTTCCAAGAATACGACAAGCATGACGTATTCGACCACAACGGCTACGAATCCGTTCCTGACTTCGGAGGATACAACAGAAACAACCACCGAAGCAACGACAACTACGAAGGAAGAGACAACAACGACAACCACTGAGGCAACAACAACTACGGAAGCCACAACAACGACCGAAGAACCGACTACCACGACAACCGAGGAGCCGACAACGACAACTACTGAGGCTACAACAACCACAGAGGCAACGACTACTACGGAAGCCACAACAACGACTGAAGAGCCGACTACAACAACTGAAGAACCGTCTGCTACGACATCTTCCCCTGTTGCTTCGGATTACCCGGTAACTACATTCAAGACATCCATCAAGAATGCAAAGGCTTCCGGCAATAACTGTTCCTTTGATATCAAGCTCGAGAATACAGGAAAGAACACTTCCACTCTTAATGCTTCTATCGAGTACATTACGATCAAGTACGACACAGGAACGACGATTGAGGAAGTAACAAGCTCTTATTTCCGCGTTGAACCGAAGAAAGGCAGCAAGAATACATTCTACCTCTATCCGAATTGCGACCTGGCACTGGCTAAGGGCGAGACGATCTATGCTGATATTTCTGCAACCGGTGCTTCTAAGATCGGAACATTCAAGATCACAAACTTCTACGTACAGTACAAGAAGTGATCGTTAACCAAACAGTTTCAAGAAAAAGAGGCTGTCTCATTTGTTGAGACAGCCTCTTCTCTTTTTCGAAATTCTTTGGATGATTGATTATTTCTCAGCAACCATGCCGGACAGGAATGCATTGATGAAACCATCCAGGTTACCATTCATGACCGCATCCACGTTTACTTCTTCATATCCTGTACGATGATCCTTAACAAGGGTGTACGGGCAGAAAACGTAAGAACGGATCTGGCTGCCCCAGGCAATATCCATCTGCACGCCCTTCAAGTCTTCGATCTTCTCCATATGTGCCGCCTGTGCCAGAGCAAACAGTTTTGCTTCCAACATCTTCATGGCCGTTTCTCTGTTCTGGATCTGTGAACGCTCTGCCTGGCAGGCTACAACGCATCCGGTCGGAATATGTGTCAGACGAACAGCGGAGTCGGTTCGGTTAACGTGCTGTCCACCTTTACCGGTCGCGCGGTATGTATCTACACGTACATCTGACATATCTATCTTGATGTTGATCGTATCATCCAGCTCCGGCATAACTTCGCAGGAAGCAAAAGATGTATGACGACGGGCCGAAGAATCAAATGGTGATATACGGACAAGACGATGTACACCAATCTCAGAACGAAGGAAACCGTAAGCATTCTCGCCGGTGATCATCATGGAGACGCTCTTGATACCCGCTTCATCACCTTCCAGATATTCCAGTTCTTTGATCTCGAACTCATGATCCTGTGCCCAGTGGGTATACATGCGGTACAGCATGCTGACCCAGTCCTGCGCTTCCGTTCCGCCTGCACCGGCATGAAGCGTCAGGATCGCATTGTTTCTATCATACTCACCGGTAAGAAGTGTCTCAAGACGCATCTTCTCATATTCGGCAGTAAACTTTTTCACACCTTCTGTAGCCTCAGCCAGAACATCGGTGTCCTCGGCTTCATTTCCGAGTTCGCAAAGAACCAGCAGATCTTCTCTGGAAGCGGCAAGATCTTCGAATGTCTTAATACGCTTCTGAAGACGCTTCAGTTTCGTCTGCTCAGACTGGGCTCTCTCAACATCATTCCAATAGTCAGGCTCCTGAGAACGGGCTTCCAGTTCGGAAACCTGATCACTTACCTGCTTGATATGCAGAGCATCACGCAGAAGCTCTATCTTCTCTTCATATCCTTCCAGTTCGAGGCGCAAATTATCAAACTCGAGCATTACTTTACACTCCCATCTTTCAATTCCTGCATAAATTCTTTCAAACGTTTCATGGCTTCCATGATATTCTCCATAGAGGCCGCATAACTGATACGTACGTGTCCTTCACCACATTCACCGAATGCATTACCCGGAACGATCGCCACTTTCTTTTCCATCAGGAAGCGCTCGCAGAACTGTTCCGATGTCAGTCCGGAATTCGTAATACTCGGGAAAGCGTAGAAAGCACCTGTCGGCGTGAAGCAGGTAAGCCCTGCATCCTTCAGGCCCTGTACGATCACTCTTCTTCTTCTGTTGTACTCATCACGCATCTCTTCGACTTCTTTGTCTCCGTTACGGCA
Source organism: Clostridiales bacterium (assembly GCA_017615755.1). Lineage (GTDB taxonomy): Bacteria > Bacillota > Clostridia > Saccharofermentanales > Saccharofermentanaceae > Scatonaster. Next base: position 38,059 of record JAFZZM010000040.1, on the reverse strand, counting down.
TGCTTCGATAACCGCATACTGCGCTGTTGTCGGAGAGCTCATGATGCAATACTGGTGAACCTTATTCATTGCTACCAGAAGTGGAGCCGGTCCTGCCATATAGCCGATACGCCATCCGGTCATGGCAAAGGACTTGGAAAAACCGTTTACAACGATCGTTCTGTCATAAAGCTCCGGGAAGTTCGCAATGGAAGCCGGACGCTCACCTGTATAACTCAGTTCGGAATAAAGCTCATCCGAAACAACAAAGACATTCGGATGACGAACCAGAACATCACGGATCTTAGCCAGATCATCACGTGTCATCGTAGCTCCGGTTGGATTTCCCGGGTAACCAAGTATAATGTACTTGGTTTTATCTGTAATGGCCGCCTCAAGCGCCTCTGGCGTAAGTTTATACTCGTCTTCTTCCTTTGTCTCGATCACGACCGGGATACCACGGGCCAGAGTAACCGTTGCACGATAGGCAACAAAACAAGGCTCAAGGATAATGACTTCATCACCGGGATTGATCATCGCACGTGCAATCAGGTCGAGCGCCTCACTTCCACCTACTGTGACCAGTATCTGGCTTTTCGGATCATACTTTAAGGAAAAGCGTCTTTCCAGATATTCCGAGATTGCCTTTCGAACCTCAATGTATCCCTGATTAGGTGAATAATGAGTATACCCATCTTCCAATGAAAAAATGCCGGCCTCGCGGATATTCCACGGAGTAACAAAATCCGGTTCACCAATGGAAAGGGAGATCACCTCTCCTTTCATTTCATTAGCAAGATCAAAAAATCGACGGATCGCCGATGGTTTGATCTCATTTACCACTGAGGATACTTTACTTTGATAATCGATATCCATTAACTGAAACCTCCCTGAACTTGCAAATCCGAACTTCAGAGCACAATGGCTTCACGATCATCGATCTGTTTTTGTTCAAATAATGTACCATTACTCTTATATTTCTTAAGGATAAAGTGTGTCGACGTGGAGATGACGCCTTCGAGCGGGGCAATCTTGTCAGATACAAAGTTGGCAACTTCACGAAGCGTGGAATCTTCAATGATCAGCATCAAGTCGAATCCACCTGACATAAGATAGCAGGAAGAAACCTGCGGATAGCGGTAGAACTGACTAGCGATCTTGTCAAATCCCTGATTTCTTTGCGGGGTAATACGCACTTCGATCAATGCAGTTACCGGCTCTCTCTCCGTCTTTTCCCAGTTGATCACAGTGCTGTATCCCAGGATCACATTCTCTTTTTTACATGTTTCCAGCTCGGCGGCAATCTCATCCTCGGTCACACCCAGCATAACTGCCAGTTCAGAAATCGAGATTCTCGCGTTGTGTTCAATTAATTTCAATAATTCAATACGATTCAACATACTCCGCCTCCGAAATAAAAATCACTTCTGCTATTCTACCACAAGAGTTGGTAAATGTAAGCAAATTCAACGTCAAAAGCACTATCCCATCAGTATACTTCTAAAAACAAACAAAGAGATGGGTCGTTCAGAACTGATCGACCCATCCCTTACAAATGTTCAGCTTATTCAGATACGAGCTACGCCGCTCTTTCTTGCAGCCTCAGCAACTGCAGCAGCAACAGCCTTACCAACGCGCGGATCGAAAGCATCCGGCAGGATGTACTCAGGATTGAGTTCTTCATCAGAAACAACACCTGCGATAGCGTTAGCAGCAGCGATCTTCATCTCATCGTTGATGTCAGATGCACGAACATCAAGAGCACCACGGAAGATACCAGGGAAAGCAAGAACGTTGTTTACCTGGTTCGGGAAGTCGGAACGACCTGTAGCCATAACAGCAACACCGGCCTTCTTTGCTTCGTCCGGCAGGATCTCCGGTGTCGGGTTTGCACAAGCAAATACGATTGGATCCTTAGCCATGGTAGCAACCATCTCAGCTGTGAGTACGCCCGGAGCGGAAACACCGATGAATACGTCAGCACCAACGATAACGTCCTTGAGGGAACCCTTCTTCATCTTCTGGTTTGTGATAGCAGCGATCTCTTCCTTAGCGGAGTTGAGCTTCTCACGTCCCTGATAAATAGCACCGGTTCTGTCGCAGAGGACAACGTCCTTCAGACCACGGGAGATCAGGAGCTTCGTGATAGCTGTAGCAGCAGCACCTGCACCGTTAACTACAACGGAGATCTCTTCAATCTTCTTACCAACGATCTTAAGAGCGTTAGTAAGACCAGCGAGTGTGATAACAGCTGTACCATGCTGGTCATCGTGGAAGATCGGGATATCACATCTTTCCTTCAGTTTCTTCTCGATCTCGAAGCATCTCGGAGCGGAGATATCCTCGAGGTTAACGCCGCCGAAAGAACCGGCCAGAAGAGCTACAGTATTTACGATATCATCAACTTCCTTGGAACGGATGCAGAGCGGGAAAGCGTCAACATCGCCGAAAGCCTTAAACAGAGCACACTTACCTTCCATAACCGGCATACCGGCTTCCGGTCCGATATCGCCAAGACCAAGAACTGCTGTACCATCTGTAACTACAGCAACGAGATTGTGGCGACGTGTATATTTGTAAGAAAGATCTACATCCTTGGAGATCTCAAGACACGGTTCAGCAACACCAGGTGTATAAGCAACTGACAGATCATGCTTAGATGCTACAGGAGCGCGTGTGATAACTTCGATCTTTCCCTTCCACTCAGAATGCTTCTGAATGGCTTCTTGTTTAATATCCATATTCGTGTCCTCCATATATATTTCATGAACATTACAATAATAGGCAAATATGCACAAAATTTCAATCGATGAAATTCACAAAGTTACCTATTAAAACAAATTCTTTCGCGTGAAATTGCCAAATGAAAAGATGAAATGAAAATTATTATTTCGGGAGAATGGTGATCATGTGAAACCTTGTCCCCATATTGCGTGCCAGGACAAGAGTAAAATAGGCCACTACAAAAGAACTGACCATAGCAATACCGATCGAACCTTCCTTAAGGATCGAATTGACCGCGAACATGATCACATAGTAGATCGCGGCAATAACAACAAGTTCCAGGAAGATCGACATCTTATGGCCGTAGGTCGCCACGACGCTCTTGGCGCATGCCGTGAAAGCATTCTGCTTTTCAAAGAAAGTAATTCCTGCCATGGCATAGAAAGCCGGTATCAGGAAAAGGAAAATGAACGGCAGATAATTCATCATCAACATCATGGGAATGAACGTAACGATAGCAAAAAGAACTATCCACCCGACTCGTGAAAAGTAGATCTTCGGAGCTTTTGAAAGAGGAACTTCACGAAGATCGCAAACATACATCACGAAATAGAATAATCCGGAAAGCACCAGAAAGAACAGGTATCCAAGAAAGGAGACCGCATAGATGATATTCCCGAAAGAAATCACTTTCTCCATAGGATGCTGAAGCATAAAGTTATATGCATCTTCTGCTTCCATCGCATCTTCATACCAGAACATAAGCTGGGAAAAATCCGAATCTCCCGGCGGAGTCAGAAAAAACCAAAAAGAGACTCCCCACACAAAAAGGAGGAGCAGCACTGCTGCCCACCTTTTTGAAAGAGAGTCAACCTTAAACGATCTGAATGGTTGGGAAATGATCATTTAGACCCTTCCGTATTCTCAGAGCTGAGCTGTGGCAATCGTAAGGTCTTCGCAAACCTGACCGTTAACGATGTGCTCAGCAACCATGCGCTTCGCCTTATTCGGATCCATCTTGATGTATGTAACCTTAGATCCGTCTGCATCGATGACTTCTACGATCGGCTCGTACTTGCAAAGACCGATGCAACCGGTCATCGTAACCGCTACATCCTCAATACCGCGAGTCTTAAGTTCCTCAACGATTGCAGTCATAACCGGACGTGCGCCTGCAGCGATACCGCAAGTAGCCATACCAACAACGATACGCTTACCAGCTTCGGATCTTGCAGACATGTCTGCCTTTGCCTTGTTCTTGATTGCTTCGAGTTCTGCTAATGATTTCATACTATAAACCTCCAAGTATTGATTCTTGTTGTTCGCGATAATAATCACACAAAAACAAATAGATCTCCGGCTCTTGCAGCGACATCCCGTCAAGCTTCTCCTTGATCTCGCGAGTATCGATCACCGACTTCCCGTTGACATCATGTTGGAATACCACCACAAAATCACACGACTTCTCGTATGTACCGGCCAGACCGGCAAGTGATTCTCCCACATCGCCCAAAGGCAGACAGTCAATGGAAGACGGAACCAATATTGCCTTGACCAAAGTTCCCTCACCGACTTTCGACGAGATCTCCAGGCTTCCGCCCGTTAACTCGCAAAGCTCCTTCAGCAAAGGAAGTCCCAGCCCCACTTTTCTTGTGTTTCGTGTAGTGGAAAACGGATCCGTTACTCTTGAAACAAATTCCTCGCTCATCCCGCATCCATTATCTTCAAAAGAAATGATCAGACGGTCTTCCTTCGATCTCATGTCGATCGTCAGCGTCACCAGAGTCGCTCCGGCTCGCGTCGAATTCGTCAGGATATCCAGAATATGAAGCGATAACTCTCTCAAAAAAACTCCCCGCTTTCCCGTGTTCCTCTGGAAAAGCACTTCAGTTCCATATTTGTTATTGTTAACCCGTACATTATATCACTTTCTCATCAAATCCCGCAATGCATTGACAAAGGTTGCAGCATCAAGATCGGGATTTTTTTCGATAGGCAATTTCAAAGAATATCCGGGGTCCGCAATATCAACCAATTGGTGGGCATCCGAGTCCACAATATAGTGATGCGAGGCCAATTCGGGATGGGCATCCCAGAATTCAGGAAGATTGCATCGCTTGCTGACCTCCAGAAGTCTTCCCTTCCACTCCGGTGGAACTGTACCCAGTGAGGCGACCATACTGTAGGAATCTTTGTCGATATGTGCCGGAATGGCTGCAGCCCCTAATGAATCCAGTTTCTCGTAAAGTTCGATCATGGATACATCCGATCCCGTAGAAAGCAGGTTCTCGATCTCCTCGACCACCTCATCGTCATCGTTCATGACGTACTGATTTCCGAAGATCTCCACACGATTTTTGATCTTCGGTCTTCTGGATGTCAGAAAATCATCAAACTCCAGCGCTCTCTCACAAGAAGAAAAAAGGCCAAGAACATGGAAACCTTCCGCCACCTCGATTTCCATACCCGGAATAACGAGTGGCGCACGTCCCTGTTCGGCCTTCAGTTGTTTCGAACACTCAATGGCCGCTGCACAATTCTTGCTGCTGCAATGATCCGTTATGGCAATCACTTCCAGCCCGTTCAAAAAGGCCATGGAAACCATATTCCCCGGCGTCATATCGTTTTCCGCGCAGGGAGACAAAGCAGAATGCATATGCAGATCGCAAAGAAACAGTGCCATTTAAGAAAATCAGGCCTCCGCTGTTTCCAGGATACCGGCAAGAACCGAGCAGGCAGTATAGGTATCCAGTGCTGTAGAACAGACACAGATCTCTTCGGTCTTAGCTTTTTCCATGACCGGATCCTGAAGCACCACGTCTTCTGTCAGGATCACAAGCGGGCATTCGTTCAAAGACGCGACAGCGATCACGTTCATGCTGTTCAATATGGTAAACCAGCATTCGCCGGTCTGAAGATGCGCCATGACATGGCTCAGCATATCGCCGGCATAACCCTTTTCGATCAAGGCATCCGGACGGTACACATCGGTCAGCACATTCAGTTTCATGGCACTAATGATTTCAGATACAGTTTTTCCCATAATTCACTCTTCTTTCAGTTTTTTTCTCTTTGCACGAATGATGCAGTTGTTGATGCTGGCACGGCCTTGTACGATATCCTCGGCCATAGCGGCACAGGACGGCGCACCACAGGCTCCGCAGTCCAGCTGCGGCAATGTCGCCAGGATCTCATCGATCTGCTCATACTTCGTCATGGCCTCACCGATATTCTCGGAAAGACGCATGGCATGATTCTCAGGAAGCGGCAATTCCCAGACCTGCGGAATAATATCATCTTCATGCACGATCTGATTCGGGAAAAGTTCTTTTTCCAGGAAGAAGTCATGGGCATGATCACGAAGTTTCGCACTGGCCGTAAAGCGGTTCATGATGGTCAGCGGGCCACCGATGCAGCCGCCGAAGCAGCATGTCGCCTCGACATACGCGATCTTCTTGATATTATCCCGGTCGATCTCTTCAAGGATGTCGATGATATTTTCGATACCATCCACCATAAGGTAGTTCTCAATGCCCATACTTGCGGTCTCTCCGCCGATCGCCGCACAACGGAGGCCGATCGGTTCGGAAATACGGATCGCTCTCTCTTCTTCATGCGTCAGCGTATCATGGTTCGTCACCTTATCCAGAAGACTGCGCAGCTGAGGATACACATCATGGATACCGACGCAGGTGGAGATCAGGGACTTCTTCTTCCACAGCGGGTTAATGACAGCCGTGACCTTGGCAGGACACGGAGAAATATAGCAGATATAGATCAACGTTCTCGGGATCTGCAGTTTCAGACACAGATAATCGATAGCATGCTGTGCCGTAAGTTCCATCGGTGAATCCAGAGTCACAAGATGGGAAATCAATGCACGGTATTTCATCTGGATCAGACGGACCACCACCGGACAGGTGGTAGAGATCATGGGAAATACCTCGCTGACCTCATCATCCGGGCTGTCCTTCAAAGCTTCCTGCTTCTCGGAGATCATCTGTCTTGCTGCCGATACATATCCGGCATATCCGATGGATTCATCGAAAACATAGTCAAAACCAAGCTGACGCACGGCTTTAAGCACGTCGATCCTGCTCACGTTGTTTTCAAACTGCGTAAAAAGCGCCGGATTGACGATTGCGACCTTAACTTTTCCGCTTGCTGCCGTAAGCCGTTCTTCAAGCGTATCGGTAACGGCGATCTTCGCATGATACGGGCAGATACGGATACACTGGGCGCAGTCGATACAGCGGATATCGTAGATCGTCGCCTTTCCGCCCCTGACTCGGATCGCTTGTGTCGGGCACCCCTTGATACAATTCGTGCAGCCGACACAAAGGTCTCCTATTAATGACACACTATGTAGCTTCTTCACTTTGTTCCTCGCAAATTCCTGCTCTTACGTGAACTGAATGATCATCGTGACCTTGGTTCCTTCCCCGATCTTCGTATCGATATTCAGTTCATCACAATTCTTCTTAATGTTCGGAAGACCCATGCCTGCACCAAAACCCATCTCACGGGCAATATCCGGTGCTGTAGACCAGCCTGCAACCATAGCCTGATCCAGATCAGGAATTCCTGGACCGTGATCCTCGATCACGATAACTACTTTTTCAGGATGTACGGTTACTTCCGCCATACCGCCATGGCCATGGATGACCGCATTGATCTCTGCCTCATACATGGCGATGGAAGCACGCTTAATGTCTTCCGCTCTTACTCCAAGACGGCTCAATGATTTCTTCATGGCTGAAGAAGCTTCACCGGCATGGGTGAAATCATTGGCCCGGATCTCATATTGACGTACTAACGGTTCTATACGGCACCCTCCTTCCCGCGAAGGCCGGCTTCGTACAGCAGACCACAGCATGTGAACATGGAAAGAGGCGTACTCATAAGTCCGATCCCCTTCTCATAAGCCAGCTGTTGCATCGTTTCGTCCGGTATCTTTCCTCTGACGAAGATGATCACTTTCACGTCCAGCATCTCCGCCGTTCGGATCGTCTGCGGATTTACAAGTCCTGTGATCATGATCTGGCTTTCATCACTGCTGAATGCCATAACATCGCTCATAAGATCGGAACCGCAGGCGATCTGCAGGTCCGCTTCAAAATTCTCCGATTCTACCAAGATCTTTGCCTTAAGAAGATTTGCACAATCACAAACTTTCATAAATGACCTCCATCAAATCTGAAGGGACATCCCCTTCTTGTGTACTTATATGGTAATTATATTATTAATGGGTTCATTCCGCCACAGAATTTAGTGGATTTTCTATAAAAGAGGAAAGTGGTGCTTTCAGAAATTAATGGTATAATTACTCTGATTTTATATATGGAAAGGTGCAAACACCATGACAAACTTTCGAATCTACCCGGACCTGCTCTATCTGTTGCCACCGAAAACGCATAATGCAGAAGAGCTTGAGAAGATCCTTAGTTCGCATCCTGAAATTAAGTTCGTTTCCTTTGTCGGCATAGACCTGGCCGGAAATGATACTGACGAGAAGATCCCGATCATCAACTTCATCGACAATCTCCAGGGATATCTGAATGGTTGTGTTGTACAGACAGACGGTTCTTCCGTTGAACTCCCGGGCATTGCTACTTTGAACGATGGCCGCGTAGACTTCGAACCTGATCTCAATGTCATGTGGTTTGTTGATTATAACTACGAGCACATCGATCCGGACAATAACCTTCCGATCGGTACGCTCCGTATTCCTTCTTTCCTGATCCATAACGGAGACAAAGTCTGCTCCCGTTCCATCCTGAAGCGTTGTGCAGACCGTTTCTCTTCCGAGCTGGAAAGATACCTTCGTGAGAATCCTTCCCTTTGCGAGGAACTGGGTTTCACCATTGATGAGTTTGACCGTATCGAGCTGACCACTGCAACAGAATTGGAATTCTGGGTAAGCTCTCCGGAAGAAAAGATCAGCACCAGAACACTTTCTACATCCCAGAGCCTGAAGGAACAGTACTGGAAGCGCACAAAGGGTGTAGTCCGTACTGCTCTTGAGCAGACCGTACTTCTCCTTGAGCTTTACGGTTTCGAGCCGGAGATGGGTCATAAGGAAGTCGGTGGTGTAAAGGCTCACCTTTCCGACGCCGGTGATTTCTATGACATTATGGAACAGCTTGAAGTCGATTGGCATTATTCAAATGCCCTTCAGGCCGCTGACTACGAACTTATGGCCAGAATCTTCATCAAAGAGATCTTCCGTATGCACGGCCTTGAGGTCAGCTTCTGTGCGAAGCCTCTGGCAGGTGTTGCCGGTTCCGGTGAACACACACATGTCAATGCCGTTGCTTACCTGAAAGACGGTCATAAGGTCAACCTCTTCAGCCCGAAAGATATGAAGACGGATTTCCTCGGCAAGATCGGCTGGGGTGCGCTGATGGGCTTCATGAAGCACTATCCGCTCATCAATCCTTTCATCTCCGTTACTACTGACGCATTCCTTCGTCTGCAGCCCGGCTTTGAGGCTCCGACACATGCTGTTGCTTCTATCGGCCGCGATCTGGAGACCCCGTCCCGTAACCGTTCCGTACTTCTCGGCCTGATCCGTAATTCGGACAGTTCTGTACAGACGCGTTTCGAGATCCGCTCCCCTAACCCGCACACCAACACATACCTTTGCCTTTCTGCTGCATATCAGTGCATGCTGGATGGTATCGAGTATGCCGTCACTTCCGGTCACACTTCCCAGGAACTGGAAAAGGAATTCTGCAAGGGTTATGGCGAAGAGGCTGAGTATCTTGAAAAAGATAAAGTATATCGTTGTGAGGATGACATCTTCACTCATTATTCCACAGAAGAGCGCGACAAACTCTTCGGTACGCCGCCGGCGACCGTTTATGACTCCCTGCGCTGCCTCCTGAAGGATGATGACATGATCCCGATCCTTTGCGCAGGCGGAGTATTCAGCGACAAGCTCATCTCTTCCTATGCACATGCAATGCTTGATCGTTGGCAGATGGAACTGTCCGAGAGAATCATCCCGAACAACCTCTCCCAGATCAGAAACGTGGTTCCGTTCCACGATCCGATGAACAGCTACGATGTCGCACTCTGGAAAGAGATCGACTCCATCCGTAATCACCTGGCCAAGGATACTTCCGAGTATGTATCCATCTTCAAGGAGATCCGCCTTGCGATCGATGCGAAGAACCTGAAGGAGCTCAGCAAGCTCCAGCAGCAGATGAATTCTCTCATGAACGAGATGATGACTCTCTACGCCGACTACAGTTCCAACCAGCTGTAATCAGAGCGGTCATCGCTGATCAAATCAGATAAAACAATAAATCCACTTTCGAGTTATTTCCCGAAAGTGGATTTTGTTTTAACTTTATTCTTCTTTCCGATGATTACTTCTGGGAAGCGTTATCTACCTGAGCTGCTGCACCCGGAAGGTTACCACCTACGAAAGCTTCCAGTTCCTTGCTATAACCATAGAAGATACCCGGACGAACAGGATCTAAGATACCCTGGATCTGTCTGATGACATCGCCTGCCGGATCTGCCTTTCCAAAAGCACCTGTATGTGCGTCGCAGATCAGATAACGTTCGCCTGAACGGTCGACGACCCATACCTGGTGCGTCTTACCTGTCGGAATGAAATTCATGCTTTCCTTAACGATTCTTGCATATACCCAGATGATATCCTTAACAGGAATCACGAAGAAGCAACCTACGCTGTTATAGCATATCGCGGTTGGTGTGCAGTACGCTTTCTTCATGAAAAGCTCTGCACCTGCGATTTCCGAATTCAAACGATCGAGTTCTTCCGGAAACATTCTGTTCCACTGTTCGTCAGCATTGGCAAATGCTTTTTTTGTCAGAAGATTCGGCTTGATCTTGCCTGTCTGCGCCGCCTTATCCGCGATAGCCGGATAACTGCTGAATACTTCTTGCATGTTCATGGTTTTGCCCTCCTTATGAAACTGCTTCTCTATCTCATAATACAATACATGAACCCCATTGGAAATCAGAATATTCTAATCACGCTGATCACATTCTCGAAACTCTCAAGTCCGACAGCCAGCTGTGCTTCGGTCATATCACCGTCTTTACCGAGGATCACTGCCTTCTCACCTTCTGCTTCATATACACAAGGCTGCATGGAGATCTCCGGGAACGCCTCGGAAACCGCATCATCGGAAACCGAGTCAGGCAGTCTCAAAAGAACGGAAATGTGGTGCTTTTCGATAGGAGCAAGGACCTCATCACCGGCGTTGAACCACTCGGCCACATGAGCATCTCTTTCAGCATGTTCTGCCGCGTCCATAACATCACCGACTACAGCCGAAGCTGTCGCCAGTTTACCGGCGCCCTGACCATAGAACATCGCATCACCAACGGCATTACCTGTAACCATGATCGCATTGAATACATCGTTTGCACATGCCAACGGATGCTCTTTGGATACCAGATGCGGTGCTACATAAGCAAAAGCGCCGTCCTCGCCGTTTTCAAATACAGCCAGGAGCTTGATGGAAGCATTCATTTCCTTTGCATATTCCATATCTTTTGTAGTAACACTTGTAATACCGACTGTGAAAAGCTTGGTCGGGTCTACATATGCGCCGTCCAGAGCAATGGTGCTGAGGATCGCGATCTTTCTCTGTGCATCGATACCATCGATATCCGCAGACGGATTCGCCTCGGCATATCCTTTTGCCTGTGCCTCTTTCAGAGCACTGTCAAAATCCGAACCGTTCTCTGCCATCTGTGTCAGGATGTAGTTAGTCGTACCGTTCACGATACCCGCGATGCGCTCGACCTTATTGGCAGCCAGGCAACGGTGCAGCGGACGGATGATCGGAATACCACCACCTACCGATGCTTCAAAGAGATAATTGCAGTTATGCTCACGGGCAAGCTTTACCAGTTCCACACCATGAGTGGAAACCAGTTCCTTGTTCGAAGTTACGACGGTCTTTCCGGCAGAAAGAGCCATCTTGGTATATTCATATGCGATTCTCGCGCCACCGATCGTCTCGACTACGATGGAGATATCCGGATCTTCGAAAACCTCTTCCTTCTTAGTTGTTACCAACGAGGCAAAAGGACTGTCCGGAAACTCTCTTATGTCAAGGATCTTCTTGACGACCAGTTCTTCGCCCAGTCTCTTCGCGATACGATCGTGATTCATGGCGATGACTTCTGCCACGCCACAACCTACTACGCCAAAACCTAAAATTGCAATGCTCTTCATATAAGATCACTCCCTAGCCATGATTCTGCAGGATCGAACTCCCGGAATATTCTGTACCTCTTTGATCAACACGTCGATGGACTCCGTCATGCGATCGGTCTCCATGGAAACCGAAACATCAGCAAGTCCATTGATTGGAATATTCTGATTGATCGTGAGGATATTTCCTTTAACGAAGGCGATACACTGAATAATGCCGGCCAGGATACCCGGGAAGTTTTCGACCGCAACGATCAAGGTCACGATCTTTCCCTGACTTGTCTCATAAAAAGGCATTACCGCATCCTTATACTTGTAATAGGCACTACGGGAAAGTGAAACCATTTTTACGGCCTCATTAACAGAAAGTGCTTTTCCGGAATTCAGAAGGCGCTTAGCCTCCATTACCTTAACAAACACTTCAGGCAAAACGTCCGCTTTTACAAGTAAATAGTCGTTGTTTTCAGACATATACGGCCTCTTTTGAAAGAAATCTTCCTGCATCAAGTGTCCGCGGTGCGTGTACACTTGTGCACGGAGGAAAGTATAACATTATTCTTTCAAAATGGCAAGCATGGAACGAAGAGCCTTACCGCGGTGGCTGATCGCATTCTTTTCTTCATCGGAGATCTCTGCGGTGGTCTTGCCGATTTCCGGCACATAGAAGATCGGGTCGTACCCGAATCCGTTATCTCCACGCGGACTGTCGAGAAGCACGCCATCGCACTGCTCCTGCACGACAAAATGACTGCCGTCCGGACGGATCACAGCGATAGCGCATACGAAATGCGCGGTCCACTGTTCCTTCGGAACGTCCTTGAGCATCTCCCAGATCTTCTCAAACTTCTCCTGATATGTTGAATCTTCGCCACAGAAGCGGGAGGAATAGATTCCCGGCGCGCCATCGAGCGCATCGATGCAAAGTCCGGAATCATCGGCCATGACATATCCGCCGACCTGATCGTGGATCGCCTTGGCCTTAAGAAGTGCATTACCCTGGAACGAATCCGCATCTTCCACTACATCTGTATGGATACCGATATTCTCCATGCCGACGATCTCGAACGGGCACTCCGCCAGGATCTCGGAGATCTCATGAATCTTATCCTTATTCTTGCTTGCAACCAAAAAACGTTCCATCGTTTCCTCCTTATACTAAGCGCCATGCCTTCGGGTAGGCGTTCTTGATCGTACTCCCCTGCGTCTTGCCGAAGCCGAGCGGGAAATCTTCGCAGGCCACGACGATGTACTCGCCGTCATCTAATATCTCCTGCTCTTCTTCCTTCAACATGATCGTCTCACAGCGCAGGTAGCGAAGAAGCCGCTCGTCGTCTCTTCCTAAAGACAAGAAACGCGATTTCTTGATCTTCTCTCTTGTCAGCTCGAGCGCCAATGCCTGCGATGGAGTGAAGACTCTTCCCTTCGCTGTTTCCTTGATTTCTCCGGGGAAAGCGCCCATCTTGACGACTTTCAGTCCTCGGAAAAGCGTCTCGGACACAGGCAGCATATGTACTTTATCTTTATGCAGAACAAAATCCGTCTTGATCGCGGATACATATTCTTCTATATATTTATCAGAAAGCAGGCCCTTCATGAAGGACTCGAAGCATTCTCTGGCTTTTACGAACGTGAAATTGCTCGAAGAAGGATTCTTCTCGGTCTTTCTCTCGTCGGCATCACCGGCCTCCCCCTTCTTTCGAAGATGCACACAGAAATGGCCTTCGCCTCTTGTTCTGTGCGGCCAGATACGCATCATGCCGTTCTCATCGTGGGAAACGTCAGTCAGTTCCGGATGCAGGACCACTTCATAATCCGGGTGTTCCTCCAGGAATCCCAGTATCTGCTTCTCGTTTTCTTCTTCACAGAATGTACAGGTCGAGTAAACCAGGTTTCCACCCGGACGCAGCATCGCATCTGCATAGCCCAGGATCTCCTTCTGAATCGGTACGCAGGACGCAGGTCCGAACTTCTCCCAGCTCTTCGGAGCAAAAGGATCTCTTCGGAACATGCCTTCTCCTGAACAAGGTGCATCGATAATGATCCTGTCGAAAAAGCACTGGAAGTTCTTCACCATATTCTTCGGGTTTTCATTCAGGATCACGACGTTCGACGCGCCGGCACGCTCGAGGTTTCGAAGCAATGCTCGGGAACGTTCTGTATTGATCTCATTGGCAATAAGAAGTCCCTGTCCTTTCAGGTCTTCGGCAATGCGCGTCGCTTTTCCGCCCGGAGCGGCACACATATCCAGCACGAACTCGCCCGGCCTGGTTCCCAGAACGGAAGCAGGAAGCATGGCACTAGGTTCCTGGATATAGTATGCACCGGCATGGTAATAAGGTTCTCTTCCAAGAGAAATATCAGGCGTATAGAAACCACCGTCACACCAGGAAACCGGATCGGACGGAAGATCAAGTGCTTTCATCCTGGAATCGTAATCGGAAGCGCTGATCTTTAAACGGTTCCAGCGGATACCGTGGAGAGGCGCTTTTTCATAGGACTCCCAGAACGCCGTCTCCTCAGATTGGAGCCCGCGCTCAGAAAAGTAAGCACTCATCCGTTTTTGAAACGACTCCGGAAGCTTCATAGATTCAGATAATCACAGACCTGATAAGCAATCTTCTTCATCACATCCAGCGAGAACGGAGATTCGAGGCCTGCTCCCTCCACGAGATCGATCAGCGTCTTTGTTCCGCCTTCAGTGCAAAGATGGTCATAGATGCTCATGGCCTTCTTTCGATTCTTTCTGGAAATATCCCAGATCTGCAAAGCGCAGACCTGTGCCAGACAATAATCGATATAGTAGAACGGTGAAGTAAAGATATGCTCTTTCTTCATCCAGGCGCCACCCTTGTTATAGAACTCGTCTCCATCGTAATCGATATCCGGCTGGTACTTCTTCTCCAGTTCTCTCCATGCAGCATGGCGCTCTTCCGGCGTCATATCCGGATTCTTATAGACCACGTGCTGGTATTCATCGACCAGGCATCCATACGGAAGGAAAAGGAGTGCAAGTGTCATATGCTGCTCACGATATGCATCGGCATGTTCTTTGAAGAACATCTCCATATACGGGTAAGAAAGATACTCCATCGCCGTTGAATGGATCTCACAGGCTTCCAGCGTCGGAGACAGACACTCGATAAACTGCGAAGAGTCAATACTGCGAAGCGCCGCATACGCATGACCCGACTCATGCACCATGGTGGCCACATCATCGGACGTGCTATTGGCATTCATAAGTACGAACGGGATACCGTAATCAAGAAGCGACGCACAATACCCGCCGGTTGACTTATTCTGACGCGAGAAAAGATCCATAAAATCATGTTCGCCCAATACCTGGAAGAAACTCGGCTCCTTATCGAACATCTGCGCAAACATCTTGGATCCGGTCTCGAAATACTCGCTCTGCGGGATCACCGGAACCGGATTTCCATGCACGAACAGGCAAGGCAGATCGTAATAGTAAAGATGATCTACTTCCAGACGATTCTTCTGGAGACGTCTGATCTCCGAAGTAAGCGGAACGATATACTTCACCACATTGTCGCGGAACTCTTTGACCATCTCTTCGTTATAGTCATAACGCTCCATACGCTTATATCCCAGTTCCACAAAATCCTTGTATCCGAGCTTATGAGCGATCTCCGTACGGATCTTCACCATCTTATCGTAGATCTCATCGAACTTCGGCTTCTGGGCCGCATAGTAATCCGAAACCGCACGGTGTGCCTTCTTTCGCTCGGCACGGTTCGTCGATTCCAGGAACGGTGTCATGGTGGAAATCGTATTATGGGATCCCTTAAAGAGGATGTCCGCCTCCGAAAGGATCTGGCTGTAATCATTCTCCAGTGAGCTCTCTTCCGCGAGAAGATCCAGCACTTCACTGCTGACGATATCGCGCTGGTTCTGGGTCTTACGGAAGATCATGGTACCGAACTTTTCTTCAAGCTGCGGACGGATCTCCGAATGCAGAAGTGCAGTATATACACCCGCGGAAAGATCTGAAATGACGGGATAATTCTCTTCAAAGAAATCCATCTCACTGTTGAAGAACTCGTCAGAAGTATCAAGATCATGCCGGATCATGCAGATCGTAAATGCCGTGTCAAAAGCACTCATCTCTCGTTGAAATGCCATAATGGCTGATTCCACGACTTCCGGGTCTCTTGCTGTCATAAGCTTCAGTCTTGTACTCATGGCACATTCCCGGAAATGCTCGACAGAAGGTCTTTTGTATTCAATCTCCGAAAACTTCGGCATTTTCATGTTATCATCCGACATTGTCTACCTCGTTTTTAAGATCACATCTGATCTACTACGGAAATACCCAGGAGGTATGTTCCCAGCTCAATACAATCACATACACTCTGACAAAGTGCCAGACGTGCTACTTTCAGTTCCTCGTCATCGCCGGAAAGAATCGAGCAGTTGTTGTAGAAACGGTTAAAAGCTCTGGCGATTCCGCTTACCGCACGTGAGATCATGAACGGCTCATTGCTGGAAGCGGCTTTCTTAATTGCATCCGGCAGGTCTGCGATCATCTTCACGCAGGCAAATTCCTCGTCGCCGGAAAGTTTCTTCAGAAGAGCACTTCCCGTCTCCGCTGGAGAAATACCGCTTGCGAGGGCCTTACGCAGGATCGACTTGGTTCTTGCGTAGGTATAGATAAGATACGGAGCAGTATCACCTTCGAAGTCGAGCATCGTATCCCAGGAGAATACGATATCTCTTTCTCTTCCGGCCTTCACATATGTATAGATGACTGCGCCCAGACCGACCTTCTCGGCAATGTTATGCAGTTCTTCTTCACTCAGATCCGAGTTTCTTGTCTCGGCATTGGTCTTAATGATCTCGTATGTCTTTGCCACACTCTCATTGAGGAGATCTTCGAGAGTAACGATATTACCTTCACGTGTACTGAACTTCATGTTCTGGAACTTGACCAGACCAAAGCCGACATGTTCACAGTTCTTGGCAAAAGGCATGCCCGCTTTCTCCAGTACGGCAAACACCTGCTGGAAATGCAACGCCTGCGGAAGACCAACCACATAGATGTTCTTATCGAAGTGATACTCGTCATAACGGTACTTCGCGGCAGCAAGGTCACGGGACGCGTAGATCGTCGTTCCGTCAGACTTCAGGATGATGCAAGGCGGAAGTTTTTTGTCTTCCAGCATAACAACCTGAGCGCCTTCGCTTTCTACCAGAAGGCCCTTATCACGGAGCATATCAACGATAGCCGGGATCTTCGAGCTGTAGTAGCTCTCACCGTTATAGTTGTCAAAAGTTACGCCCATACGGTCGTAAAGGATCTGGAACTCCTTGAGGGACAGATCTCTGAAACGTGTCCACAGTGCGACTTCTTCCTCGCATCCGTCTTCCAGTTTCTTAAAGTTTTCACGAGCAGATGTTGTCAGAGAAGGATCTTTCTTCTCTTCTTCATGGAATTTAACGTAAATTCGCAAAAGCTCATCGATCGCATTCTGCTCCAGTGCCTGCTCATCGCCCCAGAGACGGAAAGCCGTGATCAGCTTACCAAACTGTGTACCGTAATCGCCGAGATGGTTCATTCTGACGACCTTATAACCGAGCTTCTCATAGATACGGGACAAAGAATGACCCAGGATAGTGGTAAATGCGTGACCTACATGGAACGGCTTAGCAATATTCGGAGAGGAGAACTCTACAACGACCGTCTTTCCGGCACCCTCGTCCGATGTACCATAGGTAAGACCTTCCTTCAGGACTTCGCTGAGTACTTCGCGTACATATTCACCACGGTCTACAAAGAAATTGAGGTACGGTCCCTTAGCCTCCACACGGGAAAGCCAGTCCGCTGAAAAAGCCTCATTGGAAGCAAGATCCGACGCGATCATGTTCGGCGCCTTATGCATCGTCTTGGCAAGTGCAAAACAAGGGAAAGCATAATCACCCATATCTGCTTGTGGCGGGATCTCCACCAGGCGGTTTACCGTCTCAAGATCAAGTCCGGTAACTTCTGAAACCTTTGTAGCCACTGCTTTTCTAAAATCCATGAAAAAGTCTCCTATCTCAAGTACATTTCTGTTAAAAGTAACCCGTCCGTATATTATACTATATTATTTTGAATTGTGTTATTATAGGTTTTGCTTGAAAAGAACTGTTTCAAAGTGGGGGTATTTAGTTTGTTTGCATATCTGTTTCCATCGAAATACTGGAGCCTCATCGGTCCCTTGTTTACGTTGGTCCTGACATATATTTCTTTAAGAATCCATAGCAAGCGTCTTCCGTCTGACGGCGGCAGAGCTTTTGCCGTAGACGGCGCCAGCGCGAAGGGTAAGCCCACCAGCGCCGGTATTATATTTATTCCGTGCATGATCATCGGTCTTGCACTTTTCACGAGAATCACGCAGCGTTACGCCATCATGTACGCTAGTGCGCTCTGTGCCGCGGTTTTCGGCTATCTCGATGACAAGCACTGCTGGAAGGCTATGACCAAGGCGACCACTGATATTTTCGTCGCCCTTATCGCCGCAGTTTTGTCCGCTTTCCTCTTTCCGAGGACGATTTACATTTTCACCTTGGGACTCAGCATCACGATCCCGATGCCGATCTACATTGTCCTTGCCGCCATCCTCGTTTGGCTTTCCATCAACTTCACGAATGCCAGTGACGGCGTAGACGGACTTTGCGGCAGCATGTCCATGATTTCGACGGCAACCTTCTTCATGATGACCTGGATAACTTTAAACACGGGCATGATCAATAACGTCATGCTCTACCTTCTCGTCGTTCTGGGTGTGTACCTCTGGTTCAACTGTCACCCGAGCACGATGCTGATGGGCGACTCCGGATCGCAGGCGATCGGTGTGCTTCTGGCCTTCTTTGCCATGGCCACGGCCAATCCGTTTTCCTACGTCATCATCTGCCTGCCACTGATCTGCGATGGCGGTTCTTCACTTCTGAAGCTTGCCGTTCTTCGTGCTACGAGAAAGAAGATCGATCCTCTCAAGGGTATCCGTACACCGCTTCATGATCACTTCCGTAAGGAGATGGGCTGGGCCAACCAGAAAGTGGTTGAGAGATTCGTTCTCATCCACGTTGCCATCTCGGTCATTTACCTTGTACTTCTGACACTCCGGTTGTCGCCGAATTAAAGATCCTCCTGAAACAGAAAAAAATCATAACCACCCGTCGAACGGGTGGTTTGCACTAAGGCTATAAGCCTATGTTACCGGCCAGCGCCTCAAGGCGCTGGCTTTCACATTCGTTCAAGCCGTATTGCCTTTGACTCGTAGCCGCCCATAAATGGGCGTCCGTATTACTTGCCACCCTTAAAAGGGTCTTCGTATTCCTTCACACTCAGTTTGTCCATCGCTATATCATGTTTTTCCTGATCCTGAATGTATTTCTTTATTGTCGCCTCATTTAAACCCACCGTACTTACGTAGTACCCTTCAGCCCAGAAGTGCCTATTCCCGAACTTGTACTCTAAATTCGCATGCTTGTCGAATATCATTAGCGCACTCTTTCCTTTTAGATATCCCATGATTTGTGCTACTGAATATTTCAGTGGTATGCTAACTAGCATATGTACGTGATCCGGCATTAAATGGCCTTCTATTAGTTCGACTCCTTTATACTCGCATAATTGCCTCAGAATTTTTCCGATACTTTCCCTGTACTGGTGAAATATTGCCTTTCTGCGGTACTTTGGTGTGAATACTATATGATATTTACACATCCATTTTGTGTGAGCTAAACTGTTATTGGCATTTGCCATCTTGGTCACCTTCCTTTTCTGTAATCTTTGGCTTGAACACCTCGATTATATGGGAAGGTGACTTCTTTGTATAACTATTTGACTCGCACCCGCATAGCGGGTGGTTCTTTGTTTCGCACGCTTCGTTCCTCGCGCGCTCAACGGAGTCACGACTCCACAAAAATAAACAGGCCCGCAAGTAAACTTACGGGCCTGATATTATCTTCTGAAATGTTCCTTAGAAATCAAGGAAGTCGTCGTCTACCGATTCGGAACTATCATCAAGGAATCCCATCTCTTCAGTGTAATCATCTTCAAGAACTGTTTCCCGGAATTCATGTTTCTCAGCCGTTTCTCTCTTCTTCGGAACAGCATTCTCATCGAAAGGATTCTCTGCAACTTCGGAGAGGTCTTCATAAACCTTCTCGACCTCTTCGACAACCTGCTCTTCGACCGGTTCTACAACAGCCTTCTTCGCAGTTGTTCCATCCTCAGCCTTCATTGACTCTTCTTCTGCACGTCTCTGAGCCATCCTCTCGCGCTCTCTGCAAAGACGACGAAGTTCTTCGGCACGGGCCAGTTCTTTCTCTTTAGCACGCTTGAGCTCGGCATCAGCAACTTCAATACCCAGTTTCTGAAGCTCCATCTGCTCCTTGGACATCGCCACCTGCTTGGTAAGTTTACTGATATCCTTCTTAGAAGATTCTTCAGATTCACCGACCAGGATCTTCTTTTCTGTAGGCGTGGAAAAGTCAGAAGCTGCCTCGATGATCTCTTCGAGTTTAGGCAACTTTACTGACGTAACGAAATTATATTTTCTCTGTTTAACGATCTCGCTCATACTGCCCCCAATTACAATCCAACGATTGCCAGTACTATTAATGCTGTTATGAAGAGTCCGGTCATCAACAAGAATGCCCACAAAGGTACTACTTTGCGATTATTCGGAACCCCAAACTCACTAGAACGAGATTCCTCTTGTTCTGTTTCCGCCTCCGATTCGACCAGTTTGCCCTTCTTGTCAGAATCATTCAAATCAGCATCGTTATGCTCATTCGCCGTTAAATCAGAATCTGCTTTATCCCTATTGCCATCCACAGACTCGTCATCAACGCTATTCTCCTCTTTAACTTTACCACTATCTGCGGTGTTTTGGCAATTGATTTTCGAAAGAATTTCCTGTGCGTGCTTAACCTGGGGGACCAATTCCATCTGTACTGCACGCATCGTATCGTTAAAATCTCGTTCAACTTTGGCTTTACTGTCCGACAATGCTGAAAAATCAGGCGCCGGCGTTCCTGTCAGGTACAAGATACCAACCGAAGCGTCATCTGAATTCTGGCTTGCATCAACAACAAACTCTTTTATGGTAGCAGCAAGTGCCTCTTCCGCCTTTTCCTTACCTTGGGAAGCCAATTCCGCAAGACGGGCGACAACCGGTCGTACCAGCTGGTTCGACGCATCATATACCATGTCCTCCACGCCATCCGACATAAGGACAAAAGCGTGGGTATTATCTGTCGTTGTCTTGATCAGACGCAGATATTCCTGGGCATTCGGGAACGTAATAAAATATGTAGACGAAGCATTCTCGCCATTTGCCGGGAGGGTCAATGGGGAAAGACCATGTGGAGACACACGGCAGATCAAACCATCTCCGATATGTCCCGCCAGGACAAGATCACCTTTTACTGCAACAAACAACAACGTACAGGAAAGTCTTTCCAGACCATCCAGATCATGTTCTACAAGAAGGTCGGCCATCTTGGAATGCACGGCCGTAACCAGGATGCTTCTGCACACACTCTCACGGTTTTCAAAATAGAACGCATCAAAGTGATTCGTAAGAAGCTCTGCCACGCACTCTACCGCGCACTTCGATCCGAAACGTGCATGCGTATACTTGGAGCCGCCTGCACCATCTGAAATGCACACAACAGAAACGCCGTTTCTGGTAATAGAATACGACGAATCTTCACAAGGTGTATTACGGTTTACGTGCTTATTTCCAATCAGAGAGACATTGGCCAAAATCGGCTCAGGGCGCATATTACTGACTCTCCTCTATCGTACGGAAGAAATCTTCCATCGCGATCGATGTACCTTCCGGTTCCTGATTCAGATTATAAAGTGCATCACTGCCCATACTGTTGGAAACGACCGAGGAACTACTGGATCCAAGGAATGCAAACAGTTTACCGAACTGAGCCGTGCTGATTGAGATCGGTTTTTCTCTCTTACCGGAAAGTCTCTGCAGCATCGGGAAGTCCGCGCTGTTACCTACGCCGATATTGAATACGACCAGTTTGTCGTTATCTTCCAGTTCACGAACCGCTTCAATTGCCTTTTCCATGTTCTGGACAGCATTTGTACCCTGCGGAGCGCCGTCTGTAATAACAACGAGCCAAGGCTGATAGTACTTGATACCCATCTGCTTATAGCCGATCTTACGGGCATCGAGAAGTTCAAGAGCGGTCAGGATACCCTCACCGATCGGTGTCAAACTTGTCGTTGCCTGCAATCTGGGAACGGTCTGTTCCTTACTTGTCTTTCCGAAAGGAAGGAAAATGTCTACTGAACCACCGAAAGTGATGATGGCGATATCTGCGGAAGAACGTGTCTCCTCATTCTCACGAATGGAAGAAAAGAAACTCTGCAAACCATCGTTCAACTGTTCGATCGGATAACCTGCCATCGAACCGCTGATGTCCAGACAAAAGCAAATCGGCAGACGACGTCTCGTACTACTGCCAAAATCTGATTTTGAAAAACCACCAATATCGCTACTCATATATTCCTCCTCATCTAGTCAAAAAATAGATCAAAGCAACCAAACCAATGCCCAGAAGGATCAAAAGCACTGCGGCAAGCTTGGTTTTGGAGAACCCGCCGGAGTTATCATTCATAGGCATACGCGAAGACTGTAACGGTGCAGACGACGATGTGCCTGAGATCCTGCTGCTACTATTATAACTCTTATCTGCAGAAGGTCTTGCCGCAAACGGTGAAGAACCGGAATCAGAGGATCTCTCCTGCTGCGGACGCGGCTCGACAGGTTTTTTAGGGGTGAAACCACCTGTGCTTCCGCTCATTCTCGGGGTATTCTGTACCCTGGGCTTCGGTGCCTCACGCATCTGACTTCCATCCACCTGTTTTGCATACAGGTCTGCAGTATCTGCCGAATTCAGATTTGAATTCATTACGGCCTCACGAATACTTACCTTACCACCGCTTCTCTTCTTCGGAGTCTCCTCTTCCTGTTCTTCTACAAAATACGGGAAGACATTGTAATACTCCTCATCCTCGATCTCGTGCTTGTTCAGCTTTTCACGGTACTCAGTAAGCGCAACCGTCCACTCTACCGAATCAAAGAGTTCGCCCTTGGCAAAAGCTCTTACGAACATATCCTTCAATGTCGGTGTCAGCGCATCCCAGATCTTATCGTAGCCGCCAAGCGGAATACGTTCGTTCTGGGAATTATCAACAGTATACGGGAACGATCTGGCTTCCATCTCGTCACGCAGCGTCTCCAGGCCGTTTCTCTGTGCATAGGGGTGCTGTCCACAGAAAAGCATGGAGAAAACAAGGATCGCGATGGAATAGTCTTCATCCTGAGGTCTTCGCAGGAAAGAGACAAAAGATTTGTTCCATAGTTCAGGTCTGGTAAATTCTTCCGTACCAACCGGACACGGCAGATCCTGATACTGAACACTGTCAATATCGATCAGATATACATGGTCCTCGTCATCGATCATGGCATTCTTCAACTGGATATCGCCTACAAGCACACCATGCAGGTGCAGGTAATCCATGATATGAAGGAAAGAAAGCGCAGCATCAACAACATGCAGACGCATCCATGACGGGAAATAAGTATTCATTGCATCCGGTCCGTCAAAAGCACGGCTGATCGTCACACCCGATGCCTTTCTCATAAGATAACCGACCGGTACTTTATCTTTCGAAAACAAAAGCTTGAAAGGCCAGCAGATATTCTCGGCCTGAATGCCGAGATCACGCATTTTCATGAGCTTATACCAGCGAAGCGGCGTAATTCCGCCACGATGATAGACTTTTGCCACCCAGCCTTCCAGATTGGTATTGAAAACAAGGCCTTCCGCACCTGTACTGATCAGAGACTGAAGCTTGATCGCATCATTCTCATCAGTATAAACCACATCTCCGACACTGAAATAGATGTCTACGGCGATATAGTCAGCATTTCCGGCGATAGGATTGACCGAATAAGCGGTCTCCTTCTCCATGCAGGCATTCACATCAGGATAAAAACGGATATTCCCATTATCCACAACGAATACCGAGCAAAGACCATTGGCATTGATATTTCTAAGGCGCATGAAAGCGGTGCTGTTACGACCGATCAACAGACATTCATCTTCGTTTTTAAGGTGCTCAAGGAAAAAGTCGACTGTAGAGGCACTCTTGCTGGCACGCAAGATCTTCGCATCGACCAGACGTCGAAGTGATTCTTTCGTAGCATCCGCTATTTCTTCATCATTCGGATTGTTAGCACGGACAACACATTCGTGAAAAGCCTTGAATGACTTGCTGATATAGACAGTCTTATTCTGATTGATGATAGTCGTTATCAGAGAATTCTGGATCACCGGATCCACTAGTTCAAGTAACGCAGAATAGTCAATAACAAGAGAACTAAAACCTTGTAAGACCTCCGCAAAATTCGCCATATGCACCCCCACGAAAATATGCCTAGTGAAATTATAATTCAAGGGGCGGTTTGTTACAAGCCATTTACACCAAATTCTCTTGAGACTTTAACATATTTCTATTCAATATGCTCAAACATCAAAGTGGCGTACCAGATCCTCAAATGTATCACGGCTGCGGATCAGAACATCTTCACCATTGCTCTTAATGAGTACCTCTGCCGGACGAAGGCGGTTATTATAGTTGGAGCACATAGAGAAACCGTATGCACCAGCGTCCAGAACAACAACAATATCCTTCTCCTTCGGAGCTACGATCTCTCTGTCCTTGGCAATGATATCACCGCTCTCACAGATATTTCCGACTACAGTATACTCACCTGTTTCTCCATCCAGGACCGGCTTACCATCGCGATAGATCTCAACATCGTGCCAGGAATCATACATAGCCGGACGGATCAGCACATTCATACCAACATCGGTACCGACATACTTATGACCGTAGTTTTCCTTTACGGCATGCACACGTCCCAGGATCACGCCACCCTCGGCAACGACATAACGGCCAGGTTCCATCTTGAAAAGCACATCCTTACCGCTCTTTTCTTTCCATTCGGTAAGAAGCGCATCCAGTTCAGTCTTAAATGACTCAATGTCAAACTCTGCTTCACCTTCCAGCTTATGGTAAGGTGTACCATAACCACCACCAAAATCCAGGAATTCCAGTTCATCAAAGTCTTCTGCATAGTGAAGGAAGTTATGTACGGCCTCAAGGTAATTCTTATAATCCATGAAAAGAGAGCCGATATGCTGGTTCAATCCGACGATATGCAGGTCGTACTTCTTGGCCACTTCCTGGATCTTTGCGATATCTTGCGCAGCCACACCGAACTTTGTCTTCTTACCTGCTGTAACGACCTTCTCGTGGTGACCGGCACCAACGCCGGGATTCAAACGAACAGAGATTCTTCCGCCAGGGCACAGTCTTCCGTACATTTCGATCTGGGAAAGACTGTCAAGGCTGGTCATTACGCCTTCATCGATGGCATACTGCATTTCCTCTTCGGAAACATTATTCGGAACATAGAAGATACGATCACTCGGGAAGCCGGCCTTCTTCAACACATAAATCTCACCCGGGCTCATGGCATCCGCATTGAGACCTTCCTCCAAAGCCATCTTCAGGATCGTCAGATTTGAGTTTGTCTTGATCGAGAAATTCGCAGTAAATCTGTGGTTCGGAAGAACTCCTGCCACCCTTTTCATCTGTCTTCTCAGAATGTTCTCATTATATACATACAAAGGTGTGCCGTACTTCTCGGCCAGCGCATCCGGATTGGTGTTACCAAAGTAATTCATCTGCTCAGTATATGAAATCATGACTTTATTCCTCTCTTTTTGCAACCATTCTATCATCTTCTTGCATTTTTAAAAGATACCATTAATATACATCAATCGTCAATACCCACTAGTTTCATAAGGTATTTCGCATTTGTCTGTGTAGACATACCGTCTTTCAGTTTATAGTCAAAATGCAAGCCGTCATCATCGTAATATTCAGAAAAGTGATAATATACCAGATCGACTTCATTATTGGCATTCATCTTGCACAGCTCATAGTCATGCGTGGACATCAGGCCGATGATCGATGGCTTATTCAGCTTTTTGAGGACGATCCAGGCGCCTTCTGTACGGTCTTTTGAATTCGTTCCTCTGAATATCTCGTCGATCAGATACAGAAGCGGACGCTCTGTATCGGCCAGTCTTATGATCCTCTCAATCTTGATCAGCTCCGCATAGAACGTGGAAACACCCTCACCCAGGTTATCCTCGATCCTCATGGAAGCGCCGAGATTCATTATAGAAAGAGAAAGCGAACGAGTCGGGCAAACCGAGCCTGCGTAAGCCAGTACCATATTAATGCCGACTGTTCGGAGCAGTGTCGTCTTTCCCGACATGTTCGAACCCGTAATGATCGCACATCCCTTATTAAGCGAAAAATCGTTACGGACCACTTTTAATTCCGGAATTAGCGGATGTCCCATTTCTTTTGCGTCGAAAACAGGCGTCTTCGAATCCACGATTTCAGGTACGCAACCTTCCGGATAGATAAAGTGTACTACCGAAAGACTCATCACAGCTTCCCACTGTCCGATCGCCTTGAGTTTGTCCGGAATACCCTTTCCGGAAGTCTGTTTCCAGTTTTCAAGAAGATGGATACAGAGTTCATCAAACGGGAATACCATATTCAGCACGAAATAAAGAAGCGGCTGCATACGAGCCTGGATAAGAAGACAGCACTTATACAAAGATTGAAGCTGGTTCGACGCAGAGGTCGTCTTCTCCCCTTCTGCCTTCTTGCTGTCCGAGTACAGCTGTTCCTTAAGCTTTACCAGAAATGCTGACTTTACCTCTGTTTTTTCAATCGAAGTAAAGATATTCGAATAAGCACGAAGTTCAGGGAAAAACTTCTCCACCAGGGTGAACGTCGTACTGTTCTTTCCGTACGTGAGCATCATGAGCAGGAGCTGCATAACAAAGAAAAAAGCCGGAGCCAGGAAAGCCCATCGTCCGATGATCAATGCTGCTATAAATGTCCCCCAAAGGAGTATCGAACATACGACCCGCAATGCCACCATTACCTTGTTCAAGGGTGAAACATCGGAATTAATGTATGCAAGAAGCGCTTGCGGCGATCCCTGCTTACTTACATTCATCTTCGTATCCGCTTCCAGTTCCTGAACCAGATCCAGTTGTTCGGAAAACTCAGATACCGCTTCCTGTCGAAGCTTTATGCTCTCACGATCCGTTTCTTCGGAAGAGGCCGCCAGTAGCAGATCCCGTAAAGCTATACGGCCAAACGAGGTATGCGCGACCGAAACAAGAGAAAACAGCGATCTCGGACCAAAAAGATCCAGATCACCCGAAAAAGGATGCTTCTCGATCTGAAGATCTGCACCATCGTCAGATAGCTTACTGAAATCGTGCATCGTTCTGGCAATGTACTGTTGGTGGATCTCCTTTAAGACCTGACAACGCTTCACTTTACTCTTAAGTTTCGCGTGACGGACAGCAAAAACCAAGAACAGTGCGAACAGAATTATAGCACTGATGAGAAACCATTTCTCTCTATTCTGGGTAAAGAAAAGAACGACAAGAACCGCAGTCGCTAAAAACAAAAAGCCCCGCAGATTCGCCAATCGATCTGCGGTGGTCTCCATTTCTTTATAAACATCATCGAGAGCCTTACTCCGTTTTTCGAACTCGGCATCCCGCATTTGAATCTTTTCACTCATAAGTCTTATTCTTTTTCTTTCTTTTTAGGTTTTGCGGAAGACTTGGACTTGGTCGTGGTTTTCGGTTTTGCACTCGATGTTGTCTTTGCCTTCGATGTTGTAGTCTTCGCCTTCGCAGCAGTCGTCGTTTTAGACTTTGCTGTTGTTTTAGGCTTTGCCTTCGTCGCCGCACTCTTTGTCTTCGCCGTCGACTTTGCCGCAGTCTTCTTTCTCGGAATATACTTGGATATGACAGTATCCAGAACATCTCCGATACTGTCATGAATCGTCAGCATTGCCTGAAGATCCAGATATGTAGAACTCTTGTTGATGATAACGACACGGTCGCTCTTTAAGAACTGGGCAAATGTGGCTGCCGGATATACCGTCAAAGAAGTTCCGCCGATGATCAGGAGATCCGCTCTCTTGATCGCCTTTACGGCATTATCGATATTCTCATGTTCCAGATGTTCCTCATAAAGAACGACATCAGGACGAACGATACCGCCGCACTTCTTGCATCTCGGCACACCCTTGGATTTCAGGATGAAATTCAGATCATATTTCTCTTTACAATCGATACAGTAATTTCTGAATACAGAACCATGGAGCTCGATCGTAGTGGTACTGCCGGCCATCTGATGAAGATTATCGATATTCTGTGTAATCGTAGCCTTCAGCTTTCCCTGTTTTTCAAGACGCACCAACGCACGGTGCGCCTTATTCGGACGCGCCTTAGGATAACAGAGTTTTCTTCTGTAGAAATCATAGAACTCTTCCGGGTGCGCTTCAAAGAACGAATGGCTGATAATATCAACAGGGCGGTATGACAATCCGCTCTCCTGATTAAAGATACCTTCTCCGCTACGGAAATCCGGGATACCGCTTTCCGTAGAGACGCCGGCACCTCCAAGGAATACAACATACTTTGATTCCTTGATCAGCTGCTTCAACTGCGCAAGCTTCTTCTCACGCGCGCCTTCGTATCGATCCAGTCTAGTTTCCACTACACATCCCCTTTATCTGTCGTTGGTCACCATCACAGTATCAGTCCATTACACCGGCATCGTGGGCAATTGCACCATCATTAGCAGTTCCGAACATTTCCTTACCGAGTACGCGCTTCTCATCACGTTCTTTCTCAGCGATCGCACTCAAAGCATCACGTGTACGGTCAGGATTTGAAATATTCTCAAGATAGATGATCGGAGTGGACTTATCTGCAGTAGACAGTTCGATCGTTCCTACACGGAACAATCTCTGCCAGAAAGTTCTCTGCAATCTAACATCGAGAATACGGTACATCAGGAGTTCATCCTTTACTACCTTGAAAAAACCGCGTTGAACGAAAAGACGATTCTCGCTGAAAGAATACTTGGTAAACGAAATCGGCATACCGAGAATTCTCTTTTTATCCGACCAGATAATCTTTTCTTCAACTATAAAATCACTCAGCTTATCAATCTTAGCCATATGGAACCTCCCATAGTAAACCTAATCATATTATAGTTATTTAAGATTTTTTCGTCTAGAAAAAAGTACAAAATATACAATTTCGTAATACAAATTCAACTTTATCAACTATAATCCGCGTAGCATTCCATAAAAAGGGATGACCACTGATGTGTCTTTCTGACCGTCAGATCGCCCTTCAGATAATACTCATAGCGCACCATACCTGGCGCATCCGGAATTGGATCGTCCCATGTCGCATCAACGTGATACCAGAGCGCTCCGACCTTTACCTGACACCATGCATGTCCCTTCTCTCCATATCCGAAAGAAGATTCGCCTGAAATAATACGGGCCTTTACTCCGCTCAAGAGGCACAAGGATACAAACAGTTCGGAATATGCCTGACACTGTCCTTTTCCCTGTTCAAAAAGCACTTGTGTCTGGGCATAATCGTTCACATCCCCGTTCACTGCATATTCGTAATGACCGATGATATAGTCATGGATCGCACGGACTTTTTCAGCTTCCGACATGTCGTCTCTGATGATCTCAGCCTTGATTTCAAGAAGTTTCTCGCCTACTGCCTTCGCACGGTCATCTTTGTAATCCTTCACACTCTTTGCATAAAGGTATCGCATGGCTTCGCCGCAAGGATTCAAAGTCATGACCAGCTGTACCTCGCAACCGTCCTTTACCTGTTTGTACCGGACCTGATAAAACTTTTCACGGAAAACAGTATGCAGCACATTCTGTCTATCGAGTTCATCCCACATTTCTTTGAATGAATTATACGAATTTGTTTTGACGTAGATCACATCTTCAAACGCATAAATACCGTCATCCACGACCTGAAAAAGTTCTTTTACCGAAGAGACCGGCACATAGTAATGGCTGTCTCTGCCACTCAGATCGATACAGCCGACCAGGCTCATCGTAATGATCGTGACGATCAGCGCACATGCCGCAAAGACTTTAACGTGACTTCTTTCTATTCTCATCGTATACCTCATTCACATCAAAAAGTCTCGAATAGTCGACGCTTCTAAGCGTATCACCATTCAACATACATCTGTCAAAGTATATATAGTTATCTCCATACGTAAAATACGGTGTAGGACCTACACCAAAGAACAGACGGAAGCCCTCGTCCTTCAGATACTTGCATCTCGGATCGGAACCACGGATGAAATCGCCGTTAGGATAAACGAGAATATCTACATGTCCCGTCAGACTGCCCACCTGATCCAGCCATTTCTGTGTATCGTTCGTGATCGTATCCAGCTGGCAATGATTTGCATTGATAAAACCATATGTGGACGAACCCATTATCCAGCCACTATCCTTCAGCTTGTCGATAATAGCAAGAACGGTATTGCGGTTATCTTCGATGTCTTTCGCCGTGGGGGCGATCTCAGGAAGTCCCGCGTTCTTCAGCGCACTATTACGGTCATCCACCTGGTCGTCATCCGTCACATAGCCGAATACAGACTGATATCCGGTCATGGAAATGACACCCTTCACGCCGTTATAGGAAAAATCAGGATGTTCTTCAATGAAAGCATCCAGGATCCCAACCGCTTCACTGTTACGGCTGACCACCGTCTGTCCGGTTGCACTGATATACTCACCGCAGACCTGACCCATATCGTTTAGAACGAGGCGCTGGCACATTCCGATCGTGCTTCTGGAAGCGGTATACGAAAAATCCTCCAGAATGATGACCAACGGCTTCTTTCCCTCCGGAAGCATGGTATCCACGACATTCAGGAACGTAGGATTACTCAGATCCACGATCGTACACGGATCGATCAGACAATAGTTCTTCGCATATAGACTCTCCAGGATCTTACGGAACTCCTTGGTCGTCAGATAGTACGAATCGGTAGATGAAGTATAGTTTGTCTCGAAGGCAACCTTCACATCCGAGATCAACGGCTTCACACAAATGACCTCGATAGGGCCCGAGTACTTCTCCACATGACTTGTATTCGAAGTCGCCAGATAAAGGCTCGACTGGATCACCTGGTCCTCCGGGAAAATACGGGCCAGATCCGACAGAAGCTCTTCAGCGGAATAGTACTTGAAATTCGCAAGCAGATGATCCGCCTTCTCCATCATCGGCTGATACATCACGATCTTACACTCTTCCAGACGTCTCTGCGCATACTCATTTACAAAGCCGGATGACGTCTTGATAACATACTCGAAATGTTCTACCGTCTCGATATACTGTCCTTCTGCAAAAAGACTCTCTGCCGTCTGCACGTCGCCCTTGGACAGCTCGATCTGGTCGACCTCCGTACGAAGAGGACGCGCCGCAGCCGAAAGGTTACTCAGGTTCTCGATCTGCTGAAAGATAAATGTCAACGTCGGCTTCTCGATCGTTCCGAGGAGGAACTCTTCGCAAAGTCCCGTAAGCCAGATCGTCATTCTCGCACCGGAAAGCTCTCCCAGACCTTCAAGAAAAGCGATGTCATCCTTAGTCGGCGTGTATCTCTCATAGCGGATCTTGTCCTCGATGCTTCTTACACGCTCATTCACGGTATCCTCCATTTGACGAAGGATCTCGTACTCATCGGAAGTATCCGTTGTATCTCCCGGATCCTTGTTGATGATTATGTCGTTGATATCCCTGTACATAGAAAGCGCCAGGGCATAGTCACGCTTTTCCAGAGCTGCCTCAAACTTCGGCATGATCTTGGCGATACGCTGATTACTGTTGGAAACAAAGATCATTACGGCAAGGAGTGCAACGATGCAGGCAAAACCAAGGAAAATCAAAACCCACGTTCCGATCGGACGCGGTTTTTCCATCCGTACTGCATTGCCTCCAAACTCCATCATACGTTACAGGTCTCCTAACGTGATCTGACGATCTTCGATCGTGTCCTCCTTGAGATAGTATCCGATAGCCGGAATACGGCGGATACGGTAATACTCCGGATCCGTGAATCCGGTATCCTCGAGTCTCTTGACTTCCGTCATGACACTGCCTCTCTTGGACGTCAGTACCTGAACACCCTGAGAAGAACGAGTAGTCTTAAGCGGGATCAACGAGGTATCAAACACGATAGCTTTACGCAGATTCGAGAACGCTGCCATCGTAATATCCTCCGTAATGTAATGGATACTTACGATCGGAGAAAGATCACTGTATGCATGGATCAGTTTCTTTCTGTTCTGCTTGGTCTCATAGGCCGACATTGGGATCTTCGAGATCTTACCGTTTTCAAATGCGAAAAGCACATTACCCTTATAGTCATCCGTGATATGCATAAAGACGATCTTCTCTTCGTCTTCCATCTGAAGGATATTCGGCAGATACCCGCCGTACTCGGACGGCTTGGTATCCGGAAGCTCATGGGCACGGATCTTATAGCAGTTTGCCTTATCGGAGAAGAACAGGATCTCCGACTTGTTCGTGCCTTCGAGTTCCATAACGATCGTATCGTCTTCCTTGATCTTCAGATCACCTGCATTACGAAGTGAAGTAAGCGCGATCTTCTTGATATATCCATGATCAGAAAGGAAAAGCTTCAGACGGTAGTCTTCGATCATATTCTGGTCATTGAACGTAGCCGCTTCTTCTGCCTTCAGAAGTTCGGATCTTCTATCCTGACCATACTTCTTCGCCACATTCTCCAGAGCCTTGATGATACGTGCATCGATCCTTGCAGGACTCTTGATCGTATCTTCGAGGTCCTTGATCTCCTTGATCAGGTCTTCTCTGTCGGCCGTGCGCTTCAGGATATACTCACGGTTGATATTACGGAGTTTGATCTCCGCGACATACTCAGCCTGAACACTATCGATATCAAAGCCGTTCATCAAGTTCGGAACTACGTCCTCTTCGAGTTCGGTATTACGGATGATCGCAATCGCCTTATCGATATCGAGAAGGATCTTCGCCAAACCGTCTAACAGGTGGAGCTTATCCTTCTTCTTATCCAGCTCGTAAACCAGTTCTCTCTTCTGGCATGCTCTTCTCCAGACGATCCACTCCGCAAGAAGCGATGTGACACCCAGAACTCTCGGATACCCGTTGATAAGAACATTAAAGTTACAGGAGAACGTGTCTTCCAGTCTGGTAAAGCGGAACAGTTTGGTCATCAGGGCATCCAGATCCGTACCACGCTTACACTCGATACAGATCTTCAAGCCATCGAGGTCCGTCTCATCACGTACATCATTGATCTCCTTGACCTTACCGCTCTTTACGAGTTCCGTGATCTCATCGATGACCGCTTCCGCCGTTGTCGTGTACGGGATCTCTGTCACTTCGATGAGGTTATTGGACTTATCCGCATAGTACTTGGAACGGATACGTACCGGACCACGGCCACTCTCGTAGATCGTACGCATCGCCGCTTCGTCGTAAAGAATAATACCTCCGCCCGGGAAATCCGGTGCCGGCATGATCTCAAGGATATCTGTTGTCGGATCCTTCATGTAGGCAATTGTCGCCTCACAGACCTCACGGATATTAAAAGAACAGATATTGGAAGCCATACCGGCCGCAATACCCTGGTTGTTATTTACAAGGATGGACGGATAGGAAGCCGGGAGCAATACCGGTTCCTTCATGGTGCCGTCGTAGTTATCTACAAAATCGACAGCATTCTTATCAAGCCCGTCAAAAAGCTCTTCACAGAGTTTTTCCAGGCGGACCTCGGTATATCTCGGAGCCGCGTACTGCATATCACGGGAATACTGCTTACCGAAGTTACCCTTCGAATCCACATAAGGATGCAGCAAAGAGCCGTTACCTCTGGCCAGACGGACCATCGTCTCATAGATGGCCATATCACCATGCGGATTCAGCTTCATGGTCTGACCGACAACATTACTGGACTTTGTACGGTTGCCCTTCAGAAGTCCCATCTTGTACATCGTATACAGAAGTTTACGGTGAGACGGCTTAAAACCGTCGATCTCCGGAATTGCACGGGACACGATGATACTCATCGCGTAAGGCATGAAGTTGGTCTCCAGTGTATCGTTGATATTCTGGAGCGTCGGCGGTGCCGGCGGTAATCCGGAAGACTTATCCTTCAGCGAATTTCTCTCCGGGATCTCACTATTATCTTTCTTAGAACTCTTTCTCGCCATTTCTCGTTCTCTTTTCTAAAGATTTCTATTCCTTCAATACTCCTTGGCAATCAGTCGACATCCAGCATCTCCAGATAGAGATGTCCGTCGCGCTCGATGTGCTCTTTACGTCCTGCCAGGTTATCACCCAGAAGCAGTTCAAATGTATCCATCGTCTGCTGCTCATCACCCGGCACCACTTTGATCAGGCGTCGTGTCGCCGGATTCATCGTAGTCTCCCACATCATCTCCGGCTCATTCTCACCTAATCCCTTGGAACGCTGGAGCGTACACTTCTCCGGCGGATACTGCTGCAGGATCTCGGCTTTCTCTTTCTCGTTATAGGCGAACAGCGTCTTCTCTTCGCCCTTGTTTCTGTATGTGATCTCAAACAACGGAGACTCCGCAATAAAGACCTTGCCTTCACGGATCAGTGTCGGCATCAAGCGGAAGATCATGGCCAGGATCAAGGTACGGATATGGAAACCGTCGACGTCGGCATCAGTACAGATAATGACCTTATTCCAACGCAGAAGCGACATATCGAAAGAAGACAGATCCTTGTTATGCTTCGTCTGGATCTCCACACCGCAGCCAAGCACCTTAACAAGGTCCGTGATGATCTCACTCTTGAAGATCATGGAATACTCGGCCTTCAGGCAGTTCAGGATCTTACCACGTACCGGCATGATCGCCTGGAATTCCGCGTCACGGCCCATCTTACAGGAACCCAAAGCGGAATCACCCTCTACGATATAGAGCTCTCTTTGCTCCACATCCTTCGTACGGCAGTCCACGAATTTCTTGACGCGGTTATTGATATCGATGCTGCCCATGAGTTTCTTCTTGACGTTCAATCTCGTCTTTTCCGCATTCTCACGGGATCTCTTATTGATCAGGATCTGCTCAACGACGCGGTCGCCTTCCGGCTTATTCTCGATGAACCAGACCTCCAGTTTCTGACGGATCAGATCCGCCATGAAGTCCTGGATAAACTTGTTGGTGATCGCCTTCTTGGTCTGGTTCTCGTAACTCGTCTGTGTAGAAAAAGAACTGGTCACGAGGATCAGGCTGTCTGCCACGTCCTGGAAGACGATCTTGCTCTCATTCGCCTTGTACTTATCTCTTGCACGGATCTGCTTGTCGATTTCCGCGGTAAAAGCACTTCTCACGGCTTTATCCGGCGCACCGCCATGCTCGAGGAAACTACTGTTGTGGTAATACTCCAGGATATTGGTCTCGTTATTAAAGCAGAATGCCACCTGGCACTTTACCTTATATTCCGGCTTGTCCGCACGGTCCTTACCTCTTCCCATACCATCGAAAGAAGCCGGGGAAGAAAGTCCCTTGCCACCGTCAAACTCAGCAACATATCCCTCAATACCGGAAGGATAGCAGAAAGTAAACTCCTCGCCGCTCTCCTCATCCTTCAGAAGGAACGTCACGCCGCTGTTTACCACAGCCTGACGCTTCAGGATCTGAAGAAAAGCATCGAGAGGAATATTAATGTCCGTAAATACTTCTCTGTCCGGCTTCCACTTCTGGATCGTACCTGTACGCTTAAAACGTGTAGGCTCCTTCAAAAGGCCGCCAACGTTCTCACCTTTTTCAAAATGCAGGCTGTATTTGAAACCGTCACGGAAAACCGTAACATCGAAATACTCGGAAGAATACTGAGTCGCACAGGCACCAAGGCCATTCAGACCCAAACTGAACTCGTAACTCTCACCTGTATCGTTATTGTACTTACCACCGGCATACAGTTCACAATAGACCAGTTCCCAGTTAAAACGCTGTTCCTTGGTATTGTAATCGAGAGGAATACCACGGCCGAAGTCCTCTACCGAAATAGAGCCGTCCTTATAGCGAACCACCTCGATCTTATCACCATATCCTTCACGAGCCTCGTCGATCGAGTTACTCAGGATCTCGAAAAAAGAGTGTTCGCAGCCCTCCAGGCCATCTGAACCGAAGATGACACCCGGACGTTTACGTACACGGTCCGCGCCTTTTAACGCAGTAATAGTATCGTTACCATAAGACTTACTTGGCATACTTCCAAAACCTCTCCCTTATAATCCTATCAATTATACCACAACATAATGTGGTGTTAGGGTTCTTTTCCCACAAAATTTGCTATAAAAGTGCAAGGACAAAAAATAAGACCATCTTCTCTGTCAGAAAGATAAGATGATCTCATTTCATGTAATGGTGAGCCCAGGGGGATTCGAACCTCCGGCCCACAGCTTAGAAGGCTGTTGCTCTATCCAGCTGAGCTATGGACCCACGTTGTAAGAATGACGACCGTTAAGATCGTCATTCATGGAGCGGGTGATGGGAATCGAACCCACGTGATCAGCTTGGAAGGCTGGAGTTCTACCATTGAACTACACCCGCATATCACTTTCGTGCAGTCTCTTAAAAAACTTGCCTAGATATAATACTACACGAAAGTAGGATTGTCTATACTATTTTTGCAAAACCTCAAAGTCCCGTAATTACTGGGTCAGGCTGACATAATCGGCAGAAACATAGTAACCGTCCTCGAGCTTATACCAGTTGTTGCTCGTCTTAGCCACAACGATGACCTGCATTCCCTTTGTCAGGGAACCGACCTGATCATACTTCGTATCCGGACCTTTACGGACTTTCAGATAATTCTCTACGCCAACGATATACATGACCTTGGGTTCCATGGTCTCTTCCTGCCATGTCACCTGAATATCATTCGGTGCCAGTGACTCACCATACTCCATCAAAGTCGTAGCCTCTGTCGTTGTTGTCGCCGACTCGACCGGTGTGGTCTCGGATGTGATCTCGATCGAACTCGGTGCAGTCGTTGTCGTCTCTTCCTTCTTACCGCATCCTGCGCAAGAACCGCCGATTGCACAAACCAGAGCCAATCCGACAACTTTTGTATATAATGAAGATCGTTTCATAACACACGCTCCTCCGTTTCAATACATTTATGCTCTAACTTATAGTACAACATTCTTTTCGAATATTTGCAAATAGTTTTTTCACTTAGCGTTATTTTTCCACATCCGGATTCAGAAGGACATACATAACGTGGTCTTTATATGATCCATCGATCTCCATATAGCGGACATTATAGCCCATCTTGGTAAAGCCGGCCTTCTCCACTACCCGAAGGGAACGCTCGTTAGTAGGCATGACATCGGCTTGTATCCTGTGAAGATGATAATACTTGAAAACAAAGTCACATCCCGCCCGAAGCGCCTCGGTCATATATCCCTTGCCCTGGTACTTCTCGTCAATGTGGTAACCGACAAAGCTCGTCATCATGGCGCCGCCGATTATGGAATAAAAAGACAGTCTTCCGATGACCACACGAGGATCCTCTATGGTCGAGATCCAGAAACCCACCTGCGTGTTATGCCGGAACTGATAAAGATCCGACTTCAGATAGGCTTTCTGTTCACTGACCGTAAAGTAACGGTCATTATGCTTCTGTGTGTACGGTTTATGGAATGTACGGTTTCGTACAAGGTAATCGGTGACCCGCGAAGCAGCGGACGGCTTATACACCGAAAGCACCAGACGCTTCGTCTGAATCGATAGACAACTCTCAGGAAGTGGAGTTATGATCTCAAATCTTGCCATTGTTCAACCCTCTGCCATAACGGCTTTCGCACCCTCTTCTTCAACATTATCCCCATCCTCATCCGAAAGTGCAAGCCTTTCTTACCCAAAAGCACTGAAACAAAAAAACTGCTTCATGGAAGCAGTTTTCTCATTCGTATGGTGGCTCACTGGAGGCTCGAACTCCAGACCCCTTGATTAAAAGTCAAGTGCTCTACCGACTGAGCTAGTGAACCATATGGCTGGGGTAGCAGGATTCGGACCTACGAATGCGGGAGTCAAAGTCCCGTGCCTTACCGCT
>JAFZZM010000039.1 GCA_017615755.1 Clostridiales bacterium | reverse complement strand
GGGATAAAGGTTTTGCAGACCTCTGCCTTACCGCTTGGCTATGGCGCCGTTTTTGCAATCAGCGTTAGAAATCATACCACCAAATGCGCCCTTACGTCAAGTCTTTCTGTGAAATCCGTTCCTTATCACAGGTGAATACCGGGCCTTCCAAAAAGCTCAGCAATTGCCTGCGATCTTCGTCGGCAGGTTAGCCATGGCATCCTTCGCATTATTGTATTTCTTCAGCTGCGTGATCACGCCGATATCCGGGCGCGGGAAGATAAACGGAAGGTCCGTCTCACCAAGGCCCGGTCTTACCGGGAAAGCCAGCTTCTCTTCTTCAACTGAGAACTGTGCGTCCACGCCTTCTTTATTCCCACGCGCATCGAGGCGCACCCATCTGCCCAAGGACTCAAAATACACGGCATTGAGTCCATGCAGGATCAATGGAGATTCATCGTCATTCTCATCAAGGCGGAGATACTGGTAGCAAAGGCCGGCCGGAATACCGGAAGCACGAAGCAGCGCGCAAAGAAGATGGGACTTACCGAAACAAAGACCCGTGCGCTTGTCGAGCACCTCGGTCGCCGTCAGGCAGAGTTCCTTCCGCCCGGCGTCGTTACTATGGGAGATCTCGTCTCTGACAAAACGGAATGCGCGGGAAGCGTACTCGATCTCCGGATCGAGATACTCCATCTCCTTGCCCTCGTTCATGTCTTTAAAGATCGTCTCCATCAGATAGTTGGCCACGATCATGACTTTGATATTGTTGTGGTTGATATATTCACTGACCTCGAGGTATTCCTCGAAATTCTCGGCTTTGGTAAAAAACTCCATATTGTGCTCCTACATCCTGCGCCATCGCGCGAAGTGTCCCTATTGTAGCACATTTTGCGGGCAAAAGAAGCATACCGTCAGTCTTGTGTCTTCGGGACAAAAAACCTCTGTCCTTCTTTCTCGAAAACTTCAAAGTCCACTTCGTACACCTCACGAAGAAGCTTCGGCGTCAGGACTTCGCGTGT
This sequence comes from Clostridiales bacterium, assembly GCA_017615755.1. Lineage (GTDB taxonomy): Bacteria > Bacillota > Clostridia > Saccharofermentanales > Saccharofermentanaceae > Scatonaster. The sequence continues at coordinate 3,828 of JAFZZM010000039.1, read as the reverse complement.
CTCGCCCTTGGCCACGACGTGACCTTCTTTCAACAGGATCGCCTTGTCGCAGTATTTCTCGACCAGATTGAAATCGTGCATGACCACGATGGAGCTGGTCTTCTTCGCATCGACCTTTTCGCGCAGTACCTGCATGATCCGGATCTGGTGCTTAACATCCAGATTCGAAGTCGGCTCATCCAGGAAGATCCACGGCGTCGTCTGCGTCAGCGCCCGTGCGATCAGGGCACGCTGCCGTTCTCCTCCGGAAAGCGACGTGAAGTCGCGCTTTTTAAACTGCAGCACGCCGACTGTCTCCATAGCCTCCTCGGCGATCCTACGGTCCTCGTCCGAGTCATCGTCCCAGGTTCCCTTGTACGGATATCTGGCCATCAGGACCACGTCTTCCACGGTAAAAGCACTCTCCCCGCTGCTGTTCTGCGGCACCCAGGCTAAGATCCTGCTACGCTCCTTCGGCGAGTAGGACAGCGAGTCTTTGCCGTCGATCAGGACCGCGCCTTCCGGACTCTTGATCTGCGCCAGGAAATGCCGCAGCATCGTTGTCTTTCCGGAACCGTTCGGTCCCAGGAGCGCGGTCATGCAGCCCTCCGAAAAAGTGTAGGACACACCGGAAAGGATCGGCGTCTTCGTGCCTGAAGGCTGATATGTCAGGTTCTTCGCTTCGACATTCATCACTCACGCTCCCCCTTTCTACGCTCTTTCCAAAGAAGATACAGGAAGAACGGCGCACCGGTCACCTGTGTCAGCGCACCGACCGCGATCTCATTCGGCGGTACCGCCGTACGGCTGATCATGTCACAGAAGATCATGAAGATCGCACCGCCCAAGAAAGACAACGGTATCAACCGCCGGTTCTTCGGTCCGACCAGCATACGCATAATGTGCGGAATGATCAGGCTGACAAATCCGATGATACCGCTGACCGAAACACCCGCGGCCACAAGAAGTGACGTCGCCACGACCGCGATCGTGCGGGTCCTTTTGACAGAGACGCCCATACTCTGCGCCTCATGATCGCCGAAAGATAAAAGATCCAGATCGCGTCCCAGGACGATAAAACACGCAAGTGCGCCCACCAGCACGATCGCCATAAATCCGACTTTGATCCAGGTCGCCGAAGAGAAACTGCCCAGCATCCAAAGATAGATCTGCTCGAGTTTCTCGTGGTTCCACATCATAAGAAGCGTGATCGCCGCCGTCAGCATGGACGAACACGCGATACCCGCCAGAAGGATGCCGGTCACCGAACGCGAAGTCGCGATTCGGGCCACACGGAACACCAGAAGCATGGTCAGTATTGCGCCGGCAAAGGCAAACATCCAGATACTGCTGATCCCGGCCACGCTGAACGAAATACCGAAAGCAATCGCCACCGCCGCACCGAACGCCGCGCCGGACGAGATGCCCAGCACCTGCGGGTCCGCCAGTGGATTCCTGAAAAGCGCCTGCATGACTACGCCTGCTGCTGCCAGTCCTCCGCCGACCATGCCGGCAAGAAGCACACGCGGGAGTCGTATATCCCAGATGATCAGTTTATTGGTCCGCGGGATTCCTTCCAGGATCTTCTCCTTGTTCACAAAAGGAAGACGGGAGATAACGATCCTGGCACTCTGCGAGACCGGCACGGAGACCGAGCCCACTGCCGCGGCCCAGACAACGACAATGACCAGAAGGATCGCAAGAATCCCTCCGGCCATTGTTAACGTCCATGTTTTGAGCGGTTCTTTTTTCATAAACCTGCCTTAACTATGTGGTAAAAAGCTTACGCTGCCTTCTCCTGCTCGAAGCACTCCGGGAAGAAAGCCTTAGCCAGCATTTCCACTGCTTCTACATTTCTCGGGCCCTGACGGTCCAGAGTATCTGTGCTGTCCAGAACGATGATGTTGCCTTCCTTGACTGCTGTCAGGTTGGAATACGGAGCTGTGGTCTGGAAAGTACCGTCAGCCCAGGACGGGAGAATGATGATGTTCGGGTCCTGAGAAATCAGGTCCTCAGCGTTGTAGCTGTAGTACTGGCCGTTCTTTGCGATGTTGTCGCCACCGGCCATTGTGATGATGTCGTTGATGAATGAATCACCTGTTGCTGTCCAGTCGCCGCTCTCGCCGAAGCCTACTACATAGTAAACCGACGGATGGAGTTTTACGTCCTTGATCGCGTCCTGAACGGAAGCCAGATCAGCCTTCATTCCGGAAACGAGCTCAGCTGCTTTTGCATCTTCATGGAAGATCTTACCGGCGCTCTCGATCTTAGCGTATACGCCATCAAATGTTGTACCTTCGTTAAGGATAACAACAGTCAGTCCCAGTTCACGAAGCTGCTTAACAGTTGCTTCAGGTGTCATTGTGGAATCGGTAAGTACGATGTCCGGGTTCAGAGAAACGATCTTCTCTGCGTCAGGGGACATGATGTCGCCGATGGACTCTACGGAAGCGATGCTCTCCGGATAGTTGCAGGCACTTGTTCTACCTACGAGTGTGGACTCCTGACCGAGGAAATAAACCAGCTCTGTGCAGGCCGGGCTCAGGGATACGACACGCTTCGGCTTCGCCTTGATCGTTGTCGTTGTTCCGTAAATATCCGTAACATCAACCGGATATCCCTCTTCAAAAGTTTCTGCTGTCGTTGTTGTGGTGGTTTCTTCTTCCGTTGTGGTAGCCTCTGTAGTGGTCTCTTCACCTGTACCGGACGGTGCAGTCCACTTCTTCTCGGTCTCCTTCTTGCTCTGGCATGCGCCCAAAAGACCCACGCACAAAGACAGCGCCACGCCAAGCGCGACGGCTTTCAACGTTTTCTTCATAATTTACTCCATTTCCGTTCTTTTCCCGTCCCCGAAAAGCACTAAAACACATAAAACTCATCGGCAGGTCTCCTGGCTTACCCGTTTCTCCTCAGTCCTTCGCCTTCTCAGCCGCTCCGCCTTGCAACGGAAATCGGCCAATGACTTTGATCGGACTTCGTACCGGGTTACAGTAGTGGGGGCTGCTACGGATTTTCACCGCATTCCCTATTCTCCTCTTTTACAAGGCACCGACGGTTACACCCCTATTATACAAAAACAGTCTTCTTTTACAACAAATCAGGAGATTTTCGGGATTTTACACAAATCCGGACCTGGGCGCACGATTCGCCTTCCGTCTTACGGAGAGCATGCAAAAAGGGCTGTCTCAAAATTTGAGACAGCCCTTCGCTTTTACAATTTGTCAAAAATCAGATATTGAAACCGAGCTCCTTGGCTACCTTTGCCTCTTCCTTTGCATCCGGTGCATTAACAACACCTACGCAGAAGAAGTAGTAACCTGTCTTCAGATCGATAACACCGTAAGCCTTCTGTGCATCAGAAGTCAGTACCATGCAGTCACCGCTCATCTCAACATCGTAGCCCTGCTGCTTCATAGCTTCACCGATCTGCTTCAGCTGATCCTCGGAATAATCCGCACCCATTGCGATCTCGAGGTAAACATAGCTCTTTGTGTAGCTGCCGTCTACTGCTGTGAAACCCTTTGTTCCCTGCGGGAAAGCACCGGCGTTACCTGTCATGCTGGAAGCATCATCCATGCTCAGTACTACAGCACCGTTGTCCATCAGGTCCTTGACCCAATCAGCAGCCTTCTTGTTAGAAAGCTCGGAAGGATCATATGTGAGGTAATCGCCCAGTCCGCCGCCGGATGTTGTAGAATCAGTCTTCTTTGTGGACTCTTCTGTCTCCTCAGTATCGTCAGGCTCCTCTGTTGTTTCTTCAGTTGTAGCCTTTGTCTTCTTAGTAGTCTCTTCGGTGTCGTCGTCATCATCGTCGTCTTCGTCGTCGTCCCGCTCTTTATCTTCGGTCTT
>JAFZZM010000038.1 GCA_017615755.1 Clostridiales bacterium | reverse complement strand
GTCAAATTTTTTGACCTCAAGATCAATTCCACTTCGTCTTTTTTCAGTTGAAACCTCAAATCACTCGGGAATCGCTCAATATTATTCTTCACCTGTTGGTTAAAAGTCTTTGTCGCATATCCGTATATCCCCGCAAGGTCAAAATCCAACATTACCTGCTGGCCGCGAATGGTATAAATCTTATCTTTCAGCGCATATTCATCTACGATCATCAACTTGTTATCGTTTGCCATAATCTTTGTTCTCCTCAGAATCACAACAACCTCTGTTTGTGTGCTTTTGTATTTACAAATCCTAACAAAAATGCAGGCCCATTTATGGGACTTATCAACAAACTAAAAAAACGAAAAAAACGAAAAAGCCCCCGTAAACTTCATGGTTACGGGGGGCAGATTTCTTTTCAAGTGGCAAACCACCAGCGATTATTCGAGTTCGATTCCGGCGTGCATATATAGTGTTTCATCACGTACAAAAGCACCGTATCTTGTGGTCTTATTCTCCATATTCTGCCCTTTCCAGCACTTTTTCGGACTTTTTGTTGACATCTTGTTGGCGAAACAAATTAGTTAACTTACGATTTGATCCTATACTTCGTGCCTCTTCCTGTTCCCTCTATATCAACGATTTTTTTGTTTGCCAATCGTTTTAATATCTCTGTCACTTTACTCTTTCCAAACTCAATATCAGGAGAGGCCATGATCTCACTGATCGGTTTATTGATGCTCTTACTAAGCACTCTATAAACTGCGAGTTCGTCTGGAGACAAATCCATTTTTTCGCTCAGTAAAGGAAGTGATACTTTAATAATATTTTCTGTAACCACGAAAGCTGGTTTGATTTGACTGTTGGAATACGCCTCTTTAATTCTTCGAATTCCGGTACCAAATTTCTCAATCAGATTGAGTCTGTGAAATATATTTGCAAGTATCGGATTTCTTAATACGGATAAATCACCATTTAAATAGCTATCAACAGAAACCGAATTGGGAAGGCCTCCAACAGACACAATCTCTACCCGATCATCAAACATCGATACTCTTATATGAGAATTGACGTCCCATACACGATGAATAATAGCGTTTGCAAGGGCTTCGCGGAATGCTTCCTCAGGAATGGTTTCGATAAGTTTGCGCTCAAATCCTTCTATCTTCTCATATTGATAATAATCTTGGTACATTTCCACTGCTTCAAAAAAACTGCGGATAATAGACTGATGCTCCAGCGTTTTTCTTTTCTGGAATATGCTAATGGTCTCACCAAACTTAGCAATGTCTATTCCCGGAAGATCATTTATGTCGGATACAATTGCAGCCGCAATATTGTAACCATCACTATCGGAATATAGATTAAGTGTTTTTAGGATATCCAAGTTCAGTTTTTTAATCCCTGTTTTGGAGATCAGTTCTTGTTCCAAATATGTGAATTCGAGATTTTGATTTTGAGATGGAAGCTCTTCATAATCCTTGTTCTCACCGGCCAGGATCAATCGTTTAAGTTCAATCTGATCAACTTCTATCGTGGCAGTATCATTTCGTTTATATGCCTTGCCTTTATATAGATACGGTTTATTGACACCTGGACGAACATTCAGAGATATCGTTTTGCCGGAATTAATGATCTCTATGCTATACTCTGGCTGAGGCTTTATATTGTCGTTTATAATGTTCTCGATATCCAAACACTTTTGTTCAATATCGCTGATTCCAACTACTTCTCCGGAATCATTTACACCAAATATGATGCTGCCGCCATCATAATTCGCAAAGGCGCTTACAGTCTTAAGAAACGTGTTGCTTATTCTTTCTTTATATTCCAACTGTCTGCTTTCTTTCATATGAATAATCACCTATCCGTTTTGATTGAATTATACTTGTATTCAGTCGCAAAATCAATTGTATTTTTTTACGATCGAATTTATGATTGTTTTCACACAGAGCATTTGGAACAAAAACAGCAGGATAAAAAGTCACAAGACATCCAGCGGTGCCTATATCACTTATCCCAATCCTCGGCCAGATCCTGATCGCTAACATGCATACTTATGTAATCCGCATATGTGTATAAGGGTGTGGGAAACACATCACTAACTCCCATGGAAACATTGGCTTCGGCCATGATTTTCAACACTTCTTCATATGAAAAATCACTTCCGAGATACATCACAAGAAGATAGTCCAGATCATCAAAGAAGATCCCGACTTCCTTGTCGTAGGAAAAACCTTCCGGCTTAAACATGATATAGCCGGGTTTCCCGTTCACATCCACGATTTCATAGCGTTCCGCTTTCTCCACAGGGAAAGCAAGCATACCCCCCTGGTCCAACATAATAAGCATTGGTGAAATACCAAGGTTTTCTCCCTCTTTCTCGTATTTGCTTGTATCTCCCGGGTCTCTTTTTACGCCATCAGGAAAGTATCCTAATTCTAAATGCGCAGGCGGTATATCTATTCGGGATCCATCTTTGTATGTCATAACATACTGTGTTTCTCCGTCTTTCTCGAAAACCTCTGTAACGCTTTTCTGGCTTCTTCGCCCCTCGTTTTTCGTGTCATCTTCTGCCGGTGTATATAACACAAAAGTATACTGTATCAGATCCATCCTCTTTTCTACGCTGAGCTTGGGCCCGGCCGATTCATTCCCCCTCAGGAAAAAGTATACGGATCTTTCCTCGCTGTTTTTTTCTGACATAATGGTTTCCACGTCATCCTTCACACTGACAGAGGTCTGAGTCTCTCTTTCCGAATGGTTTTCTGTTACGGAAGAATTCTCATTCATTTGTTTCGAACAGGCCGAAACAAATATAGACATTATAATCATAACTGCCAGTTTTCTTTTTCCGTTCTTATTCATGGTTTTCGCCTCCCCACAATTTCACAAACTCTTCATAAGTCTTGACTGTAGCCGGTATCTCGGAAAAGCCTGCTTCGCAGTATGGTTTCTCCTCCACCACGACGCCGGCAAGAATCTTTTCGATTTCCTCCTCGCTGATTTCGCTTCCGACAAACATATCGAGCAGAAGATTTCTGTCTTTGAGCACCATTCCAATCTCACAGAATCCTTTCCCGTTTTCTTTGTATACGGCAAAAGCACTGTGACCATTAACTTCAAATGCTTTTGCCTCTTTCCCCGTTAAGTATGGGATTTCCCATTTTTGATCTTCATTAAGGATAATCAGAATTGGCGTAATAGCGATTTCGCCTGTTGCCGTCTCGTATTTCTGCGGTTCTTCCAGACTCCTTCTGATTCCTTCCGGCATGTATGTAAAAGACAGAAAATAGAAGGTTTGTTCTGACTGATCGATATCGATCCTCTTCTTCTGGTCGCCTTCTTTGATCCATGCTTCTTTTCTTGGATAATATCTGAACGATCCATCTGGAATCTCTTGAACTTCGATGATGGTATTCCAGATAATAGTAGCCGATTCTTCTGCCGATTCGATACTTGTACTCATTTCTGACGATGTCTTTTCCTTCTCTATCACCACGGTAAGCGAACCTTCCCGATTCTCGTCTTTCCTGAATGAAATCTTATAAAGACTCGTGACTGCAAATATGGTCACAGGGATCATCATGACGAGGAGGCAAATAACCGCAGCTGTCAAAAACCATCTCCATCCGGACTTTTCACAGTGTTTTTCGAGCGGATTCTTCTCTATAGCATCCTTTTTTCTTGGTTCACCTGACTTGTAACTGTTCGCACCTCTAGTCTGTCCCCCAAGGCTGCCATCCGTTCCTGCCTGCTCCAGTATCCGCGCTTTCAAGTTCTCCGAAAGACGGACGTCTCTTAATTCTTCATCTATTTTCCTTCTCAGATCATTCATCATCAAACACCCCCTTGAGTTCCGAGCGAAGCATATCTCTCGCCCGTTTCAGACGTGTCTTAATCGTTGCCTCCGACTCACCAAGGATCTCCGCAATCTCGCTAAGTTTCAGTTCCTGATAATAGTGAAGAAGAATGACCTCTTTGTACTTCGGAGGAAGATTTGCGATCTTCCCGGAGATTACATAACGATCCTCCGAAGAAAATGACGGTTCAGGTGTGGCCTCGACCGGAAGTTCCCCATCTGACCGATGTCTCGCCCACGGATCCGTCAGCATGTCCTTGCAGACATTGATGGCTATACGCGTGATCCATGTTTTGACCGACGATTCCCCCCGAAAACCATCTTGGTGACGGAATGCCCGCAGAAACGTTTCCTGAACCGCATCCTCTGCTATCGCATGATCCTTAAGATACAAGAAACACATGCGAAGCAGCGCATCGCCATATTCATTTACGATTCGTTCTAGATCCAAACGGCCGGCCTCCCGAAGAACAAAAGTATCGTTCCTCTTCTATTCTACTCATTAGACGGCCAAAAGAGAAAAAAGGTGACAATATCTATGGCGATATTTGTTGGCATTTTGTTGGCGAAATGTTGGCGAAGAAAAATGAAACGCCCTGTTTCCAGGGCGTTTCAGCGTTTTTTTCATTATTCGAGTTCAATCGTGGCCGGTGGCTTTCCTGTGCAGTCGTAGAGGACTCGGTTGATGCCCTTCACTTCGTTTACGATTCGGGAGGAAACCCGACCGATGAGGCTCCAGGGGAGCTCGGCGAATTCGGCGGTCATGAAGTCCGTCGTCGTAACAGCGCGGATGACACAGGCATAGTCGTAAGTTCTCTCATCGCCCATGCAGCCGACGGAGCGCATATTGGTGAGTGCTGCGAAGTACTGATTGGCATTTCTGTCGAGGCCGGCTTTTGCCATCTCCTGACGGAAAATCGCGTCAGCGTCCTGCACAAGGCGGACCTTCTCTGCGGTAACCTCGCCAATGATACGGATCGCCAGACCCGGACCCGGGAATGGCTGACGGAAAACAAGGTTCTCCGGAATACCCAGTTCGAGACCTGCTTTTCTAACTTCATCCTTAAAGAGCAGACGCAGCGGCTCGATGATCTCCTTGAAATCTACGCAATCCGGAAGTCCGCCAACGTTGTGGTGGGACTTGATGACCGCGCTCTTGCCAAGACCGGATTCAATAACGTCCGGATAGATGGTACCCTGTACCAGGAAGTCGACAGCGCCGATCTTCTTGGCCTCTTCTTCGAATACACGGATGAATTCTTCACCAATGATCTTTCTCTTTCTTTCCGGCTCTGTTACACCAGCAAGCTTGCTATAGAAACGCTCCTGGGCATTAACGCGGATGAAGTTCAGGTCATACGGGCCCTCCGGTCCGAATACTGCTTCCACCTCGTCACCCTCGTTCTTACGGAGGAGACCATGGTCAACAAATACGCAGGTCAGCTGCTTACCGACAGCCTTACTGAGGAGGACTGCGGCAACAGAAGAGTCAACACCGCCGGACAGTGCACAGAGGACTTTACCGGAACCGACTTTCTCACGGATCTCTCGGATCGATGTCTCAACGAAAGAATCCATTTTCCAGTCGCACTTACATTTGCAGACACGCTTGAGGAAGTTCTCGAGCATCTTATTGCCTTCCACAGTATGGGAAACTTCCGGATGGAACTGGACACAATAGAGTCCTTTCTCCACATTCTGGGCCGCAGCGACAGGGCAGACCTTGGTAGTAGCCGTAACGGTGAATCCCGGAGCAGCTTCTGCGATATAAACTGTGTGGCTCATCCAGCAGACAGTCTTCGAAGCAACATGACGGAAAAGTGCAGTCTCATTATCGACATCCACTTCCGTGTGACCATATTCTCTTACAGGGGCTGTGGCGACCTTGCCGCCGAGAAGGTAATTCATCAGTTGTGCGCCGTAACAGATACCGAGGACCGGGATACCCAGCTCGAAGATCTCTTTCTCGCAACGGGGCGCATCGTCATCTGTGACATTGCTCGGACCACCGGTGAAGATGATGCCCTTCGGAGCCATCTCACGGATCTTCTCGATCGGCATGTTGTACGGATGGACTTCGCAGTAAACATTCAGTTCACGGACTCTTCTTGCGATCAGCTGGTTATACTGACCACCGAAATCGAGGATAAGGATCATTTCATTCTGCATGGCGGCGCCTCCCCTGGAAACTATATGGAAATCTTATGCCGATATAATACTCCAAAAGCACTGTATATTTATATTCTTAATATGCACAAAATTGTGCTTGTTTTCAGACTTTTTTGCCGTTATGGATGTGACACGAAATGAAAGACCGGAGATCCTCTAGGTCAAGTTCAGGTTCTCAGTTCCAGTCTGCCTTATCCTTTGTTACCTTCTCGCCCCAGTGGGAAGCCCACTTTTCGCAATAGAATCTCGTGTAAGGGATATGCTTGTCGCGACGGATCTTCTGGCATTTCGGTAGACCTGCCCAGCAGACGGACGGAATACCGATGACGAGAAGATAGAATGGTCCAAGCAGTAAAGACTGGATCGTGTGACCGTATTCATGAACCGCGACTCTCTCGCAATACTCCCGGTCACCCTGCGCGCTCAGACTCTTGTCATCCGGAGAAGGTTCTTTTGGCGTAAAGATAAACATTCCTAAGGACAAACCTGCCGATGACGGCCAGACAGTACGGACGACGCCACGGTAATATCTGTGCGGGGATTTTATGTACCAAAGATATATGCAGAAACCGAGCATGGTCTGGGCATGGCCCCACGTCCAGTGGATAAAAACGGCCAGAGGATAGTACCAGCGGCGGTCCTCTTTCCAGTGGCTCTCGACCGCGAGATACAGGCCGATCAGAAAAAGACCCAGGAGATAGCAAAGGCCGTCACGAAGGTCGAAAACTCCGCCTAGCACGATGCCGACCGGCGAGTCCTTGCTGATCCCCACCTTATCCGCAAAGTGGAATGCCTGCAGTACTTCGGCGATCCAGCCGAGGGCATAGGTCAGAAACGGAAGAACATAGACCGAGAAGATCCCGTCTTTGGCAAAGATAGTTGCGCGAAGGAAGAAATAGATCGTCGGAATGACAAGGATATCCCCGACATAACTTCTCACAAACCCTGTTCCCCACTTGGCAATGGCCACTTCGGTCAGGAAAAATACGATAAAAGTTATGGCGTACTGGATCCGGTTCTTCAAGTGATGCTCTCCCCCTCTTGGTCATTCGTCCAAACGAACCTGTTGTGATATACTGGAGACCATATTACCAAAGGTGGCGGAAAAATGACAGCATTTGAATGGATAAAACTGATTATCATCGGTATCGTGGAGGGCATCACCGAATGGCTCCCGATCAGCAGTACAGCACATATGCTCCTGATCGATGCGATCCTTCCCCTCGCACAGAGCGAAGAATTCAAGAATATGTTCTTCGTCGTGATCCAGCTTGGTGCCATCATGGCTGTCGTCGTGACCTTCTGGAAGCGCCTGTGGCCTTTCGGCTATGCAGAGCAGCCAGGCATGGCCGGCAAGAAAGTCTATCTGAAGAGCAGCATCTTCATGATGTGGTTCAAAGTCGTAGTAGCCTGCATTCCGGGCGTAATTGTAACATTGTTATTCGACGATTATGTGGAGGCGCACCTGCAGACTCCCTTCGTAATCGGCACCGCTCTGGCCGTCTATGGTCTCCTCTTGATCATTGTCGAGCAGAACCGCAAAGGAAAGCTCCCCAGGGTTGATTCCGTCGACGACCTGTCTTTCAAAGACGCCCTGATCATCGGCCTGTTCCAGTGCCTCTCCCTCATCCCGGGCACATCCCGTTCCGGATCGACCATCATCGGCTCCCTTGCCATCGGCATATCCCGTGTCGCTGCCGCGGAGTTCACGTTCTTCATGGCTGTTCCGGTCATGTTCGGCTTAAGCTTCATCAAGCTCCTGAAGTTCGGTTTTGCATTCACCACGACTGAGATCCTCGTCCTTCTGGTCGGCTGCCTCATCGCTTTTGGCGTTTCCATGTTCGTGCTGCGTGCCCTTCTGAGTTACGTAAAAAAACACGACTACAAAGTCTTCGGTTGGTACCGTGTTGCACTCGGTGTAGTCGTGGTTCTGTATTTTGCTTTTACGAAATAAGCAGTTCTTCCTAAGAAAAATCAGCAGTCTGGATTACTCTTCCTCTTTCTCCTCATCTTCGTTCTCTTCCACAGGAATGACGTGGAGGAGCAGTTTTGAGATCCAGTTTTCTTCGACCTGGATGACCTTGATCGTGACGTTCTTATACTGCACTTCCGGCGTTTCTCCGTGATCCGGAACTCTATCGAGAAGACTCAGTGTCAGACCCGCGATCGTATCGTAGTCATCGCTTACGAGATCCACGCCGATGGCCTCTTCAAGGTCACTTAAGGTCATATCGCCCTTTACGAGGAATCCGCCGTCATTCATCTTCAGCAGTTCCGGCTCTTCTTCGTCGAACTCGTCCGTGATATTACCTACGATCTCTTCGAGCATATCCTCAATAGTCGCAATACCCATCGTTCCGCCATATTCGTCAACGATGACCGCCAGCTGCATCTTACCCTTTTTCATCTCATGGAAAAGGTCCGAGATCTTCTTCGTCTCATGTACAAAAAGCGGCGGCCGCATGATCGTTTCCAGCGTAAACTTGCCGTCTTCATTCGTAATGCCCAGCAGGTCCTTGATGTGCAGGATACCGACGATCTCGTCGATCGTTTCCTTATAGATCGGAATACGCGTGTATTTCTCGTTTCTGGCCACATCCATGACTTCTTCGTAAGTCGCATCGATCGGCAGGGCCACGATCTTCTTTCTGTGTGTCATGATCTCCACGACATCCTTGTCGTTGAACTCGAAGATGTTCTGGATCATCTGCTTTTCCGCATCCTCGATGGAACCCTCTTCCGAACCGACGTCGACCATCATGCGGATCTCTTCCTCGGTAACGTTGGTCTCCTTGACCTCGGGATCGATGTGAAGAAGTCGGAGCACTGCATTGGTGGAAAGCGTCAGGAAGCGCACGAACGGTTTCATGACCGTACCGAAAGCACGGACGATCGAAGAGGAACGGAATGCCAGTTTTTCTGCGTTATTCTGCGCGATACGCTTCGGTACCAGCTCGCCCAGCACCAATGAGAAATAAGACAGGATCAAGGTAACGAGTACCGTACAGACCGTACCAAGGAAAGAAAACTTTCCGTTCGGATCAAGTAAATATGTCAGTCTGCCGGAGAATTTATCTGCGGCAAAAGCACTCGATAAGAAGCCCGCGAGTGTTACGCCGACCTGGATCGTCGCCAGAAACTGCGCCGGATTTTCGATAAACTTCAGGATCTTCTTGGCTTTCTTATTGCCGTCTTCTGCCTGTTTCTTGACTTTGGCATCATTGAGAGAGATCACCGCCATCTCGGCAGCCGAGAAAAAGGCGTTGATCAGAATAAACATAAATACTATGGCTAGGTCGAGTAATATCGCACCTATACTGTCTTCAGGCACTTTCGTTCCTTTCCTTCCCTATGTTCTGCGGGTTATACCGCATAAACCTCGTGCACTAACGAATGAATATATTAAAGACGAATATAACAGATTTAGCCGAGTATTTCAACTTTCTGTGCTATCATAGAGAGCAAGACCAACTTTTCACCATCGGGGAATGAGGAAGGATCATGTCGGAAAAACAAACATCACAACCCAGGCATGCCCGCACGATTGTAAAGGATCTGTTCGCGTCAGAACGAAGTTTTCCTCTTCTTTCTGCAACGATCCTCTTCCTTTTGTGGCTGATCATCTTTATCGTCTCCCCGTTGTTTTCTAATGCAAACACCTGTTTTGCCGCAGACGAGATATCTGCTTGTTCCGTCTTCCGGGACAAACTCCTGCATGCTGAATTCAGCAGTTATTCTTTTGCATCGGGGCTGGGCATAAGCCTTCCCCGACTGGCCCTGAACGGGTTCGGCGGCCTGCTTACGATTCCATCCGGCTTACTTCCGGAAACCGTCTTTCCACAGGCCGTCCTCGTCCTTTCCGCATTTCGCCTTGGGCTCGCAGCATATTGCTTTTCGAAGCTTCTCAGTGTGCTTCTGAAAAAGAATACGCTTTCCCTGGTCCTCCTTTTCTCCTTGCTCTATACAGGTCTCACCTTCTCCCTTTCGTATTTCCTGCATCTTCCGGTAAGCAGCGCTTATGCCATGCTTCCTCTTGCGCTCTATCTTGCCGGAAAGGCGGTCCGTCAGTCGCGTCCCGTCATTTCATTTTCCCTGCTGCTGTCTCTCTTTCTATATCTGACATCCAACGTCATTCTTGCCCTGCTGCTGTTCCCGATCCTGATCGGCGGACTGGTATACTTTGCCAGAAAGAGCAAGGACAACAGCCTGTCTCGTACATGTCTCCGACTCAGTGTGCACGTCCTCCTTTCTATCGGACTTTCCGGGATCATACTGATCCCACAGCTTATGCAGATCCCTTACGTCCTGAAAGATCAGGCGCCTGCTTCCTCGTTCCTTCAAACGATCGGCTCAGACACACCATCCGATAAAACCGAGATAAGCTTCTCCTCGCCGATTACCGAATTGCTTTTCGGAAACAACGGTTCGCTTGTACTGGTAGGACAGAACGCCGGAGCCTTCTCCGTGGACGGAAGCTATTCCGACCATTTCGATCTGCTGAATGAATGGATCTATTCACTCTGGCCCTATCTTCCCAGTATCCCGTTCCAGACTTCCACAATGGCAACGACGACACCGGAATTTACCGATACACAGCATGCCCGCTTCTCCGTATCCACTCTCTTTTCGGATCCGCTTTACGCAGCAATCAAACTGCCCCATCTGTCCCATCCGGTCGATGTCCGTCTGAACGGCAATTCCGTCGGGACCATCAGCTACAGCCGCAAATCTGTCCTGATCCGTCTGGGAACCTTCAATGCCGGTCAGATCCTGTCTCTCGAACTTGTCAGCACAACTCCGGAAGACCTCGAAGAAGTACAGGTCAGCTTCGGCTATCTCAACACCTTCGACTGGAGCCGGTATACAGAGAGCGCAAACTTCGGCGTCATTGACCGGAGCCTCTCGCATGACGGTCTTTCCGCAAATATTCTCCCTGCTTCCGACTCCCTGATCCTGACCAACATCCCTTACGAAAAGGGCTGGACGGTCTATCTTAATGGTGTCAGAAGTACTGTCACTTCCTATGAGGGAGCACTTCTTGCTGCGCCTGTTTCAGCCGGAAACTACTATGTGTTTTTCCGCTATCAGGCACCCGGAAGTACTATCGGAAGTCTCCTGTCCGCTCTTTCCTGTCTGGCACTTGCCGCTTACAGTTTCTTCGGATCTTCTCCGAAAAGATCATCCATAAAATCACAGAAGATCGAATCCAAATAAAGATACGCAAATCCAACTAATCCCAAAACCAAAACTATAGGTAACCACATCGTTCAATTCCTCCTACTTGTTTGTTCCGTTTGCTTCCTCTCAAAAACCATCTAAGCGCTGTCTGATGTACTCTTGATGACATTATTCTGTACTTGTTGCTGTACCATTATTGGGACTTTTAGAGCATATCAGAATATATCGGAAAAGTGCCTGAAAACACTGAAAAAGCAGAAGAATTGCTTTCCTTCTGCTTGCGTGATAGACTAATTGCACTTTGCAAAAAAGACGGGGATATATGAAGTTTCAGCTTGAATGGAAAAAGATCATCATATGCTTTACAGCCGTTTTCGGCATGGGCTTTTTTCTGTCGTTTCTCATGCTCTGCGGACTCGGAACAGACCCTTGTTCTTTCATGAACAAGTCCGTCTCTACTCGTATTGGTATGAGCTTCGGAAACTACCAGCTCATCGTAAATGCCGTCATGCTTCTCTTCGTGATCCTCACCAGAAGAGATCTTCTGGGATTCGGAACGATCTTCAATATGGTGCTGGTGGGCTACTATGTGGACTTTTTCGACTGGGTATGGCTAAAGGTCATCCCTGCCTCCGCATTCACCAACACACTCAGCAGATGGGGGATCTTCCTTCCCGCGCTCATATGCTTTGTCATCAGCGCGGCGGTATACATTAACTGCAACATGGGTGTGGCCCCGTACGACGCGATCCCGAAATACCTGACAGACAAAACAGTTGCCCGGTTTCCGAAATTCCCGGGCATGCTTGTACGAATCCTCTGGGATTTCACGGCAGTTCTGATTGGAACATTGGCAGGAGGAATCCCTGTCATCGGCATCATCCTGATGACACTCTTTCTGGGACCTTTTATCTCATTGATCAATAAGCTGTTTTTCCACCCGAAGAAGAAAGAAGACGCAAAAACCTAGTCTTCCAGAAGTTCCATATCTTCCGTGGTCTCTGTGACCTTGTAATCCAGACCCTGTTTCTGGATCTCTTTGAAGAACGGGAGCGGATCGAATTCGGAGATCATGTGTACACCCGGACGCTTCCAGATACCGAGAGCGATCAGACCGGCACCGGCAACCAGTGGCGCCGCCGCCATGAAGTCTGTGGAAGAAGAACCGTATTTCTCGAAGCACTCCTTGTGGTCCACAAGGCTGTAGATCAGGTATTTCTTTTCCTGTCCGTCCTTCGTTCCTCTTACAAGAACACCGATACCGTTCTTACCTGTCGCCGTCGCGGCCAGGTCTTCCTGCTGCGGCATTACTTCGTAAAGGAAATCCAGAGGTGCGATCTGCTGACCATCGATATCCACCGGCTTGGTAGAAGTCATTCCCAGGTCATCCAGAACTCTTACCATGGACAGGAAGGGCTCCTTGAATGCCGAGAAGAAACGGATGGACTGTGCCTCAGGAAGCTCGCCGCAGAGGGCATCGATCACTTCGTGGTCGACCATGTAAAGATCCTTCTTCCCGATATCCGGGAAATCGAAGGATGCCTTGACACTTGTAGGCGGATAACTGATGATCTCACCGGAAGACCACATACGGCAGTCGGATGAAACCTGGTGCAGGCTGGTCATCATGGATGTATTCATCAGGTACTTGTTGGAATTCTCGCCGGCATTCATGTCGATGACATCGACGGAATCGATGTGATCCAGAAGCTTGATGGCGGAATACTGTGCAAAAGCATTGATCACGCCCGGGTTAAAGCCGCAACCGATCACAGCTGTCAGGCCTTTCTCCTGGAAGCGTGCATCGTAGGAATATTCTTCATCAATATTGCAGACTGCCTCACCCTTCGGAGTATATAGAGAGGCATCGATATAATTTGCACCAATGTCGAGGCAAAGCTCCATGATCGTCGTATTCAGATAAGACGGGGCAAGATTGATGACCAGATCCGGATGGTAGATATTAGCCATCAGACGGGTCTTCTCTTTATTCTTCACATCTACGAAGGCAGTCATGATCTTCTGCTTGTCGTTGGAATACTTGATCTTGTATGTGTCACACTTTTCTTTCGACCGACCGGAAAGGCAGATCTCGCGGAAATAAACCGAATTCTTGGAAATCAGTGGAACTACGGCTCTTGCCAACTTACCGCATCCGATGATCAATACTCTTTGCATGACTCGACAACCCCTTCAGATCAATTATCAATGATTCATTTTCTTCCAATAGTATTCTAATTCTTCTCCTTCGAGAAGGAAAGTGTCAAACGATAAAAAACGGTCTGTGGTAATTCGTATTATCAACGATAAAATCCCGCTTATCGAACGGATCATGTCTGGCTACATACATCTTCTGAGCAGGAATGTTTTTCTCCTTGTATGTCTCCAGAGGATCCTCACCGTATATCGGTACATCCACCAGGGATGCGCGGTGCTCAGCTTCACGATAATCCACGCGAACATAGACCGTCGTGTCGAAGTAACGCATCAGCGGTTCTCTGTACATCATCGTACCGAGAAGGATCATTATGCCCTCTTCGGAAAGCGTGTAGTGACGCTCGTTTACGAAGGACTCATTCGTGCTGTCCAGACAATAGACCAGTCTGTCGATCTTTCCTTGTTTTCTGTACGGACGAAGCACTTCATCGATCAGTTTCTCACTGTTGTATCCGTTGAAATAATAGGCTTCAACAGGATCTTCGCCCTTGTAGCTCTCTTCTACCGCGCGATGATAATCTTCCAGATCCACGATGATGTTCTCTTTACCAAGAAGATCCATGTAGCGCGATATCTTATCTCCGAGGACTTTCTTTCCGGCAAAAGCAATGCCGTCGATGCCGAGTACCCGGGAGCCCTTCTCTATCGTCTTTTCCACGATGCAGTGGATCAGTAAAGTAACATGGATCTGGTCTTCCACTTCCAGAGGATAAAATGCCGTGGAGAAAGCCAGGGCTTTGACATTCGCCCAGTCTTGTCCATAAGCGATAGACGGAATGCGGTTACGGGTCGCTGCCTTGATGATCAGTTCTTCCGTTCCGACAAAAACCATGAAATCGTCCTTGCCACGCTTCTGGTTTAAGGCTTTGGCCATGGTCTCTTCTGTCTTTGCGCTGACAAAATAATCGAAATACTCGAAGATACCGAGTTTTTTCAAACATTCTTTGATCTGTGCCTGGGTAAGACGGTCGCAGACATTCAGGCTGAAGCCGGCATCCTTGAGTGCTCTCAACATCTCAACGATATCCGGATCCATCTCTGCATACTTGTCTTTAAGAGTCTTCAAAGCATCCTTATTCGAAACGATGACGCCACCTTTCGAAGTAAGGCTTTTGCTTGCCTTGGACTCTTCTGACCAGTAGAGAAAGACTCCCAGATCAAAGAAAACCCGATTCATTCACTAAACCCCCATGGTAGTTATCCATAGTATTATAACTCAAAGATACAGCAATTTGCACAAACTGTTCAAAAAAAACCCCGTTCTTTCGTGAAATATTCCCAGTTGGCTGTATATTTCTCTAATTCGTGATATACTGTCACTATATGTTGGGGATGTAAAAGAACATTAAAGGAGTAGGTGTATGCGGCATACTGCAAGCAAAGAGCGAATTTTGGAGGAAGACTTCGAGGAATCCCGGGCTGTCCGGATCCCCAAGGCTACCGAATCCAGCCCTTGGGTGGAGGAGTTACATCAGGTTTCTTCTGCATCTGCGCCTGCATGGAAGATGAAGAGTTCCGTCGCTGCTCCGAAGAAGAAAGAGACGCTCATCGATGAGCGTTCCACATTTCTTTCTATTGATGACGATTTTTCCATGCCTGACGAGCGTCCCCTGGCACCCGACAGTGCATCGATCTTGAAGGAAAAGGAAGTGAAAGATCATTTCCACTTCACCGACGAACAGCTGACTTACACTAAGGACATGAGTTTCGGCTCCCGTGTCGTCGTCACCTTGCGCAAGATCGCCGTATGGTTTTCTGATCAGTGGGACAAGTACACCCGTTTTGTAAAGCGGGTCTTCCCTGCCGTCTATGAAACAAATAATGCACAGACTTTCACGATCATCGGGATCATTCTCTTTGTCGCACTTATTGTCGTATTTGCAATCGGTGCGATTGCATTTCTCTGATCGTCTTTTTCTGTACAGAGGGAGACACTATGAAAAAAGAAACACCTGACTCCGAATTCTTCCGGACCCTCTCAAGGGAACAGCTTTTCTCGGTCTTTTTGAATCAGGTTGACCTCTGCGTATTCTTTAAGGATCTCCATGGTAAATATGTGCTCTGCTCCGGTTCTTTTGCCAGATTGATGGGCTTCTCCTCCCCTTCCGAAATCGTGGGACGGGAACTGTCCGATCTGGTTTCTGCTGCTCAGGCAGACAGGATGCGTGAGGAGGAGCAGCGGATCATCCGTATGAGGATCCCGGTCATCGGGCTTGAGGAGCACGTCGAACTTCTCCACGCAAAGTCCCAGGTCGGTGATGTCTGGCTTTCCACTTCGGTTTACCCCCTGATCGGTCCCGAAGGCGAGGTTTGCGGTGTATGGGGCATTTCGCAGGACATTACATCGGCAAAGAATACGGAACAGAAGCTGGTGCAGAAGAATAAACAGTGCGATGAGCTGAACTCGAAGATCCTTCAGCTTTCTACCATCGATGAGACTACAGGACTATATAACCGCCGGTATTTCGAGGCAAGCATAGAGCGTAACAGGCGTATCTTCTCCCGTGTCCGCGGGCGTGGCTATTCCACCAGCTTTTCCATCATATTGATGGATATCGATGGTTTTACGAGCTTCTGCAACGAATATGGCCCGCAATACCGGGATATCGCGCTGAAACATGTTGCCGATACTCTTCGCAGTTGTTCCCGTTCGTCAGATGATATCTTCCGCGTCGGAAACGATGAGTTTGCCCTGATCCTTTCCGACACGACCTATGAAGGTGCAGAGACTCTTTCCGGCAGGATCAGGGAAGCCATGAAGAAGGCTCCTCTTCTCGTCGATGACAAGACGATACCCCTTACCTTGAGTTTCGGTTATTCGTCCTTCAATGACCAGCTGGATACATCGGAGATGATTATGCAGGCCGATCAGAGTCTCTTCGATGCGAAGAAAAAGAGAAAAGGTAAATCCTCGAAAAAGTCCGAAACCGAAAAGTTAAGTTGAAGTGCTTTGGGGCCTGAAGAAAGAACGGCCTCAAGATCGTGCTTCCGAAGTGTTACGCGCCGAATGTGCGCCGGAGCCGGCGTTCGCGTGGAGCCGATAGGATAAAAACAAGGGAATGCTGTTTCTATCCTACATGGAGGGGGAGCAAGTTTGGGCGGATCTGCTCGGATTTCTGCGATTTCATACCAATCCACAAAAAAATCAGAAAAAGTATGTATTTTCCCTATACCCCTCCCCCTATAAATCGAGAAAACCATAAAATATCTGCCTCATTCGCCATCAAAATGAGAGAAAATGCCATTATTGTCTGTAGTTGAAGTCCTTTGAGACCATCTTCAACGGCAAAAATACATACTTTTTGCCAGAAAAAAACCAATTAGTATGAAAATGCCTCGTCAAAAGCGCCCGTATACCCCCCGGGGGTATACCCCATCTTGCCTGTCCCGGCAGGTGCACCATCTTGCTCGCCACCATGGGGGTATACCCCATCCCGTAGTGTAGTGCAGTGAACCTCCAAAGTTGTTGTCCAACTTCAGGGATTCACTTCATTTTGAGGCAGTCCTTTTTGTGTCCTGAATTCTAACCTTCCTGCTCCCACGGCACGCCGTCCGGGAAGAGGTAGCCGTAGTAGTTTTTGTCGATGATGTGGGCCGAATTATAGAAAAGTTCGTCCACGTATTCGATGCAGGATTTGAGGTACTCGTCCGTGATCTCTTCATCTACGAGCACCGTGACTTTCCGGCTTCCCGCGTCGTACATGATCTTGTCGTTGATGAAGCTCTTGTCGTCAAAGATCACGTAGTTAGGCTCCGGCGCCAGAATGTCGGTACCGATGTACAGACGTGAGTCGTACGGCAGTCCGAAAAGGTTCGCCAGTGTCGGGGCGATATCCATGCTGCAGCAGTACTTGTCGATCACGACGGGCTCTTCCATATCCCCGCACCAGAGTATAAAGGCATTCTCGAAGTAGGAGAACGGATAGGAAACTTTCTTCCCTGCCAGTTCGCGGTACTCCGAAGCCGTCAGGCCATACGGGTTATGGTCGGCACCGAGTGCGATGACGGTGTTCTCCAGTTCGCCTGCCGCTTCCAGTTCCTCAAGAAGGAGTTTCAGCGCCTCGTCAAGTTCGATCTGGCAGGCGATATAGGCCTTTACGCCGCTGCTGTAGTCGAGATCTTTTACCCGGTCACGATGCTTCGAGGACATCTTATTGTCGCCGAATGCATACGGAAGATGGCCGCTGACAGTCATGTAGTAGACGTGGAAAGGCTGGCCGTTCAGGTATTCCGAAACCGTATCCTCGATCATCTCCACGTCCGATTCCGGCCACTGCTTCGTCACGTTTAAGCCATTTCCGAGGCCGCGGTAGGTGTAGCCCATGACCGGATACGAACGGTCACGGTTGTAGTAAGTATAGGTGTTGTTGTGGTACGCAAATGTCTGGTAGCCCAAGGCATGGAACTGGTTACCGAAGGCAAACGGCATGTAGTTTTTCGCGATCTTCGTATAGCTCCATACACCGGATTTCGGGATCAGTCCGGTCGTCTCCACGAACTCGCCGTCCGAGGTGGACACATACCATTCCGGGGTGTAGAAATTGTTGAAAACAAAGCCGGTCGTGGAGAGTTTATAGAGCGTCGGCGTCAGTTCCGGATCGATCACGAATCCGGAAAAAGCTTCGGCCGTGATCAGGATCAGGTTCTTCCCTTTAAACCGGCCTGTGTACTCGTTCATGGTGGTCGGTTCCCGCTGCGAGAAGAATTCGTTCATGTGACGGTAGACCTTATCGTCCTCTTCGAGGTTGAAGTCGATATCCAGTACGTTTTTCGGATACGGCGTCGGTGAAGGAGACGGAGTCGGAGTCGGGGAAGGCGTCGCCTCAGGCGCTTTTGTCGGAGGAACCGGTGTCGGCGTAAAGGTCGGAGCCGCCGTGGTTTCCGTCGGTGCGACCGTCTCGATGACGATATCGCTGATATCTACATTCGACTTCTCCTGCCATGAAATATTCAGGACGTTGTAGCGGAAGTCCAGGCCCATCGTCGGAAGCAGTCCGAATTCACGAAGCGAGGCTTCCTGGGAAAACTCGGTAAGGTACAGACGACGCGGGCTCGCGGCGCCCTTTCTGTTATTGAGGACCAGTCCGGTTCCGAGCACGCTTACTGCAACAAAAGCACCCGCCACAGCGAGGACAAATCGTTTCTGTTCCGTCGGGATCGCGCGGACGAACTTTCTTCCCATCACCCAGTAGAAGACCGATGGAAGAAGCAGGATCAGAAGTCCCCACCAGCCTTTGGCGATCGCGGAGAACATCACGCCGTTATACTCGGCTAGCGCGTCACCGGTCCCCTGAAGGGAGGCCCACACGAAGATCGTGGAAAAGATACGGTAGTAAATAAACTGCGCAATGTAGATGACCGCCAGAAGGATCGTCAGGATGCCGGTTGCGATCACGCGGAAGCGCTTTTTCGGAATAAGAAGGATAAGAAGTGAAATCAGAAGGAGCATGCTCACGGAAAGAAGCAGCATGTTGAGCGTGATGGGGCTACCGATCATGGCGGCAAAGCAGCACTCGGAGATCACGGCCACAATAGGCAGCCAGAAAGCGGCGATCCATGCCGGCCATTGTTTTTCCATTATCTTGGTTCCTGCTTTCGGTTCAGGGACAGCCGCACCGGCAGGCTCTTCTTTCTGACTCATAAAACTCCGTCTTTCTTCCCGATAGGATGAATGTCGAAGGACTCCAGAAAATCTTCTCCTTTCTGTACCTCACAGAAGGAGAGATCCGGGTAATCCAGCTGACGCATTACCTCGTATAGCGCGATCGCCACGGCGTTGGAAAGGTTCAGGCTCCGGCAGTTTCCGGACATGGGGATGCGGAAGCACTGATCCAGATGGGCGCGGAGCCGGTCATAGGGAATGCCCGTGCTCTCTTTGCCGAAGATCAGATAGATATCGCCTTCCACCTTCGCAAAATCGAAACTGCTGTGCGGCTTCTTGCCGTAGCGTGTCATGTAAAAGTAGGTGCCGGGATTCTTCGACTCGAAGTCGTCGAAATCCTTGTAGATCGTATATTCCGCCATCTCGAGATGATTGGACGCCGAGCGCTTCAACGACTGTGGCGTCAGCTCAAATCCGATCGGCTCGATGATGTGCACTTTCGTATTCGTGGCCACGCAGGTACGAAGGATGTTTCCTGTATTCTGCGGGATCTCAGGTTCAAATAAAACTACATGTACTGCCATTTCCTATTTCTTCTCCAGTAGCTCTTTCGTCTTTTTTCTGTGTTTGTATCTGGACACGAGATAGATCGTATCCACGATCAATGTCACGATTATCACGGCCAGTAAAACGTATGCCGCTACATACTCCAGTTTCTCGATGATCTGCGCTCTTGTCATCTGATCCTTCTTCTCCCAGATGCTCAAAAGCCAGATCATGGGGATTATCAGTGCTGCGCAGATATAGATCGATGTGAGGATCTTTCTGAGACTGATCTGCGTCTCTTCTTCCGCACAGGAATAGAACAGATAAGGACTGTTCACTTCCTGATTCCGGTAGGCTTCCAGATACAGATCTTTTGCCTTTCCCAGAAGTGTCACACTCGATTCTTTTCTGATTTTCCGTCCGGAATAAGCCAGTCTTCGGTGAAGGTTACCGAGAAAAACCGTGACATTGTCCGCGCCGAGTTCTTTTGCCTTGGTAAAAAGGCGGATCGATTCCGAAACCTCTTTCTTGTGGAGGCTTGCATGGAGAAGACCTTTCACATAGTACTTCTCCTTCGTTTCCGGAAGCGCCTCGATATAGGAAAGCATCTTCTGGTCTTCCGGATCGGTCAGCTTCGAATCCAGTACCAGGATCTTGGCCAGAGGAAGATAGATCAGAGCCGCCGGCTCGCCTTTTTCCGCCAGGGCAGAAAGCTGCTCGAGACACTTCATGACTTCCTCTTTCTTTTCCGGTTCCAGAGGAGCCTTGAGTTTATACTGTACCATTTTGTTCAGGTGGCTGTTTCCGATGTTCCAATAGGCGGTGTCGTAGCGCGTAATGATCCTCGTGATCGCCGCTCTTGCCGCCAGTTCATCGGAGCCCAGCTCGTCTGCGGCGTACTTAAAGAGCGCACTGGCCACAGGGATGTTGACCGTCATTCCGTTACCCCAGAAATGCCGTCTTGCCACTTCTTCCGCTGCATCCGGAATGCCTCCGGTAGCGGCAATGTTCATGTAGTGAACGTAGCGCTCCTCGTCTTTTTCCGCGACTTCTTGAACATGGGAGACCTTGTTTTCCGAATCGGATTCATCAGAGATGACACTCTCCTTCTTCGGCACCCGGTACTCTTTGGCCAGCTGGTAAGCTGCCAGCGGATGGTGCGCATCGGCGCTGAAACGGTACAGCTGATGGATCTCTTTTTGTACCTTCTCGTCTTCCTTGTTTTCTTCCGTATTGAGTAGCTCCGCGAGCTCAAATGCCGCCGTGGTATCACCCTGGGAAGCAGCTTTGCGGTAGTAGAACTCGGCCCTGTTTTTGTCCGGTCCGGTCTCCCCGTCCTGCAGGAAGTAATACGCCATTTTCATGGAAGAACGGTTGAATCCTCCACGGGAAGCGACCATCTCCAGGTTGATCGCTCGCTCATCGTACGGGTCTTCTTCAAAAAGCGTCAGCGCAAGCAGGTGATACGCACGGGTATTGCCCATCTGCACGCCGAGCTCTAGAAGTTCTCTTGCTTTTACCGGATTCGGCTCACAGCCGATACCGCTCCTGTAGCACACAGCCAGGCAGACGACCGCAGTGTGAAGCCCGGCCTTCGTCGCCTTCTCGTAGTACTTGAATGCTTTTTCCGGATCTTTTTCACAGCCATCGCCATTTTCGTACATCAGGCCGACTTCCAGGCAGGCATTCGCATAGCCTTTATCCGCCGCCTGAAGGAACAGTTCGAAACTCTTCTCTCTGTCCTTCTCGACGATCTCGGAACCATCGCGGTATTCATAGGCAAGACGGTAGATGGCCTCCGTCACGCCCATATCCGCGGCCTTCGAGATGTACTCGAAACCCTTCTTCTGATCCTTTTCACAGCCCAGGCCCATGTCGAGCATCATGCCGACATTGAACGTACCGAGTGCATACCCGTTCTTGTCCGCTTCCTGGAAAAGTTCAAAGGCTTTCTTATAGTCTTTTTCACAGCCGACGCCGTCCCCGATCGCTTCGCCGAGGATATAACTGCCGACCCCTTTATTGAGCTCATGTGCCTGCTCGAAAAGCTCCAGCGCGCGCTTCGGATCTTTTGCCACACCTTCGCCACTGGCGTAGTGTTTGCCTGTTCCGATCATGCCGAGTGGATGACCCTTATTCGCGGCACGCTCCAGCCACATATGGGAAAGTTTCGGATCTTTGTCCACATAGATGCCCAGATCGAACATTCTGCCGAGCGCCACCCATGCGTTGATATCGCCGCCGGTCGCACCCTTCTGGTACCACTCGTACGCCTTCTTCAGGTCCTTGTCCACGACACGTCCTTCTTCATAGCAACGGCCGACACTGAAGCATGCAAAAGGCTGCCCTGTCTCCGCCGCTTCCTGGTACATACGGAAAGATCTGTCATCGATCTCCTTCTTTCTCCACTGACGGTCATATGCCGTCTGCGCCAATGCACCGGGTTCGTGGAAGATAAAAGCATGGATCGCACTTTTTGCCTTATCGTAGATGTTTCTTTCTTTTTCTTCCATCAGTAATGCCTTCTTGCTTCCCCCCAAGGACCTCTTATACCACTATTTTACTCGCTTTCGAGGCACTCCTGCAATACTCCTGCCAGTATAGAGGGGTCGGCTTTTCCCTTCGTTTCGCGCATCGCCTGTCCAAGCAGGAACTGCTTGTTCTTGACCTTTCCCGCGCGGTACTCCGCAAGCGCCTTCGGGTTATCCTGAAGGACCTTTTCCACGATGGGATGCAAGGCTTCTTTGTCACTGATGAGCCAGAGATCGTGCTCCTGCGCAAACTCCTCCGGGATCGCGCCCTGCTCGTAGGCCGCAAGGAGAAGTGCTTTTGCCGAAGCACGGGAGATCCTTCCATCCTTCACAAGAAGGATGATCTCGCCCAGGGAATCCTGCCGCATCTCGAAATCCTCGGCATTGTCCCCGTGGTCATTTAAGATCTTCATGAACTCCACCATGATCCAGTTCGAAGCTTCCTTCGGGTCCCCACCGAGCTCCGCCGTCCGCTCAAAAAGCACTGTCAGCGGTTTACTTGATGTGAGGATGCCGGCGTCGTAGGCCGGTAGATGGAGCTGCTCGATATAGCGTTTCTTCTTTTCAATAGGAAGCTCGGGGAGCGTCTTTCGGATCGTTTCGATCTTTTCGTCCGAGATCCGCATCACCGGAAGATCCGGCTCCGGGAAATACTTATATTCCGCCGCGTCTTCCTTCTTACGCATGGAGAAGGAAGCTTCTTTTTCTTCGTCCCAGCGGCGTGTTTCGCGTGCGATCGTGCCGCCTCCTTTTACGATGGCCCACTGACGTTCCGACTCATATTCGATGGCCTTGGCCACCGCGCGGAACGACGCAAGATTCTTCATTTCGGTTCGGGTCCCGAGCGTCTCTTCGCCTATCGGACGGACGGAAAGATTCACGTCAGCACGAAGGGATCCTTCCTGCATTTTGCAATCCGAAACACCCAGGAATTTCAGCATGTTGCGGAGCTGCTCGAGGAACGCCACCACCTCTTCCGCGGAGCGGAAATCCGGCTCGGTCACGATCTCGAGAAGCGGGACGCCGCAACGGGAGAAATCGATCCGTGTAACATTCTCCAGCGGATCATGGATCAGCTTTCCGGCATCGTCTTCCATATGCAGTTCATGGATCCGGATGGTTTTGGTTCTCTGCTCGGAAGAATCGTCTTTTCCGGAATACTCGATCTCGACTTTTCCGTTTCTACCAATCGGCGCATAAAGCTGCGAGATCTGATACCCCTTCGGTAGATCCGGGTAGAAATAGTTCTTCCGGTCGAAACGGCTCTCTTTCGTCACCTCGCAGGAGAGCGCCAGTGCCGTCATGACCGCATAGTCCAGAACTTTCTTATTCAGGCGCGGAAGCGCTCCCGGAAGGCCTGCACAGACCTCGCAGATATGCGCATTCGCCGGTGCGCCGAACGTCGTCGGACAGGAGCAGAAGATCTTGGATTCCGTCCGAAGCTCCACATGGACTTCCAGACCCACTATGGTTTCATAATCCATCAGACACCCGCCCCCTTCCGCTGTTGTTTTTCAAGGAATCGGGCCGCCCCGAGGATCTCCTGTTCTCCGAACCGCGGAGCCAGAAGCTGTACGCCGCAAGGAAGTCCCTCACGGAAAGTGCCGCAAGGCACACTGACCGCCGGGATCCCTGCCAGGCTGGCCGGTACCGTATAGAGATCCGCCATGTAGGATGCCAGCGGATCCTGATCGATCTTTCCCAGTTCAGGCGCCACGCCCGGTGCCGTCGGACACAGGATCAGATCGTATTTTTCAAAAGCTTTCTCGAAGCTTCGTTTCAGTTTTTCACGGGCGCGCTCCGCCTGCCGGTAGCAGTCGTTAAAATGCTCCGAAGAAAGGACGTAGTTTCCCAGAAGGATCCGTCGTTTCACTTCCAGACCGAAACCGGAACTTCTCGTCTTCGTATAGAGTTCAGAAAGATCCGTCGCATCAGGATCTCTATAGCCGTATCTGATCCCGTCATAACGGGAAAGATTGGAAGACGCTTCCGCCGAGGAAAGGATGTAGTAGATCGCCACCGCATGCGCAAGGATCGGCATGTCGAACTCCTCTATTTCCGCACCGTTCGATGCGAAGTAAGCCCTCGCTTTTTCCAGCGCTTCTGTCTGCGTGCCCTGACCAAGAAGTTCTTTCGGGATGCCGATGCGCTTCCCTGCCACCTCGTAGTTTTCCATAGCGGAAATGTCGATCTTCGGCGAAGAAACCGATGTCTGGTCTTTCTCATCCGCTCCGGAAATCACATTCAGGATCGCCGCCGCATCGCGTGTGTCACGCGCGATCGGTCCGGCCACATCCATCGAGGAAGAAAAAGCCACCAGTCCATGTCGGGAGACCGTCCCGTATGTCGGACGCAGTCCCACGAGTCCGCAGTAGTCCGCAGGTTGACGGATCGATCCGCCTGTATCCGTGCCTAGTGCGCCAAAAGCACTGCCGCTTGCTACGGCCGCTGCTGATCCGCCGGATGATCCTCCGGGGACACGGTTTTTATCCATCGGGTGATAGGTCGTGCCGAAATAGGAATGCTCTGTCGATGCGCCCATTCCGAACTCATCCATATTCGTTTTTCCGATAATGATCGCTCCCGCAGCCTGAAGTTTTTCCACGCAGGTCGCCGTGTACGGAGCAACAAAATCCTCCAGCATTTTCGATGCGCAAGTGCTTCGCCTACCGGAAAGAAGCAGGTTGTCTTTCACGGCAAAAGGCACGCCCAGAAACGGCGGAAGACCCTCCGGATCGGTGGATCCCGCCACGATGGCGTCGCAGGCCTGTGCCTGTTTCAGGGATTCTTCTTTCCAGAAAGAGAGATAAGCATGAAGATCAGATTCATTCTCGTCTATGTTTTTGAAAACAGCCAATACGGCTTCTTCCGAGGTCACTTTTTTCTCACGGATCGCCTGGGCCAGTTCATATGCAGTAAGAGAAAGGATCGCTTCGTTCGTCATGGCTTTCCCTCACTCTACGGTTCGCGGCACGGTAAACAAGCCGTCTTTGGACAGAGGCGCCTGGGCGAGGATCTTATCGGAAATATCGGAAGTCTCCGCGCGGTCTTCACGTAAAAATGTTTCTTCAGAAATGGAATTTACGGCAGCATCGTCTTCGTTCTCTAAAGACAAGTCGAGTTCTGCGATCCGCTCCATATAAGGAACGATACGGGAAAGATCGGAAAAAAGAAGTTCTTTTTCCTCATCCGACAGCGACAGACCCGCAAGACGGGCGATACGCTCAAGTTCTTCATTCCGGATTCTTTCCATACTCCGCCCCAAACCGCCGTTTTCTTTCGATGCCCTCATTATACCATAGCAAAAAGCACGACAAATACCGCACGAAAAGCCACCTTTGCCGATTGTATACTTCTCATCTAATCCACCTTCTGCAATTTGTAGTAAAATATCCCTAGTTACGAAGGAGGAAAAGAAGACCGATGGTTTCCATGCTGATTCGAAAACTGGTACCGGATATCAAGGATCCGAAGCAGGCACATGTCCGCCGTAGTGTCGGCAGTATCTGTGGCGCGTGCGGCATTTTCTTCAACATCCTTCTCTTTCTCGGAAAACTCATCATGGGTATTCTCACCCATTCCATCGCCATCGTCGGTGACGCGCTCAATAACCTGTCCGATGCCGGTTCATCGATCATCACCATGATCGGGTTCCGTCTCGCGGGCAAGGCTCCTGACGCGGACCATCCGTTCGGACATGGCCGTATCGAGTATATCTCGGGACTCATCGTTTCGCTTCTGATCTGCATCATGGGCTTCGAGCTCGGCAAGTCTTCCATCGAGGGCATCATCCATCCAACGGCCGTCGACTGCACGCTTCCGGCAATCATTATCCTGATCGCTTCGCTTCTGGTGAAGGCCTACATGATGTACTACAACTTTCACTGGGCTAAGATCATCGATTCCGCCGCCATGAAGGCCACCGCCGTTGACAGCAGAAACGACATGATCTCCACTTCCGTCGTTCTTATCGCCGTGATCTCCACGAAGTTCACGGATCTTCCGGTCGACGCCTATATCGGTGTCGCACTGGCCGTCTTTATCCTCTATTCCGGAATCAATGCGGCGAAGGACACGATCGAGCCGCTTCTCGGTACTCCGCCGTCCAAAGAATTCCTCGACCAGATCTCCAAGATCGTACTTTCGCATGAAGCCGTCAGCGGCATTCACGATGTCGTTGTCCACGACTACGGTCCGGGTAGAAAGATGGTCTCCCTGCACGCCGAAGTCTCCGCATTCCAGGATATGTTCTATATCCACGACTGCATCGATAACATCGAACTGGATCTGGCCCGCGAACTCGACTGCGAAGCCGTCATCCACATGGATCCGATCGACACGAAAAATAAAGACCTCATGCGTCTTCAGGACGAAGCGAAAGAGATCGCACGCACGATCGATCCAAGGATCACCATACACGATTTCCGCATGGTGCCGGGCGAGAGTCACACCAATCTCATCTTCGATATGGTGGTGCCGCACGACATCAAAACTCCGGAAAAAGAACTGATCCATCGTGTGCAGCAGGAAGTCCAGAAATCGCACCCCCATCACTACTGCGTCATTAAGATCGACCGGTCTTACGTATAGATCGGAGAAGCTTATGGATAAGACGACACTGAAGAACACTGACCCGAAGAACAACACAGAAAATCACGTCCCCGGTACATCTTCCGGCAAGGGAGATTTTTCCAAAGGAAGGATCCCGTTTCTCATCCTGAAACTCGGACTTCCGATCATGCTGGCCGAGCTGGTCGTAGTCCTCTATAACATCGTCGACCGCGCCTACATCGGACACATGGGAGACAGTAGTACCTACGCCATCACCGGCCTCGGCGTGTGCTTCCCCCTGATAACTTTGATCGGTGCTTTTGCCAACTTATGCAGTACCGGCGGATCCACTTTGGCCACCATCGCACGAGGTGAAAAAGACGATGCAAAAGCACAACGTATGCTGAGTACTTCGTTTACTCTGCTTCTTCTTATCGGTGCCGCCCTGACCGTGATCCTCTTTATCGCTGCGCCTTGGCTTCTGGAGCTTCTCGGCGGTGATGAATTCTCGCTGCCTTACGCAGTCGGCTATTTCCGCATCTATGTGATCGGCACCATCCCGGTCCTTGTAAGCCTGGGTATGAATCCGTTTATCAACGCGCAGGGATTCCCGAAGATCGGCATGATGACCGTTATCATCGGTGCCGTCATGAATATTGCACTCGACCCGCTTTTTATCTTCGCCTTCGGCATGGGCATCGAGGGTGCAGCTTTAGCAACAGTGCTTTCGCAGAGCATCAGCGCACTGTGGGTAGTGCTTTTTCTAAGAAGTAAGCGCCCGCCTCTCCGCCTTCAGAAACTCCTGATCGATAAGAGCCAGATCAGCGGTCTTCTGAAGCTCGGCGCGACCGGTTTTACCTTCAAGGTCACCACCAGTATCACGCAGGCGATCGTGAACATCATGCTGAAAACATGGGGCGGTCCGCTCAGCACACTTTACGTCGGTGCGATGAGCCTGAACAATTCCATCCGCGAGATCATGAGCCTGCCGAACAGCGGTGTCACGAATGCCGGACAGAATGTCATGAGCTATAACTACGGCGCCAAAGAACGCCGCCGTGTCTCGGAATGCATCCGCTTTATTTTCCTCTGCGGACTTACGGTCAATATCCTGATGTGGGCCATGATCCTTCTGATTCCGGGACCGATCATCCGCATCTTTACAGACGATCCCGAGCTTATTGACCTGACGATCCACTGCGCCAGGATCTACTTCCTCGCGTTCCCGTTCATGGCTTTACAGATGAGCGGACAGACCACCTTCGTAGCCCTGAATTATCCGAAGCACGCACTGTTTTTCTCCATGCTTCGAAAGATCCTTCTGGTCACACCTTTGACGCTGCTTCTGCCGGGTATAGGACTCGGTGTAGACGGCGTGTTCTGGGCCGAATGCATCAGTCAGTTCACCGGCGCGAGCATCTGTTTCACCACCATGTATTTCGTGATCTGGCGGAAGATGAAGCGCGCCTGAAAAAGAACCGGTCACCCTGCGTATCTTTCCCAGTTTCCGCCGTCTTCCGTCTGTAAGACATCCTTATCCCAATCGATTTTTGTTGTATATAAATAAATCGATACGAAACCATCCATTGCTTCAGCGACACTCTCATCCGGTGCCGGATCCTTGCAGTTTTCGCTTCTCAGAAAACGGTAGGTATCATCAGCGATCAGGAACGCATCGTAGTTTCTTTCATGCCCCAGCGTATCGAAAAGATCGAACTGCACAAAGATCGGAAAGTCCTTCAGTTTCTCCTTATCCCCGTCCCAGAGCGGAACTTGGGAAAGATCCAGGTTCCACGCTTCAGCGGCTTTTGCGAACTCGTCATAGTTTTCGAAAACAAACTTGCCTGAACTTCCTTCCGGTAAAGAAACATAGCCACAGTGAAGCGTAGTCATACGGTTTGCATCTACACGCATGGAAAACCTCTGATATCTTTTTCCGATGGTAATATGCAGGTCCGCCTCATTCCAGAGTTTTGAGATGATCGCCGCATTCGGGTCGTCATACACAAACCTCCAATCCCCGTATCGCATGCACGAAACTATCGTTCCGTCTTCCTTCCAGAAATTCAGCACGTAGGATCCCATATCACAAGCGGCTGATTCTTTCGTAAATGTGCAATCCGGATCAAATTTTGATGCCGCATAATACAGATCCAGAAGGTGTTCCATATCGAGAATACCCATCGGCTCGGTCTGCACCACATGCTTTTTGATCGAATTGATCGTCTCTACTTTATCATTCCTCACATTCAAATAATCCGACACGGTATAGATCCGCCCGTCACCCAGGATCAGCGTTACATAGCTCTGGAATCCCCAGGCCATATTCGTGTGCTCGAAAGTGAAAATGATCGCATCCGGATCGAGCTCGATTTTTCCGTCTTTTCCGGAGGTTTCTTCAGTCGATTCTTCGGTCGTTTCCGCATCTGAATTCAGGTCATTTTCAGATTCCTTCTCTTCGGCCAACTCAGCGGAAGTCGTACTCTCGATGACCGTATCCGTCGTCTCCTTCGACGTTTCTTTCTTCCTGCATCCGCCCGTCATCCCGACCAGAAGCGCTGCCGCAAGTAGAATACTGATCCCTCTTCGTTTCATATACCAATTCCTCATTCTGCATAAAGTAAAAAGGACAGAAATACCCCATCCTACATATAAGACGCACGAGGAAGTGCTTTTGTTGCATGATTTAGAAAAAACAGAAAATTATTGGATCGCGCTCTCGATAAAGTGGTCGAACATCTCGCTCAAGTGGTCGACTTTCGCATCCACATCGTCTTCCATATCGTCCCAGATATACTCGAGGAAGAAGCCGATGAAAGCGTAGGTGTAAAAACGCGCGATCTCGCGGATCTTGCTCTCCGACACGTCTTTGCCCGCGGCTTTTTTTCTGACATAGCTGATGAAAACTTTGTCGGTGATCTCGAAGATATAGTGCTCCAGCTGCTCACGCGAAAGCGAGTCCACGATGTGGTGAATAAGTCTTGGATTGTCGTGGCACATGCGGAAAAAGTACTTGATGCGTTTCTGCCAGCCGGCGTAGTCGTCGTCATCTTTCCGGATGTCTCTAAGCTTCATGCCGAACCACTCGTTCAGCAGCGCGTATTTGTCGCAATAGTGGTAGTAGAACGTATTCGGACTGATGCCGGATCGCTTCACGAGGGCCGATACCGTGATCTTATCGAAAGCCATCTCCTCGAGCATCTCTTCAAAAGCGCGCATGATCGCACCTTTCGTCAATAACGCCATTGTTTCTTCCTCCGTTCTTTCTCCTATCAAGCATGATACCATACTTTCCGCACTCTACCGCCGACTTTTCAGAATTTGCGTAAAACCGCCGATTTATCCGATTTTTCATGCTTTTCTGATTTTCCCCAAAATCGAATACTTCGGGAAACTTGCCCGTTCCTGTTTCGGGTGCTTTTGAGTACACTTGTTTCGAAATCAAGCTTCGTTTCATGGTAACGAACACGTCACGGGAGAATGAGAAATGGAAACAAGACGAGTCGTCATCACAGGTATGGGTGCGGTCACGCCGCTTGGGAATAATGTGCCCGCTTTCTGGCAGGGTTTGAAAGACGGAACCAACGGCATCGGACCGATCACAAAGATCGACGTCTCGGAGTCCCCCATCAAGCTCGCCGGAGAAGTCCGTGGTTTCGATGCCCGGGATCACATGGACTTCAAATCCGCCAAGCGTATGGAGCTGTTCTCCCAGTATGCCGTCGCCGCCACGAGAGAAGCTTTTCAAAACTCCGGTCTGGATCTTTCCCGTGAAGATCCCTATCGCATGGGTGTCATTGTCGGATGCGGCATCGGCGCCATGCAGAAGCACGAGAAAGAGATACCGAAGTTCCTTAGCGGAGCCAAGACCGACCCCCTTTATATCCCTTTGGTAATAACCAATATGGCCTCCGCTAACATTGCTATTCAGTTCGGCCTCAAGGGCAAGAACATGGATATATCCACCGCCTGCGCTACCGGCAGCCACTGCATCGGCGAGGCGTATAACGCGATCCGTCTGGACGAGGCAGACCTGATCGTCGCCGGTGGTACCGAGGCCGCCATTACAACTTCCGCCATTCACGGTTTTTCCGCGCTAAAAGCACTTTCCACAAGCTGTGATCCGAACCTGGCTTCGCGTCCTTTCGACAAGGACCGTGACGGTTTTGTTCTAGGTGAAGGCGCCGGTATCCTCGTGCTGGAAGAGTATGAGCATGCAAGAAAAAGAAATGCGAAGATCCTTGCCGAGATCGTGGGTTATGGCGTGACTAATGACGCCTACCACATCACGTCACCCGCTCCGGACGGAAGCGGTGCCGGCATGGCCATGAAGATCGCCATGAGACAGGCAGGGATCCTTCCGGCGGATGTCGATTACATCAACGCCCACGGCACATCGACGCACCTGAACGATCTTTATGAGACACGTGCCATCAAGTTCGCCATGGGCGATGCCGCGGAAAAGATCGCCATCAATTCCACCAAATCCATGACCGGCCATCTTCTGGGTGGAGCCGGCGCCATCGAAGCGATCGTATGCATCTGCACCATGAGCGATGGCTTTATCCACCTGACCCGTAACTCCAGCACCAGCGAGGAAGAACTGGATCTGGATTACACCTTCAATAAAGGAAAGATCCGCCCTGTCCGTTACGCCATGAGCAACTCCCTTGGATTCGGCGGACATAATGCCACCTTGCTCTTCCAGGCTGTCTGACAGTCCGGAGGGGTAAACCTTCATAAAAGAAAAAAGCACCCTCTGGCGGGTGCTTTTTCTTTGTTATATCATGCTTACACTTTTCTTGAATACGGGATGTCGTAATTCCACGGACAGATCTCTTCAAATGCCCTTGCCGCAGCAAGTACGTCTTCGTCGCGGAATTTCTTTCCGACGATCTGAAGTCCTACAGGAAGACCTTCCGATGTCAGTCCGGCAGGAACCGATGCGGCCGGATTGCCCGTAAAGTTTTCGAAGAATGTCTCGCAGAAACCGATCAATGGCTCGATCTTTCTTCCATTCAATTCCGTCGGTCCTTTCGTGTTGCCATCCTCAGCATTTCTGACCGGAGGGCAGATCGTGACCGGCGAAAGGATCAGATCGTACTTATCGAAAATATCCTGCTGGGCATCGAGGATCTCGGTACGCAGTTCATTGAAATAGCGGTAGTCCATGACCGACGAACGAAGCGCCACTTCATTCCAGTAGATAAACTCCTCCGGGAGTTCGTCTCTATGGTCGCGGACCAGATCCAGTCCGTCCTTCTTCCAGAGCTCCATGTCGATCGCTGTATCGATACTGATGCTTCTGCACCAGAGTTCGGAAAACTCCATCTGGTTATGCTTGAAATTGAAGTGCACTTCTTCCACTTTCGCGCCGGCAAGCTCCATCTTCCAGGCCGCTTCGCGCACGATCCGGGCCACTTCCGGATCGACTGTGAACACATCGAAATCCGTAGTAAATGCGATCTTCCAATCGCGGATCGGTTTGCGCATGAGTTCGGTAAAGTCTTTCTTTCCGTGATCCAGACTCAGCGGATCTCTCGGGTTATACCGTGCCATGTAATTGAGCATGAGTGCACTGTCTTCGACTGTTCTCGTGATGGCGCCGTTGAAGCAGTACGGGTGTGTCGCGGTCCATCCGTCCGGACGGCAGATACTGGGGATCGTGCCCACAGATGCCTTAAACCCGAAACAACCGCACCACGCCGAAGGGATACGGATCGAACCGCCACCATCGGAGCCTTCTGAAATAGGAAGCATGCCGTCAGCAACTGCCGCGGCGGAACCACCGGAGGAGCCTCCGGAATTATAGCGTGTATCGAAAGGATTGCTCGTCGGACCATACATCTTGTTGTCGCAGGTCCCGCGGAATGCGAATGCCGGTGCATTCGTCTTTCCGACCGCAATCGCACCTGCTTCTCTTGCCGCGATATAGAACATGGAATCGGCCTCGTCTTCGCGGATCAAGGAACGGACACCGCCATGGGAATTGGTCCAGCCTTTCTTCGAAGGAAGAAAATCCTTCAATCCCACCGGAACGCCACAAAGCGGACCCACATCCTCACCTTTGGAAAGCCGCTGCTCCAGTGCTTTTGCCTCGGAACGGGCTTCGTCAAAACGAGTATAGGTAAATGCATGAAGACTCGGATCGCGTTTTTCGATCCGAGCCGCAAAATAATCGATGACTTCTGTCGGGGTGATGTGGCCGTTTCGGATTTCTTTTCCCAAAGCCACACCGGATAACTTTTCTAATTCCATAGGATCCTGACCTCGTGTCATATCCGGCGGAGCGAGAACTTACGCCTGTACCGCCTTCGCCATGTGGTTGATGTACTCCTGGCCGACCTTTTCTTTCTCCCAACGTGTGGAAACACGGTAACCGACAGGAGAGAAGATTGCTTCTGCAATGAGCTCGACAGCCATCGAAGTGGTGGAGCAGATCAGGACCTGTGTCCAGTTCCAGCCGAAGAATACGTGCGATACCATCGCGGAGAATACGAAATTATCGACCCACTGGGCAATACCCGTGGAGATCAGGGATCGTGTGGCAAAACCACTGAAATGACCATTGTCTGCCTTTTTTCCGATGAAGTGGTTCAAGGAAGAATTTACGAGTGTAGAAAGGAACATCGCTACTGCAGAACCAACTACAACATACCATGCACCGCCAAAAGTACTGTCGATGCCCTGTGTGATCATCTCACCTGTTGCGGCATCCGGTGCGGAATAAAATGCAGCCCAGTTACCCGGCGCCATACTGAGAAGCTTCAGGATAATGACGCAGACAACATTCACGCCAATTGCCAGAATAGAGATCTTCGTTGCCGCTTTCGGACCGAAACGCTTGCAGATGCAGTCCATGCAGAGGAAAGAGATCCAGGACAAAGCCAGACCACAGTTCAGACAGAAATACTCGGAACGGTATAATTCCTTACTGGCCATGAGGTTCATGAAGACCACAGAGAGGATAAAAACAGCCGTAACCATAGACGGCACACTACGTAAGAGAGTACGGTAATCTTCCCGTACACGACGAATCGTTTGCATATTTAATTACTCCTTTGGTTTTAGGTTTTACAAGCAGGATATCGGACCCGAACTGCTTGGCGGCGGAATCTCCGCGCATGACTATTATAGTATGGATTAAAGGAATTGCAATCTTGTTTTTCTGATTTTTCCGAAAAACATGTTACTTTTCGCATCGTAAACTTGTCTATAATAGTGAGAGAACGAAAGTGAGGGTGAAAAATGGAAGACGAAAGGATCCTGGATCTGTACTTTGCAAGGGACGATTCTGCCATAACGGCAAGCACGGAAAAATACGGTGCTTACTGTACTACCATCGCGCAGAATATCCTGCAATGCCGCGAAGACTCGGAAGAATGTGTCAATGACACCTGGTTCCGGGCCTGGAATGCCATTCCGCCAACCCGCCCTTCCCGCCTCTCCATCTTCCTTGGCACGATCACCCGAAATCTTGCGTTGAACCGGTACCGCAAGGAGCATGCGCAGAAATATCAGGGCAGCCAGACAGCGCTTTGCCTGGATGAACTGGGCGAATGCATCGGAAAAGAAGACAGTGCCATCGAGGAACAGGTAATTCTGAAGGATCTGATCGAGAGTTTTCTTCGAAGCCTGAACACAAAAGACAAAGACATCTTTCTCTACCGCTACTGGTACTTTCTTTCCATCGAAGAGATCGCAGAAAGATACAAGATCTCCGAAGCCGCAATCAAAATGAAACTGGTGCGGATCCGAAAGAAGCTGAAAGATCTACTGGAAAAAGAAGGTGTATAACATGAAAAAGAACGAAGAATTATTAGACGCCATCGGAAAGATCGATGAAAAACTGATCCCCGATCTAGCTCCGCGCAAAAAGAGCCACAAGGTCATTATCATCTCCTCCGTGGCCGTAGTCGTTGCCGCTGCCGTACTGCTGCTGGCGCTTTTCCCTCCGAAATTCATCAGCAATCTCCGTGGAGAAAGCAACGCTGCCGCGAAGGTCCTGGCCGCTCCGAACTATCCGGAGATGGCCGCATATCCGGACGAAAGCAACCTGGGCGGCTCAGATTTTGATAAACAGTACAAGGCTTGGCACGATAGCCGTGATGTGCTTCTGAAACAACCGACCGGCTACCAGACCGCCTATTTTGAATACTTTAAAGAAACTGTCGGCGCCATGTCGGACCCGGACAGTAAGGAAAACTTTGTCTTCTCTCCTCTCAGCCTCTATCTGGCTCTGGGAATGACCGCAGAGATCTCGGATGGACAGAGCCGCCGGCAGATCCTGGACGTCCTCCACGAGGAAGATATCGAATCCCTTCGAAGCCACATCAAGTCACTTTTTGAGGTGACATATGCAAATGACGGAATGGCCACCTGTATCCTTGCCGATTCACTTTGGACAAACAGCAATTGCAAGTACGATTCCACGGTTCTGCAAAATCTGGCCGACTATTACTACGCGTCCGCATTCACCGGTGATCCGGAATCCGAAAAATATAACGAGATGTACCGCTCCTGGATCAATGAGCAGACCGATGGTCTGCTTTCCGACTTCGTGCAGGATATGAAACTGGATCCGCTGACCGTTATGGCTCTGGTTTCCACAGTCAATTACTCCGCAAAATGGGATTCTCCTTTTAATGAGCAAGCTACCAAACCCGGCACTTTCCACGCTCCGGGCCAGGATCTGACCTGTGACTTCATGAAATCTGAAAACCACACCATGTTCTATCGCGGTGAATCTTTCGATTCTATTTCTCTCGATACAAACGGAAACGGTTATATGCGTCTGATCCTTCCAAACGAAGGAGTCTCACCGGAATCCCTGCTTTCTGACGAAGAATGTCTCGGATTTATGTTAAACAAAAACAATGTCGCAAAGAAGGACATGCTCGTCACACTTTCTCTTCCGAAGTTCGATATCTCACAATCGCTGAATCTGAACGAAAAACTGAAAAAGATGGGCATCTCGGATATCTTCGATCCCTCTTCCGCTGACTTTGCTACTCTTGGAACAGGGGAAAAGAATCTCTATATTTCCCAGGCCATTCAGGATGTGCGCGTCTCGATCGATGAAGAAGGATGCAAAGCCGCAGCCGTTACCGCAATGATGCTCGCCGGTGCCGCAATGCCTCCGGACGACCGGATCGAACTCGTCTTTGACCGCCCGTTTATCTTTGAGATCGTCAGTATCACCGGAGTACCGCTGTTCATCGGCATCGTCAATCAGCCGAACAGCTGATACGCTTTCCGCAACGATTATTCGCTCATCTGCTCCTGCTCGTAAATGACGTTCAGCATCTTCGCTGTCGCCTTGATCGCAGCCGCAACCTGATCACGGTCGAGACCACGGGTCTTAAACTCGTGGTCGCCGTCGCGCCAGGTGATGACACTCTCGACAAAAGCATTCGTACGGCCTCCCGGTGGAATCGTTACCGAGTAGTCGGCGAAGAACGGAAGTGTTCTTCCGAACTGTTGATAGACTTTCTGCAGTGCCCGCATGAATGCGTCGAACTGACCTTCACCGGAAGCACTGGCTTCGTGTACTTTATCGTCGATCTGGATACGCATGGTCGCAACAGGATTGAGATCACGCGCATGGCAGACATAGTAATTCAGGATCTTTACGTGGGACTCGCCGTTGCCCTTACCGAGCACGTCCGCCACGATATACGGGAGCTCGTCCGTCATGACGCTCTCCTTGTTGTCCCCCATCTCCACGATGCGGGCCGTAACTTTCTCCAGCGATTCCTTATCCAGATCCAGACCGAATTCCTCGAGGTTTTTCGCGATGCTGGCCCGACCGCTGGACTTACCGAGCGCATACTGACGCATACGTCCGAATCTTTCCGGTGCGAGCTTATTGCAGTACAGGGAATCCTTCGTATCGCCGTCCGCATGCACGCCGCAGGTCTGTGTAAATACCGAAGCACCCGTGATCGGCTGGTTCTTCGGAATACGCATGCCCGAGAAACTCTCGACCATTTTACTGACGTGTTCCAGTGCCGTTTCCTTGACTCCGATCTCTCTGTCCTCGCAGAAATCCGTTACTGCACCAACGATCGATGCCAACGGCGCATTACCCGCGCGCTCGCCCAGGCCGTTGACCG
Source organism: Clostridiales bacterium (assembly GCA_017615755.1). GTDB lineage: Bacteria > Bacillota > Clostridia > Saccharofermentanales > Saccharofermentanaceae > Scatonaster. The sequence continues at coordinate 12,580 of JAFZZM010000038.1, read as the reverse complement.
TAACATGTACGCCCTTAGCCCCGGCCTTGACCGCCATGATAGTATTACCAACCGACATGTCGTAGTCGTTGTGCGCATGGAAGTCGAAATGTACCTCCGGAAAAGCACTTGTCATTTCCGTCACATATTTATATGTCATGTCCGGTGTAAGTACACCGAGTGTATCTGCCAGCATGAATCTCTCGACCGGAAGGACCGAAAGCTCTTTTATCAGCATCTTTACATAATCCGGATCTTTCTGGATCCCGTTCGACCAGTCTTCCAGATAGATGTTGATCAGCATGCCGCGGGAATTGGCATCCTCGACCACACGACGGATCTCGCCTACGTGTTCTTCCGGAGACTTCCCGAGCTGCGCGGAAAGATGGTGCAGCGAGCTTTTGCATAAGATGTTTACGACACGGCCACCGGCGTTCTCGATCCAGGAAAGAGAGTGTCCACGGTCAACAAAAGCCAGTACCTCGACCTTCTCCAGATACCCTTTTCTTCCGGCCCACTCCGTGATCTTCTGCAATGCTTCAAAATCGCCATCGGAAATACGTGCAGAGGTTACCTCGACGCGATCGACCTTGACCTCATCAAGCAAAATCTTAGCTATACTGAGTTTCTCGTTCGGGGAGAAAGACACTCCCGGCGTCTGTTCGCCATCTCGTAAGGTGGTATCCATGATTTCCAGTTTCATACAAGCACCTCTGCCTCCATAATATAGACACAGTATAGCAGAAACTCTGCCAGACCGCATTTCTCTATTCCTTTTTTCTAAACTTTTTGAGATAATATCTTCGGTGGTTTGTCTTTTCATATACCCGATCGGGAAGGAGTAGAAAAATGGCTAAAGATAACAACAGATCCTTTTTCAGTAATGAAATGATCCTCGATATCATCCGTAATTATTCCAATGATACGATCTATTTCAAAGATACCGATTCGCGCTTCGTCTGGACCAGCCGGGCCCATGCTTCCCAGTTTGGCATTGATGATCCGAAACAGATGATCGGAAAGAGCGATTTTGATTATTTTCCTAAGGAGTTTGCCACACGCGCCAGAAAAGAAGAATTGGAGATCATGGACAGCAAAACTCCGCTTATTTCTAACATAGAAAAACTCGAAAAGCCGGATGGTGCCGTTGTCTGGTACTCCGCTTCCAAATATCCGGTTTTTGACGAGAAGGGTAAAGTCATCGGTACCTGGGGTATTTCCAGAAACATCACCGCGCTCAAGACCGTCGAAGAAGAGTTAAGCAGAGCTAACGAGAAGCTGAAGAGATTGTCTCAGGTAGACGATCTGACCGGACTTTTCAACAGAAGATATTTCTACGAGATGCTGGAGAAAACTTCCTACCAGTATAACCGCCGTGCCAAGACCGGAAATCCGGACGATCCGAAGAATACTTTCTCCCTGATCTCCCTGGATATTGACTTCTTTAAGAAGATCAACGACCGTTTCGGCCACAATAAAGGTGATGATGTTCTTCGTGTCATTGCCAGCATCCTGACTTCCCAGTGCCGTAAATCCGACATGGTCTTCCGTATCGGCGGCGACGAGTTTATGATGCTGCTTCCCGACACACCGCTTAAGGGTGCGAAGACACAGGCAGAGCGTGTGCGTTCCGCATTGGCCAGCAATCCTCTGTTCCTCGATGACAGCAGTGAACCGATCCGTCTTACAGTAAGTATGGGTATTGCCTGCTATGCAGACTGTAACGATGCCGCAGAGCTGATCCATATGGCTGACGACCGCCTCTTCACATCGAAGAACCTGGGACGTGACCGTTCCACATAATTATCCGTCTAAATTTTTACGGGTTTTCTATTTTGAAATTACGGTGCAGTATTTCCCTTTTCCTTGTACCGCAGTAATGCTGCGCGCGCGAAATCCTCGCAATCCGTAGGAAGCTCCGGCAGTTCGTACTCCTCACCGTATCTGCGCTTGAGCGCAATACGCAGAAGATGATCAGTCATGCGCGGATTCTTCGGCAGGAAACTACCATGGGAATAGGTGCAGTATACGTTATTGTAGATGGCACCCTCAAAACCGTCTTTTCCGTTATTTCCGGCGCCCTCGATGACCTTCGCCATCGGCTTGACGGAAGGTCCCAGATACGTACGCCCGCTGTGGTTCTCAAAACCGTACAGTTTTCCGCTGTCCGCGACACCATCCACCTTCAGGAAATCCGCCTCATAGGTCGTATCCTGAATATATCGCACATCTTCACCAACCGTATAAACATCGATCGCGCCGAGGCACTCGATCTTCGTACCGTCATGCTCCTGGTAGTAGTTGCCCAGCATCTGGTATCCGCCACAGATACAAAGGAAGACCATGCCATGCTCGATCGCATCTTTGACCTTAGGTCCTTTTACCTCAACAAAATCTCTGCGGATCACGTTCTGCTCTGCATCCTGACCGCCGCCCAGAAATACGATATCGAAATCGTTCTCATCGAAATCATCGCCGATGGAGACCGGTACCAGTTTCACCTTGATACCACGAAGCTCCGCCCGACGGATCAGACTCAGGACATTTCCCCGGTCTCCGTAAAGGTTCAGAAGATCCGGATACATATGACATATACGAAGTTCAATTTCCTTATTTTCCATTCGCAAAGCACTTTCCTTTCGTCATTTCCAGAAATCCTTCAGGTGGTAGCGCTTCACCAGGATCGATCTCAGCGCCAGCATCGAAGTATAGTTCGGCAGGATATAAAGACACTTGCCCGGCGTCGAATCCGAGATCGCCTGATCCAGAAGCTCCGCACAATCTTCCATCGGTTTAGCTATGATCCGTGACCGGTCAACACCGGAATACACGATACGCAGCATCATGTCACCATAGCGGTCACCCGAAACATAGACCTTCTCCGGGAATTCCTTGGACTCAAAATCCACGTCCCAGATCCAGGACACGTCCTTACCATCTGCAATATTACTGTTCAAAAGCATGTAGATACCTTCTGCGTCGGAAGCGCCGGCCACAAATGAAAGCGCTCTGTCCAGACCGACCGGATTCTTGACCAGGAGCACGCAGATCTTCTTATCCCCGATGCTGATCTTCTCCATTCGTCCGAATGCCGCTTCCACATGTTCGAGTGCCGCCGCGCATTTCTCAAAAGAAAGTCCTTCCGTATCTCCGATCTTCTCGCCCATGCGGACACAGGCCGCCACAGCAGAAATCGAGTTGTAGAAGTTATGCATGCCCGGGATCGGGAGTTTCACCCTCTTCTCTTTCGCCGGAGATGCGCCGCCATCGCAGAGCGAAAGCTCGTATCCCTCATCGGAAGGATTCTTCGACAGATCGTACTCGACATAGAAACGAGGTTTCTGTCTTGTCTTTCCGCACTTTGCGCAGGAAAAAGCACCCAGGTGTCCGAAGCTTCGGGCCGTGTAGGTGTATTTGGTCCGGCAGCCTGTGCAGTATTCCGCATCGGAGGATGCCGGAAGCACACCGGATTTGTCCGGATATGTCACGTTATTGTAGTGCATGGACTCTTCGGACAGACCATAGAAAACGGTTCTTCCCTCTCGTCCCTTATACAACTCGGAAACCAGGGAATCGTCACTGTTCAGAAGGATATCCGCTTCACAGGTATCGAGTCCTTTTGCAATAAGATCACGGGTATGCGCCAGTTCACCGAAACGGTCCAGCTGATCACGGAACAGATTTGTTACCACGGAAACCTTCGGCTTGATCTGGCAGGCGATCTTTCCGTATGCCGCTTCATCGGTCTCCAGTACACAGATCACCTTTTTACCAGCCTTTTCCGCTTTCTTCATGTCTTTCAGACCGAAGATCATGGAAGTCGTGACACCGGACAGAAGATTCGCGCCGGAAACATTCGTAACAACTGTATATCCGCAGTTTCGGAAAATATCGGTGATCATGTGCGTGGTCGTTGTCTTACCGTTCGTACCGGTAATCGTCACGCAGTCTCTTCCCGAACAGAGTTTCTGAAGTAAAAGAGGGTCGAATTTCACGGCCACTTTACCCGGTAAAGTCGTAGCGCCGCGCCCCATGATCCTCAATGCCAGGCGGGTAGCTTTTGCAGAGAGGATGGCGAAATGATATCGAAGTGAAGCCATTTATAATTCCCTTCCGTCACCTTAGATCAGATGACCGATGATCAGTAATCTGTGGGTCGCAACACCTAAAGGAGTACAGGTGACCAGTGTGACCTGTGTTCCCTCACCGTCGTCGATGTCGACATAATCATCCAGATCCTCCGGCTTAACTGCCTCCAGGATCTTATCGACTCTATATGTATAGACGGAACCATCGATCGTTGTGATGATGATGTCATCGCCCATTTTTACGTCACCCAGACGGTTGAAAAGCTTACCTTCCGCACGCATTCTGTGCCCCAGGATGACCATATTTCCCTCATCTCCCGGATCAGCCGTATTCTCCAGTCTTCCGGCACCATAACGAAGGGAAACCTTGGTTGCTTCATTCCAAAGCGGGATATTGATATCTACCGAAGGAATATTGATCCTTCCAAGTGCGGTCAGTACTGTCTCATCCGGCAGTTCTTCAATGATCTCCTGATATTGTCCGCCGGCATTATTCAGTTCTTCCACGCCGAAATCGTACTCGTACTCTTCGCCGTTTACCGCATTTTCATCGGATTTTACTACAAATACCGCCTGGCTTCCTTCCACGATGCTCTCCATCATGTCGTCTGTAACCGCCTGTCTCTTCATGTTTCTGATCGGATCGATCAAAAGAAGGATCACTCCGACGATCAGACATACCACTGCAATAATGATCAGGATCAGATTTCGAATATTTATTCTTCCTCGTCTGGACATGTGTTTTTACTATCCTCTTTTGTGTTTTTTCGTATTTCTAATATGTATCTCTTGCCTTAACGATGTTACATTCTCCCACATTAGGGCAAATTTGTTCTATGAAATTATGCACTTTATTATATCAGATACTTTCAAATAGTGGGAATTTCTGCTATCATTATTCTTACTTTTTACCCTTGAGGGGGGGTAAAGGTTAAACTTAATTCGTTTTGGATTGGTTACGGGGACAGGTATGGACGCTAATACAATTTGGGAAAAAACTCTAAATGTACTGGTATCAGAACTTACAGAAGTCAAGTATAAGACTTTTATTCTCCCTATCGAACCATCTTTCAGTAACGATGACCTCTTGATTCTTACCGTTAAGGATGCTTTCAGTCAGGAACAGACCATTCCCATGAAGAATCTCATTGAGAACTGTGTGGAAGCGGCGATCGGCCGCAAGATGGAAGTGCGTTTTGAGCTTCCCGATTCCGACTATACCCTCAAACTGATACATCAGTACTCCTCAGCTCAGACTCCGACCGTTCCGTCCAATGCTTCGAGATTGAACGCCGGCTATACTTTTGATTCTTTTATCGTCGGTGATGGTAACCGTTTTGCCCACGCAGCCTGTGTTTCCGTTGCCGAAGGTGGTAAACAGTATAATCCGATCTTCCTTTATGGTGGTTCCGGTCTCGGAAAGACACACCTTATGCACGCCGTAGGAAACTACGTCACGAAACATAAGCCTTCTGCCAAGGTCGTATATGTAAACTGCGAACGCTTCGTAAATGAATTTATCGCTACCATCAAGGACCAGAAATACGATGAATTCAGGGAAAGATACAGAAACGCGGACTATCTCCTTATCGACGATATCCAGTTCCTCGAGAGAAAAGAACAGATCCAGATCGAGTTCTTCCATACTTTTAATGACCTTTACGATTCGGGAAGCATCATTCTGATGACCTGCGACAGACCGCCGCAGAGCCTTTCCTACCTGGAAGAGCGCCTTCGTTCCCGCTTCTCTTCCGGCTTGATCGTTGATATTCAGCCAGCAGACTACGAGACACGTATTGCGATCCTCAATAGAAAAATGCAGGAAGACAATACCCAGCTCTCTGATTCTGTGGTAGATTACATTGCTTCAAACTTCGCATCCAACATCCGTGAGCTCGAAGGAGCCTACAAGACAGTCGTTGCTTACTGCATGCTGGCCGGTTCTTTTACTCTGGATGACGCCAAGATCGCCTTGAAAGACATGATCTCGCCCAAGCAGACACGTCAGGTCACCGCAGATCTGGTTGTCGAAGTCGTTGCACGTGCTTTTAACATCACCGTCAGTGATATCATGTCCAACAAGCGCAGCAAGGATATCCTGGTACCACGCCAGATCTGCATGTATCTCTGCCGCTCAGAACTGAACATGACCTTTCCGAAGATCGGAGAATATTTCGGAGGCAAAGATCACTCTACTGTTCTTCACGCTTGTAACAAAATTGAAAAATGCGTGAAAGATTCGGACAACGAAGTTTGCGTCCATGTTGAGTCAATCAAAAAGCGCCTTTTTGCCTGAACTTTTCCACAGTTTTTGGTTGAATTGTGGAAAACTTCAAGAGGATTTCCAGTTGATAAAATGTGCATAACTTTGGTGTGTGTATCATGTGCAAAAGCACTTTCTTTTTTTCACTTGTTATCCACTTTTTTTACACATAACAAACGTTGAAATTTCAGCCTTTAATGAACTTTTACATATTTTCCACACTACATAATAATATAGAAGAATATTACCTTTTATTCTTGTTGTTTTTGTTTATTTTCACGCGGTTTTTGACATTTTCAATCTTCTCACTTTTTTTCGTTAAAGTGGAAAAGTGTGGAAAACTCAAAAACCTGAAAAAACAGGATATTTCTTAGATTTTTCTTGTTCTTTTGCCTCAATATTTGTAGCATTTTTGTAATTTTCCTGTATAATATTATAGAGACAAATTTAAGTCATGGAGGAAAGAAAACGATGAAACTTGTAAGTTCCAGAGACAATCTTGTAGAGGCGATCTCGATCGTACAGAAAGCAGTTTCAACTCGTTCTACTTTACCTATTTTAGATGGTATTTTGATTGAAGCGGACAGCAAGGGTTTAAAGCTGACCGGATATGATTTGGAGACAGGTATTGAAGCATTAGTTGACGCTGACGTGATGGAAGAAGGATCTATTGTTATTCCTTCCCGTATCTTCGGAGAGATCGTAAGAAAGCTGCCTGATGAAGAGGTTTCCATCTCTTCTAATGAGCGCATGATGATCGACATTGAGAGCGGTAATTCGAAGTTTTCCATTAATGGTATTTCTGCAGAAGGATTCCCGACAATTCCTGTAGTTAGCGATGAGAACAAGATCATCTTGAACCAGGAGATCCTGAGAAACATGATCAACCAGACTATTTTCGCTATATCCACAGATGAAGGCCGTCCGGGTCTGAACGGTTCCCTTTTCGAATCTGACGGAAAGAATATTAATCTGGTTTCCATCGATGGTTATCGTATGGCTCTTCGTAAGAAGGAGATCGGTGATGAGATCCCGACAATGAAGTTCCTTATCCCGGGTAAGGCTCTTCATGAAGCAGCACGTATCCTGACAGGTAAGGATGCAGAAGTAGTTATTTATGCTTCTACAAACCACATCCTCTTCGATACAGGAAAATTCAGAATCGTATCCCGCTTGATCAACAGCGAGTTTATGGCATATCAGTCGATCATTCCGAGTAACTCTTCTACGACTATGATCGTAAATAAAGATGAAGTGCTGAATGCTGTTGAACGTGCTTCTCTTATCATTCAGAAGGAAGACCGCCGTTGTCCGGTAAATCTTTCTATGACAGATGAGGAAACATTGGTGATCCGTTCCAGCACAGAACTTGGTAATCTTCGTGAAGAAGTAAAGTGCCAGATCACAGGTGAACTGATCAATGTAGATTTTAATCACAAGTACATCATGGATGCTCTCCGTTCAATCGATGATGAGTCGGTAAAGTTTACTCTTTCCGGTTCTAATGGTCCTTCCTTGATCGTACCGGTTGAAGGAAACGAATTTATTTATCTGATTCTGCCGCTTCGTAAATAAACCAGTAAGTGAAGTGCTTTTTGAAGGGCGGACGGTATGTATATACGTTCCATAGAATTAGAGAATTTTCGAAATTACAGAAGGCTTGACCTGGAGGTTGAGCCTTCTGTTAATGTTTTCTATGGGGCAAATGCTCAGGGAAAGACGAATATTCTTGAGGCGATATATATTTGTACTTCTACCCATTCCCACAGGACCAGTAAAGATCAGGAACTGATCACACATGGTGAACACATGTATAAGGTCAAGTTGAAACTGACTTCTTCTTATAACGCTTACGATGAGTCTGTTTCTGTAATTTACACAGATGGTAATGAGAAAAACGGTGACATCTCCCCTTCTAAGCGCGCAAAAAAGACAGTTTGCCACGATGATGTGCCATATGAGAAAATGTCCGAATATTTCGGCATTTTTAACGCTGTTATATTCGCTCCTGAGGACTTAATGCTTATAAAAGAAGGCCCTTCTGTAAGAAGAAAGTACTTAAATGTGCTTCTTTCCCAGGTCAAGCCAATGTATTTTCATGAGCTGACTACTTTTGCCCGTCTTCTCATGAACAGGAACCGTATCGTCAAGAATGCCCGTATCAAAAACAGCAAGATGATCGACAGCATGACCAAAGAAGAATTGTCGATCTGGAGCGAACCAATGGCGAGAGCTGCCGCAAAGATCATTAGGGACAGGTACCTCTTCTCTCTTCGTATAGATGAATTTGCGAGAAAGCATCACGAGAGCATTTCTAACGGAAGTGAGACTCTTTTTGTTAAGTATAAGACTTGTGTTCCTCTCGATATGCTGGAAAACTACGAAGAAGATAAGGTGGTCGAATACCTGTATCAGAAGTGGAACGATTCTATAGAAGACGATTTCCAGCATGGTATTACGAATTTCGGACCCCAGAGAGATGACCTTCAGATGTCATTAGATGGAGACGGTCTTCGTATGTTTGCCTCCCAGGGTCAGCAAAGATCAGCTGCGCTTTCCATGAAATTGGCCGAATTAGACGTTGTAAGAGAAGAAACGAAAGATTACCCTGTTCTTCTCCTCGACGACGTTTTTGGGGAACTGGACGCCCAAAGAAGACGATGTCTGTTATCGGAGATAGGGGATGCCCAGATATTCATAACCTGTACTGATAAAACTTTCATCGAGCAGGAACTTGTCGATTCAATGACAAGAGACTCAAAAATCGCCTTTTTTGAGGTAAATAAGGGCAATGTGACCAGGGTTCTTAAGTAAGAAAAAATTACTATATTTCTCCCTTTTATGGTATAATATTATAGGTCTGAAATTGAAGGATAAGTAAGATTTGAGAGGCTTTTGCATGTACGTTCATATTGGCGGAGAATATACGATCCTGTCAAAGTCCATCGTTGGCTTGGTCAATCTTGAAACCGTTCCGGCTTCTTCTACCGATATGAATTCGTTTCTGAAGATATCAGAGGACGAAAATATCCTGGAATATGTTTCGGAAGAGATACCCAGATCGATCGTCGTTACCGACGAGCGAGTATACGTCTCTCCCCTTTCAGTTTCGACTTTATACAAGCGAATAAGGACAGGTAACACTGTTACAGATCCTTAAAAATCAGCACTTTTCGCCATTTTCGGATTTTTGCCGGGTTTTGGCGGAAAAAAGGAAGGAATGTTAGAAAATGGACGATGAGAAGAACCTTCAGAACACTTCTGATGACAAGAATCGTGAGTTTTATTACGAGGTGCAGGAAGAAACAGACGGTCTCGTAAACCTGGCTGCCGATCCGCGAGCACTCACAGAAGATTATTCTGAGGACTCCTTGGAGGATCTTGAGGTAGCGACCCAGGGTCAGGACGATTTTGATACGACAAACAAGAAGGAATATAACGAAGAAGATATTCAGGTCTTAGAGGGCCTGGAAGCAGTTCGTAAGCGCCCTGGTATGTATATCGGTGATACAACTCTTCGTGGTCTTCACCACCTCGTATATGAGATCGTAGCGAACTCTGTAGACGAGGCTCTGGCTGGTCGTTGCGATACCATTAATGTTACGGTAAATACAGATGGTTCCGTTACGGTAAAAGATAACGGTTCCGGTATTCCGGTCGGTATTCACCCGAAGATGGGTATTCCTACTGTTGAAGTCGTTCATACTGTCCTTCACGCCGGTGGTAAGTTCGGCGGTGGCGCATACAGCGTTTCCGGTGGTCTCCATGGCGTAGGTGCTTCTGTAGTTAACGCATTGGCCTCTAAAATGGTCGTAGAAGTACGTCGTGAAGGAAATATCTATCACATCGAGTTTGAGCGCGGAAAGACCACTTCTCCCCTCGAAATCGTTGGTAAATGCGATGAGAACGATACCGGTACGACTACGATCTTTACACCGGATCCGCAGATCTTCCCGGATTGCCGATTCGACTTCGATGCAATGATCACACGTTACCGTGAAATGGCATTCTTAAACCGCGAAATCACCATTATTCTGCGTGATGACCGTGCTGAAGAGCCTGCAGATAAGGTACTTCACTACGATGGTGGTATTATCTCCTTCGTAGAGTATCTTAACCGCCATAGAGAAGCTCTTCACAAGCCACCGATCTATATCGCCCAGAGAAGCGGCGAATGCTTCGTAGAGGTAGCTATCCAGTATAACGATTCCTTTGCTGAGAATGTTTATTCCTATGCAAACAATATCGCAACTGTTGAGGGTGGTTCTCACCTCACCGGCTTTAAGAGTGCTTTGACTAAGGTAATTAACGATTACGCGAGAAAATACAAGTATATAAAGGATTCAGACAGAAATCTCCAGGGTGAAGATACTCGTGAAGGTATCGGCGCGATCATCAGCGTTAAACTTCCGGAGCCACAGTTTGAAGGTCAAACAAAGTCAAAGCTGGGAAATGCCGAGATTAGAACGCTTGTAGAGAATGTTATGTCTGAAAAGCTTGCTCAATATCTCGAGGAAAATCCGAACGTTGCGAAGATCGTTATGGATAAATGCCTGTCCGCTTCCCGTGCTCGTGAGGCCGCTCGTAAAGCTCGTGATATGACCCGTAGAAAGAGCGTTTTCGAGTCCAATACCCTTCCGGGTAAGCTGGCTGACTGTCAGGAAAAAGATCCTACATTCTGCGAGATTTTCATCGTTGAGGGAGACTCCGCTGGTGGTTCTGCTAAGCAGGGACGTGAAAGAAAGTATCAGGCTATTCTTCCACTGTGGGGTAAGATGCTGAACGTTGAGAAAGCACGTATTGATAAGGTATATGGTAATGAGAAACTCCAGCCTGTAGTTATGGCTCTTGGTGCTGGTATTGGTGAGGATTTCGATCCTGAGAAGCTCAGATACCATAAGGTTATTATCATGGCCGATGCCGATGTCGACGGTTCTCACATCCGTACACTTCTTCTCACCTTCTTCTTCCGCTATCTGCGTCCTCTCGTAGAACTTGGATATGCATATATTGCCTGCCCGCCGCTCTACAGAGTATATCAGGGCAACGAAGGTTATTACGCTTATGACGATAAGGAAGTCGAAGAAATCAAGCAAAAGACCGGTTGGAAAGAACCTAAGATCCAGCGTTATAAGGGTCTTGGTGAGATGAGTTCTGAACAGCTCTGGGAGACAACAATGAACCCGGCAACGAGAAAACTTCTCAAAGTAACAATCGAAGATGCACAGGCTGCGGATGAGGCTATGACACTTTTGATGGGTGATCAGGTTGAACCAAGAAAAGAATTCATCCAGGCCAACGCAAAGTTTGCTCAGTTGGATATGTAATAACAATCAAGTATTTCTATTATATTAGATTATATGATATGGATAATGTTTCACGTGAAACATTATCCATTTTCTTTTCACAGTATAACCATTGTTTCACGTGAAACAATACCAAATATACAATCAAATCATTCAAAATGATGTTTCACGTGAAACATATATAGCAGATTTTGTTGTATTCAGAATATATGTAAAGTAAATGACATATATAAATATGCAAAATCTGATAATATAGAATAAGAAAGAATGAATAAAGGAGCACATATGGGATACGTAATTTCAATTGTAAATCAGAAAGGCGGAGTTGGAAAAACAACCACAGCCGTCAATTTAGGCTCTTTTTTGGCTGCAAAACGCAAAAAAGTGCTGATTCTTGACCTCGATCCACAAGGAAATGCGACTAGTGGATACGGTTTTGACAAGATGGAACTTGAAAATACAGTCTACGATCTTCTGGTAAATGAAGAAAATATCGAGAATGTAATTCAGCATACGAACGTGAAAAACGTCGATATGTGTCCGACAAATATCAATCTTGCCGGTGCAGAGGTCGAATTAGTATCTGCAATCAGTCGTGAGACAATCTTAAAAAGAGCAATTGAGCCAATCGTAGACGATTATGATTATATTATCATCGATTGCCCACCGTCGTTAGGATTGCTTACAATTAATGCTTTATCTGCATGTGAAGGCGTAATTGTGCCGATTCAGGGCGAATATTATGCCCTGGAAGGTCTTACTCAGCTGATTGATACTATTAATATGATAAAAAAGAAACTCAATCCTGTAGTTGGAATCCTTGGTGTAGTGATTACCATGTTTGACAGCAGAACGCAGCTTACAAAACAAGTTGTAGAAGAAGTAGAGAAGTATTTCGGTGAAAAAGTGTTTAAAACACACATTCCGAGAAATGTACGTCTTGC
>JAFZZM010000037.1 GCA_017615755.1 Clostridiales bacterium | reverse complement strand
GGCTACAACGTCCTCGCCCTGTGCGTTTGTCAGGAACTCACCGAAGAGGCCCTTGTTACCTGTTGCAGGGTCACGTGTGAAAGCAACACCGGTACCGCAATCGTCACCCATGTTACCGAAAGCCATGGACTGTACGTTAACAGCTGTACCCCAGGAATACGGGATATCGTTGTCACGACGGTAAACATTAGCACGCGGGTTGTCCCAGGAACGGAATACAGCCTTGATAGCGCCCATGAGCTGTTCCTTCGGATCTGTCGGGAAGTCAGAACCGATCTTCGCCTTGTACTCAGCCTTGAACTGGTTAGCGAGCTCTTTGAGATCGTCAGCGTTCAGCTCAACGTCCTGCTTCACGCCCTTCTCAGCCTTCATCTTGTCGATGAGCTCTTCGAAGTACTTCTTACCAACTTCCATAACTACGTCGGAATACATCTGGATGAATCTTCTGTAGCAGTCCCAAGCCCAGCGCGGGTTATTGGACTTCTCTGCGATAACATTTACCACTTCCTCATTGAGACCGAGGTTCAGGATGGTGTCCATCATACCCGGCATGGAAGCTCTTGCACCGGAACGTACAGATACGAGAAGCGGGTTCTCGAGGTCGCCGAACTTCTTGCCGGTGATCTCCTCCATCTTTCCGATATATTCCAGGATCTGTGCGAAGATCTCGTCATTGATCTGACGACCGTCTTCGTAGTATTTTGTACAAGCCTCTGTGGTGATCGTAAATCCCTGTGGAACAGGAAGTCCGAGGTTGGTCATCTCAGCAAGGTTTGCACCCTTACCGCCGAGGAGCTCACGCATGTTGCCGTTGCCCTCAGAAAACAAGTAAACATATTTAGTCATTGTTTAGCCCGCCTTTCATAATTTATTTTCTTCTAGTCACTTTTATTTAAAAGTCCTTCCCGTACGCTCGTCACGCTTGAAAAGCACTTATAAATCGATTTTTGTTGCCGATTTCTGTTCTTCTTAGAAATCGAATTCTTTCTGTCCGGCTTTTGAATCAAAAGTCGAACTTGCCCTCGAAGAACTCACCGAGTTTGTCGATCGGGAAACGGATGTTGCCCGGCTCGTACTCGACGTTCTTCATGGAGTCGCGCTCACGGATCGTGACGCAGTTGTCGTTCTCGGAATCGAAGTCGTATACGATGCAGTACGGTGTACCGATCTCGTCCTGACGACGATAGCGCTTACCGATGGACTGTCTGTCATCGAATTCGCACATATACTTCTTCGAAAGCTCTGTAAAGATCGGCTCGGCCTTCTCACTGAGTTTTGCAGACAGCGGAAGCACACCGATCTTGATCGGAGCGAGGAACGGATGGAAATGCATTACTGTACGAACGTCTTCCTTGTCGCCGTCGACGATCTTTTCTTCGTCGTATGCGGAGCAAAGGAAAGCGAGTGTTACACGGTCAGCACCGAGCGACGGCTCGATAACGTACGGAACGTATTTCTCATTCTTTGTCGGATCGAAGTAAGAAAGATCCTGCTTACTGAACTGCATATGCTGCTTGAGGTCGTAGTCGGTTCTGTCGGCAACGCCCCAGAGCTCGCCCCACTGGCCTTCGCCGAAGGGGAACCAGAACTCGAAGTCTGTTGTGGCATTGGAGTAGAAAGCGAGTTCTTCCGGAGAGTGATCTCTCGTTCTGAGCTCTTCTTCCTTCAGGCCGAGACCTGTCAGCCAGTTATAGCAGTATTCTTTCCAGTATTTGAACCACTCGAGGTCCGTACCCGGTTCGCAGAAGAACTCGAGCTCCATCTGTTCGAACTCACGTGTTCTGAAGATGAAGTTACCCGGTGTGATCTCGTTTCTGAAGCTCTTACCGATCTGGCAGATACCGAACGGGATCTTCTTTCTTGCGGAACGCTGTACGTTCAGGAAGTTTACGAAAATACCCTGGGCGGTTTCCGGACGGAGATAAACTTCGTTCTTAGCATCTTCGGTAACGCCCATGAATGTCTTAAACATCAGGTTGAATTTTCTTACATCTGTGAAGTTGTGGCCACCGCATGTCGGGCAAGGAATGTTCTTTTCCTTGATGTAGGCAACGAGCTGTTCGTCGTTCATACCTTCTACGTTAACATCGGTGATACCGTTTTCGGAATTAAAATCCTCTACCAGTTTGTCGGCACGGGCACGAGCCTTGCACTGCTTACAGTCGATGAGCGGATCCGAGAAACCGCCAACGTGACCGGAAGCGACCCAAACCTGAGGATTCATCAGGATAGCGCAATCTACGCCTACGTTATAAGGACTCTCCTGGACGAATTTCTTCCACCAGGCTGCTTTTACATTATTCTTGAGCTGTACGCCCAGAGGACCGAAGTCCCAGGCATTTGCCAGACCACCATAGATATCGGAACCCGGATATACGAAACCTCTTGTCTTAGCAAGGGCTACGATTTTTTCCATTGATTTCTGTACAGGCATCAGGATTCCTCCTCTTCACTGGCGTCATCGTCAAAATCGTCTTCATCAGCATCTGCTGTCGGAGCGCCTGCAGCAAATTCTTCTGCGCTGAGCTCTTCGATCAGGTCATCGGCAACGCTTGAGGTCTCAACTTCTTCAACAGGAGCAGCCTCGAGCGGAGCTTCCATACCTTCTTCATTTGCAGCTTCAGCAGCCTCAAGAGCCTGCTCCGCATCCATGCGGGCCTGGTTCTCGGCAGCCTCTTTTGCCAGACGGCGTGCTTCCTCGATCTCCGGACGAAGCGGTACATACGGTGTATGGATTCCTTCCACGCCTACCACTTTGTCTGCGGCAACTTCCTTACAAGCCAGTGTCACGTAACTCGGTGTCGGATCATCCACCATCGGCTGACCACCATCTACGAGTTGACGAGCTCTCTTTGCAACGAGCATGCAAAGTGAGAATCGGCACTCTGCCTTTGGCAACAATTCTTCAACTGACGGATCAACTAACATTTTTACATTCCTCCCTTTTTCATTGCCTCATTTACTGTTTACTATTCATTATTGTGCAAGCAGTGTTTCCACTGCGTCACTACTTCTTTTGAAGCGGCAGTTCTCCGCTTTCATGATTGCGGCGATCTCATCTGCCGCCTGTTCAACGGTGCGGTTCGTGACCACGTAGTCGAACTTTCCGGCTTTCTCGATCTCGCCCTTGGCCTGCGCCATTCTCTTCTCGATCAGGTCTTCCGTCTCGGTTCCTCTTCCGGAAAGTCTTCCTCTCAATTCGGAAAGAGAAGGCGGAAGCAGGAAGATCGTTACGGTGTCGTCAAACTTTTCCTTCAGTGCCAGGCTTCCCGGTACGGTCAGGTCGAGAAGGACATTCTTTCCTTCGCCGGACATCTCAAGGAGCGGTGTCAGCGGCGTGCCGTAGTAGTTGCCTACATACTGGTCATACTCGATGATCTCTCCCTTGGCGATCAGCTCCTCGAACTCTTCCTTCGTCCGGAAGTAATATTCGACGCCGTCTCGCTCGGTGCCTCGCGGTGCACGGGAAGTAACGGAGACCGAATGCTTGCAATCCGGAAACATCTCACGGAGCCTGGCGATCACGGTTCCTTTTCCTACACCCGAAGGTCCTGAAATAGATACGATCAAACCCTTACTCATTATTTCTCACCATCCGCATTCTTCAAAAGTCCGGAGATCTCCTCGGATGAAAGCGCCGACAGGATCACATGTTCACTGTCCATCACCAGCACCGATTTGCTCTTCTTTCCGGAAGAACAGTCCACGAGCGCGCCACGGTCTCTTGCATCCTGCACCAACCTGCGGATCGGGGCAGACTCTGCGCCGGCCACACAGACCAAACGCTCCGAGCTGACCATATTTCCGAATCCGATATCGATAAAAGCCATACTTACTTCCTTTCCTTATGCCAGATTCTGGATCTGCTCACGGATCTTCTCGAGTTCCGTCTTCATGTCAAGGACATAGTTCGTAATGGTTATATCGTTGGCTTTCGAGCCGATGGTGTTCACTTCACGGTTCATCTCCTGCAGGATGAAATCCAGTCTCTTTCCGATGCTGCCCTTCGCCGCCAAGGTCTCTCGAAGCTGGCTGATATGGCTGGTCAGACGTGTGAGCTCTTCATCGATGGCACACTTATCTGCGAAGATCGCGACTTCCGCTTCTCTTCTGGTCTCGTCATAAACGAGGTCCGCCTTGTCGTCGAGGAGTTCCTCAACTCTGGCCATCAGGCGCTCTTTATATTCCTTCGGAACGAGTGGAGCACGAAGCATGACTGCTGCGTGTAATTCTTCAAAATGATTCGCCTTCTCCAGCAGGTCGTCGACGAGCTTACCGCCCTCGATCGTACGCATACGGAGAATATCTTCAATAGCCGTATCCACTACAGGCAGAAGCTCTGCGCCGGCTTCTTCCGGTGTCAGGCTTGTCGCACGTGCAAGGAGCACGTCCGGGAAACGGGCGATATGATAAGCGTCCGTTTCGTCTTTTCTTCCTGTGAGTTCAGCAATCTTGGAAACCGCTTCAGAATAGGCCTTCGCCAGTCCGGTATTCATCTCGACCGTCTGGTTGCCGTCTCCTACATCCTCGATCGTTACAAAAACATCGATCTTACCGCGCAGGAGTTTCTCGGAGATCTTCTCACGGATCTTGTTCTCAAGCACAATATAGCCTCGGGGTATGCGGATCTGCACATCGCAGAATCTGTTATTCACTGATTTGATCTCGACTACGTAGCGTCTCGTAGTATACGTGGCCTCGCCACGACCATATCCCGTCATGCTATATGCCATGAACCTGATCTCCATTTCAATGGGATTCGCAAACGCCCTAAATCGCCGTTGCAAGGGCATTTTTAGCGTAAATAAGATTATATAGCATAGCGAAAAAAAGCGCAAGTCACGAAATCGGTTCAATCCTTAGAGCCGCAGGCATTACAAGAAATTTTCACCTCGCCGTTTCTGCTTTTTTTCCTCGCCAAAAGCACTTTCGCCCGGTTTTTTTGCCTGTTCCCCCCCCGAAATAAGTCGGGATCGCGGTTTTCGGCATTCCCGACTTATCTTTTCGTTCCCGAAATAAGTCGGAATCGCAGTTTTCGGCATTCGCGACTTACTTCGGGTATTCAGATAAATCATGCCGAAATCAAAGCTGCATCGGGTCAAACTGCAAGTAATCTGCCGCGATCAGGCGGTATTCGACTCCGTTTTTGACTCCTTCAAAAGCTTTCAGGTGTCCTCTTCCGTGCAGATGTCCGTACAAACACAGGTCCACGCCGTACTTCTCGAGTGTCTCGGTAAATCCGTTGGACCGCTCCGGGTCGTAGATCGGCGGGTAGTGCAGCATCACAACTTTTCGTGGTGATGCGCCAAAAGCACTCTCCACGCCAACTTCGGCGCCCTCCGCCGCCCCGGTCGATGCCGCAGCCGCAGCCCCGGCCGCCTGTGCTTTCTCATACGCCTTGATCGAGTCAGCCAGCGATCTTTCGAGGCGCCCGACTTCGCGCAGATAGATCTTCTCATCCGCTTCTTTGCTCTCCGGATTTTCCGGCAGCAGCCATCCGCGGCTGCCCGCGATCAAGGTCCCTTCGATAAAGAAACCGTTATTTTTCAGAAGCCGCATGGAAGTCATGCCGTGAGAAGCAAGGAAATCTTCGACCTTTTTATTTGTGCCCCACCACAGATCGTGGTTGCCTTTACTCAATATCTTCTGTCCGGGAAGCGCCTCAACAAACTGAAGGTCCGCAAGCGCCTCGTCCATGGAAAGTCCCCAGGAAATATCGCCCGGGATCAGGACCGTGTCCTCCGGACGGATCTTCTCGCGCCAATGTTTCTCGATCCGCTCGACATAGTTCTGCCAGCCCGGACCGAACACATCCATCGGCTTATCGACCGAAAGAGAAAGATGCAGGTCTGCGATTGCGAAAATGCTCATTTGCTGCTCTTCCTCCTTTCCTTCGGTGCGCGTTTATGCCATTATATCAGTTTTCTTCGTGAAAATGTTTGAAGATCGCTTCCGCGTCCTTCTGCGAGATCCGCTCGGCTTGCATAAGCTCTTCAACGCTCGCACTCTGCATCGCCTTGATGGAACCGAACTGCTTCATGAGGCTCTTTCTCTTCGCCTCGCCGATGCCCGGGATCGTCTCGAGTTTATACGTCAGGTTACGCTTCTTGCTGAGCTTTCTCTGGTACGTGATCGCAAACCGGTGCACTTCATTCTGCACGGCCGTGATCAGGCGGAAAAGCGCCATCGCATCTTCGTCTTCTCTTGCCTCGGCTTCCAGGTCCACCTCGACCCCGTCACGGTTCACGAGTCCGTGCGTGCGATGGCGTCTGTCTTTCACCATGCCCGCAAGCTGCACCTTATCCTGCAATCCCAGCTCTCGGAGCACATCGTAGATAGCATTGACCTGCCCGATGCCGCCGTCCGCGAGGATCAGGTCCGGTATCTTTCCGAACTTCTCGTCATCGGAATGCGCAAACCGCCTCGAAAGCACTTCCCTCATGGAGGCGTAGTCGTCCTGTCCTTCGACGGTCTTGATCTTGAACAGACGATAGGACTGCTTGTCCGGACGGCCGTCGGTGAAAACGATCATGCCGCCGCAGCGGTCGTCGTTTCCGAGGTTACTGATATCGTAAGATTCGATACGCTTCGGCACGTCGCGAAGTCCCAGTTTTGATACCAGACGCGCCAGTGCCGTATCGATACTTTCGTTGGAATTGCCCACACGAAGGATACGCCGACGCAGGGCTTCTTTGGCATTTGCCGCCGCCATCTCCAGAAGACGCATACCGTCACCGCGTTGCGGCACATGCAGGCTCACTTTGTGGCCCGCCATTTCGGAAACCGCCTCTTCAAGTGCATCGTGGTTTTCCAGTTCCACGGACGTCAGGATCTCCTTCGGGATCTCCGCCGCCGTCGGATAATACTGCATGAGGAAAGCCTCGATCAGGGCATCTTCCGACTCTCCCTCATCTTTCAGGAAATATGTCGACGAACCGATGATACGGCCGCCACGAAGTTCGAGTTTTCGGAAACAGATCTCACCGGCATCACGGTAGAACCCGATCGCGTCACGGTCGGACACACGCGGGAACGACACATTCTGCCCCGCCATCACGGTACGAAGTGCCGAAAGACGGTCACGATACACAGCTGCTTTTTCAAAATCCAGATTCTCCGAAGCGGTATTCATCTGCTCCTCGAGATCACGCAGGATCCCGTCGTATTTACCTTCGAAGAAACGGCAGATATTCTCCATGACCGCGCGGTATTCCTCGACCGCGACACCACCCTGGCACGGACCCACGCAGCGGCCGATGTGGTAATTCAGACACGCCCGCTCCTTACCGATATCGCGCGGCAGTACTTTTCGGCAGGTCTTGGTCGGAAAAATGTCACGCAAAGCCTGGAGTGCGCGGAAAAGATCGCCGCCCAGGAAAGGTCCGTAATACTTCGCGCCGACCATGTTCTTGTCGGGGCGGAAGACTTTCATGATGCGCGGATATTCCTCCTGCATCGTGATGCACACATAAGGGAAACCCTTGTCGTCACGAAGGAGGATGTTGTAGTGAGGCTGGTACCTCTTGATGAGATTACATTCGAGAAGGAGGGCCTCGAGTTCCGAGCCCACCACGACATATTCAAAATCAGCCACGTGGGAGATCATGGCGAGAACTTTGGCATTGCCCTGCGGATTCTTACCGAAATAACTGCGCAGACGGTTTCTAAGGTTCTTCGCTTTTCCCACATAAATGACAGAATCCGAGGCGTCCTTCATCAGGTACACTCCCGGATCCGTAGGTACTATATCAAGTCTGGCGTCAAATGTCGGTGTGCCGTCGCCGATCATTGGATCTTCGGATTGTTAAGATATCCGACCAATGTCTCGATCGCTGCATCCTGATCTTCGCCGTCCGCGATGATCTCGATCTCCGCATCATTCTCGATGCCGAGGCTCATCACGCCAAGAAGGCTCTTCGCATTGGCTCTTCTGCCACTTCTGGTCAGATAGATGCTGCTCTTAAATGCAGAAGCCTTCTGGATCAGAATCGCTACCGCTTTCATCTGGAGCGCTTCGTCGCACTGAAAAGTAACTGTCTGAGAAACCATGTTTTTTCCTCCTTGAGGTCTTACTATTTTCTGTTCGCCCGCACCGCCCTGCGATGCCACAAACTCTGCCTTTTACTTTTATAAGCAAAGTATATTTTCACTTATCTTCAATGTCAATGATTTACCGGAACGCCATTTTCAATTTCGTGTTTTTGCGTGAAATTCCTAGCGATTGAACTCCGTTTCTAGTCATTCTGTCAAATGGACAAAGAGAACAATATCGCGTCGTCGATGGGCTTTTCGTAGTAGTCTCTTCTGCGCCCGACTTCCTGAAATCCCATCGCCCGGTAAAGGTGCAGCGCCGCCTCGTTTTCCGAGCGCACTTCGAGATGCAGCGTCTTGATCTTCTTGCTTTGGCAGAAGTTCTTGATCTCCTCGATCAGCTCCCGTCCGACGCCCTGTCTTCTGAACTTCGCGGCCACCGCAATGATCGCGATCTCCGCCTCGTCCAGTACATATTGGAGTGCATAGTAACCGACCAGTTCGCCGCTCTCTTTTTCCTTCGCGGTCACAAGCGTCCGCACCGTCTCATCCGATGCAAACGTCCACAGCGAATCGACGCTCCACGGGTCCGGAAAAGACACCTGCTCGATCGCCGCGATCTTCTCCAGATCTTCCTGCTCCGCTCTCTTAAAAACCAGCTCCATCACGTTTCCCCCTTGTTTCCAACCGGGCAACGACCTATTCCCATCAAGGCTTACCCTATTCCTTGTCCTCCATTGTACTATAGTACCGGATCGGAATGTTCTCCACCTGTTTTCCCTGTTCATCCGCCATGCGTTCCGCCTGCGTCTTCGCGCGGTACACCGGCATCAGTTTTTCTGCTCCAAAAGCACTTGTCCCTGTTTCTTTTATTATCTTTTCCGCGATCGCCGCTACGTCTTCCGAGCGGATATCTTCGCGGTCTTCTCTGTACTCGATAGCGAAGTCCTCACCAGCCGGCTCGCCCGCCGCAGTGCTTTCGGCACCGAAAAGATCTTTCGCCGCAACTTTTGCGCCGTTTCCGATCAGGACGATCTTCTTTCCGGGGAGGTTGGCATCGCGCCACGCACGGCATTTCTCGAGGATCTCCGTGATGTCGGAAGCAAGTTCGGAAACCACTTCCTCATCGCGATAAAAACCACCCGCCCACGCGCGGTGATTTCTACAGTCGATCATGGGCACGATCAGGGCGTCTTCGTTTCTCAGCGGATAAGCCATCGCGCGAAGCGAGGACACCGGGACCGCCGCGATATCGAGTGCCATCGCCATCGTCTTGACGGCGCTCACGCCGATGCGGATGCCCGTAAAAGAACCGGGGCCCACGGTGCAAGCCACCGCGTCCAGTTCCTCATATTTCGTATTGTTTTCTTCCATAAGATCATGCACGAGCGGCATGAATGTCTGGGAATGCGTTAGTCCGTTGTTGATGAACTTCGCGCCGACGATACTGCCCTCATCGATCAGGGCACACGAGCACGCGCGATTTGAAGTATCACAAGCCAGTATCTTCAAAACCCATTCCTCCTTCTTGCATCTTCTCTTTCACGTTTTCCATGCGGGAAAGATCTTCTTCTCCAAAAGCAACCGTGATCGTCCGTTCATCGCCGTTGCCCTCGATCTCCATGCGGATCCGTTTTTCCGGAAGCGCATCTTCGATGACTTTGCTCCACTCGATCACGCACACGCCGCCTCTTTCGAAGTACTCGTCGAGGCCCGCATCATAGAAATCATCGCTGTTTCCGAGACGGTAGGTATCAAAGTGAAAAAGTCTCGGCACGCCGTCTTTATCGTTATATTCATTCACAATGGTAAACGTCGGGCTCGTTACACGGGAACGAAGACCCATGCCTCTTGCGAAGCCACGCGTGAAAGCCGTCTTGCCGGCACCCAGGTCGCCGTCCAGAGTAAGGACATCGCCCGGGACCGCGACACTTCCCATCGCTTCACCCAGCGCTTCCGTCATCTCGACAGAAATACTTTTTCCGCGCCATGTCTTCATTTTCTTGCCCATCACTTTCTGTTGTCCACGACCACACGGCCGTCCCCGATCACCATCAGGACTTCGCTGTCGAGCAAGAACGGATCACCCGTCATGATGACCATGTCAGGTGTTTTTCCGACGGAAATGGTACCGAAACGGTCAGCCACACCCAGGATCTCCGCCGCACGGATGGTGATGGACTCCAGTGCTTTTTGCGCGGAAAGACCGCCCTTCTTGGCCAGTGCCGCAGAAAGAGGCAGGTACTGCTCCGGCACACACGGATGGTCCGTCATGATCGCAACCGGCAGGCCTTCGTTCGCCAGGATCCCGGCGGTGGAAAGAGTCAGGTGCGAGAGCTCCGGCTTACTTCTATCGCCGATGATCGGTCCCACAATGATGCCAAGAAGCTTGCCGCCGCAGGGCTTATTCGGATCGGTCAGAATGCCGCATCCGCGGTTTTCCGCCTGGCCGGCTTCGTATTCTTCTTTCAGGATATCTGCGATCAGGTGGCCCTCGGTACAGTGGTCGAGGGTGTAGCAGAGGTTGAATTCATTTGCGATGCGCACCGCTGTCAGGATGTCGTCCTGTCTGTGCGCATGGACCTTCAGAGGCTTCTCGCCGCGGATCACGGGGATCATGGCCTCGAGTTCCATATCTTTTTCGAAAACATCCGGGCGGTCCGGCTTGTCGTCGAGTTCCTTCTTATCTGCGTCATTATATTCTTTCCACTTTTCTTCGGACTGCTTTTTCTTCTCGTAGTACTCGATGGCCTCGATCAGGACGCCGCGAAGGAGCGCGGCACTGCCCATACGGGTCTGCGGCGCCTTATTTTCTTTGCCGTAACACATCTTCGGATTCTCGCCGAGCGCCGCTTTCATGGCGACATACGGCTCGACCAGGGCACGGTCAAGCGAGCGTGCGAACGTCTTCAGGAGTGCGAACTGACCGCCTACGACATTGGCACTTCCCGGGCCGGCAGCAACCATCGTCACACCTGCATTCTTGGCTTCTTCGAAACACACATCCGCATAGTGGATGCCATCGATCGCGCGAAGGTCCGGAGAGATCGGCGAGACGATCTCGTTGCCGTCGCTGCCTTCGTCGTTCAGGCTGTCGTCAAAAAGTCCGAGGTGGGAGTGGGCATCGATAAAGCCCGGATAGAGGCGCGCACCCTTGGCATCAAGCGTCTGCGTAGCCGCGGTCTGCTCGTCATTTTCGGCGTAATCTCTTCGCACATACAGATCCGGATTCTCCTTGCCGAACTGTTCCATCCAGTTCATCCATCCGTCCCCGGAACCGATCTCCAGGATCTTCTTTCTGTCAAAGATCACATATCCATTACGGATCGGCTCGGCTTGTTCCAGCGTATATATCTCAGCATTGTAAATGATCATGCATTTCCTTCTTTCGGCCATCGGGGCCCCGTCGATTTCTCCCCTATTGTGCCAAAAATCCACTCAAAATACAATGCGCCGCGCCGTACGTCTCTTACTTCTCTTTCACGACCTGTGCGGCGCGCTTGTCGATATTCGCCAGCACATCTTCCACCGTCCTTGATCCGGTAAAGTATCCGTCCGCCTCATCCTTCACGATATTGATCAAAGCCTCGTCCTTACTGATCGCACAAGTCACGCTCCGCACGGCGTCCTCAAGTGCTTTTGGCATCGCATCGGACGCATCAAAGTACACGAACTGCAGCTCGTTTGCCGTCTTCGGCGCGTTCTTGAGGCTCTCCTCATACGCGAGGTGGATGCGTTCCATGCCAGCCTCCATTTGTGCTTCAAAAGCACTGACTTTCAGGGGCATTGCTCGTCCATGTGTGACGTCGCTTCCGATCCGCATCTGGGCGTCCTCCCCATAGAAGTTCTTGATGATGTCCCAGGCTTCTTCCTTGTATTTCGAAGCCGTGGCGATCGCAAGATCGACCTCCGAGAAGGCGCAGATACCCTTGCCGTCCACGGACGGGTAACCCAGCAAGAGTCCTTTCCCCGCCGCCAGACCGTTATAGAAATTGTATTCCATCAGGTCGGAGATGGTCGTCGGGATCATGGCGGTCCGGCCGTCGTAAAGTTGCATGCTGACACCGTCGGGACTCATGTCGGGCAAAAGCCCGATCACATCGCTGTACCGGCTGTTCATGGCCGTGACGCGGGCGGTGATGTCCACAGCCGAATCGCCCTGCGGGCTGCCGTACTTCTTGACCGCATCGAGGACGCGCTTCATTTCGTCACAGTTGAACTGCACGTCTTTTGTTCCGAAATCGGCAAACTTTTCGAGGTCCGTGCCCACGAAGTTATCGATCAGATCTCTGTAGGAGGTCTTCGGCATAAGCGATACACCTTCCGGGATCAGGTTCATGCACTGGTCCATTTCGTCGAAGGTCCAGTTTCTGTTCGCCTTGAGCATGTCGGAGTTGGCCATATATCCGCGGAGCCCGAAGCCGAATGGCGCGTGAAACAACCTGCCGCCGGTCTCCATGGCGCGGAAGATATTATCGAAATATTCCGTACGGTCGATCCCGTTGGGGCCGTCAATGTACGGATTCAGATCACAAAGCACGTCGGTCTTATCGAACTGGGCGTACTCGGAGAAATTGACGAGCAGGTCCGGTCCTTCACCACTCAGCATATCGAGATAGACACGGGATGTAAGATCCACGAGATAGTTTTCATCCATAAGCGTGCCCTCCGCCGAGGTCACATAGTCGACGGTCTGGATGCGTGCAGGATGGCCGCTTTCACAGTTGTATCTGTACGCGAATTCATAGAACGTCTGCGGGATTCCGATTCCTCCGACATACAGGATCTTCTGTCCCGCGTGCGGATTATTCTGCGCGCGGACCAGATGCATCATATAAGGCGTGCATTCCGAGTAGTTCGAACCATAGTGAAGCGCCAGGGCGTACATCTCATCCCTTGTTTTCGGATAGCACTTAACCTCGTTGAGCAGGCTCTGGTTCACATCCATCTGATTCCAGTCGAGGAGCTCCTCGAGCTTGGCGTTTGCAAGATCGTACTTCGCGATTCCGTTTGCCGTCTGCGTATACACACCGTCTTCACCGGCAATCAGGGAATCCACATTCGTGAGACCCTTGGCCTTCTTGCCCTTCTTCACTTCGCCGGTTTCAAGATCCACCTCGTGCACCATCAGGTCCATGCTTTCCATCGAAACAGGTAGCGAAATGATATAGTTCTTGCCGTCCGAATTGAATATGCCGCTTGCAAAAACTCTATCCATCGCAGAGAGCGTATAGAGGTACTTGCCTTGTGCGTCCAGTACAAAAAGCTCTTTCGAGTTGATACTGCTTCTCTGAAGTACGATCTTTCCATCCGGTGCAAGACCCATCTGTTCAATAATTGACGTCTTCAGTTCATGCGGCAAGTCCAGAGAAAACGAGTTCAGTTCCTGTCCGTTCGTGTCGACCTCTTTGATGGCACATAGGTATTCATTCAGTGGCGCCAGATACTGCCCCGTGAGATAGTAGAGCGTGCCCTTCTCCGTTGTGGCGGCCGCCCAGATATTTTCGTCGGAATCGTTTCTCACGACGATGTCCTGAATGAGATTTCCGGATCTGTCAAACACCGCCGTGCCCGACCGGAAATATTCGTCTACCGGGAAGTCCTTGGCAAAAGCGCCTTTGTCGTCCTGCGCGCCTTCCGGGAGTTCATAGGAAAGGCTGTACTGCAGAAGCACGGTGTCGCCACACACCCTGGCCTCACTGATGTTTTTGAACTGCAGTGCTTTTGACTCATCGATTGGAAGAGCAAGTTCTGTCATCTCCACGTCAAAATACGGATCCGTCTCCAGCACCTCTGTCTTTCGTGCCGACTTCTTCTCCGTTTTCCTGCACGCCGCATAGCTTAGAAGCATTGCCGCACCAAGTGCCGCAGCCACGATCCTGCCACTCATCTTTTTCTTTTCCATGATCCCTGGTCTCCCTGTTCCGTCAAAGCCGCGCGCATTCGCACCAACCTACTCAAAAGTCATTTACGATTCTACTTTATCAGAGCTGTTCCGCCCCGAAATGACTTTTGTGTCATAAGAAAAAAATATTGCATTGACGCAACAAAAAAAGATGGAGCTGTCTCAAAATCATACTGCCGAATTATAACGTTCAGTCAGGTGGAACCGGGAGGTCTACATACTTTTTTCGAAAAAAACGTGTAAAAGTATGC
This sequence comes from Clostridiales bacterium, assembly GCA_017615755.1. GTDB lineage: Bacteria > Bacillota > Clostridia > Saccharofermentanales > Saccharofermentanaceae > Scatonaster. The sequence goes on along the minus strand of JAFZZM010000037.1, from coordinate 182 downwards.
ATTTTTCCTATACCCCCTCCCCCATATCGGCACATTTCGGAGAGTGTAAAGACCGATATAGCTTTCATCCCGTACGAAAAGCACTTGGATCTGTTACTTCAGGCCATCAATTTAACAGCAGAGCGGAAAGAAATGCATACTTTTTCTGATAAAAATGGAATTTAGTATGAGTTCACATCTTC
>JAFZZM010000036.1 GCA_017615755.1 Clostridiales bacterium | reverse complement strand
TCGTACACTGCATCCGGATAACATGGCTGCAGGTCCGGCTTCCTACGGTATGACAGATACAATGGGCCGTATGCACTCCGATGCTCAGTTCGCAGGTTCTTCCTCCGTTCCGGCACACGTTGAGATGATGGGCTTCCTCGGCATGGGCAACAACCCGATGGTTGGTGCTTCCGTTGCTGTAGCTGTTGCTGTAGAAGAGTGCATGAAGTAATTCATAACTCAAAAGCAAAGCATTTTCAAAAGCCGGCTTCCTTTTACGGGAGCCGGTTTTTTCATTCTTTAGAAGCACCCGCGACGCGTCTTTTCTTCCCGTCCCGTTTCTTCTTCCCGCATCTTTCGTTGCCCGCCCGAAGCAAAAACGATAGAATGTAGGAAAAAGAATTGCAAGGAGTGCTTTTTCTATGAAATCAGTTTTCCCAAGATGGATACGAATCCTGTCGTGGGTGCTCGCCCTGATCATGGGATTGGGTGTGTGCACATATAAGACCGTAAGGGCTGAGGAAGATCAGGAGCCGCAGCCGCCGGTCGAGGAGCCCACGTTCGCCGACTTTATCGAGCGTCTTTACAAGGTGGCGCTGAACCGTGATTCCGAGGAAGAAGGAAAAGCGTTCTGGATGGAAAAAGTCACCAAAGAGGGTTACACCGGCGCGGACTGTGCGCGCTTTTTCCTGATCGATGCCAAGGAGTTTCAAAACAGAAACCTCACTGACGAAGAGTTCGTCGAGACATTGTATCTGACGTTCTTCGACCGCCCGTCCGAAGAAGGCGGATGCGATTTCTGGCTCGATTACCTCAAGGACCACACCAAGACAGATGCAGTGAACGGATTCATCGATTCTACCGAGTGGTGCAATCTCTGCGCAAAGTACGGCATCCGTCCGGGTGCACCAACGGCCAAGTCCGAGATCCCGTCCAAGAATGCCAAGGCCTTTGCCACCAGACTCTACAGCACCTGTCTGGGCAGAGAGCCGGATGAAGAAGGTCTTCTCTACTGGGCGCTGGGCCTGACCAACCAGGAACTGCTGGCTTGCGACGCCGCCAATGAGTTCTTCATGAGCAAGGAGTTCAGGGATCACGATTTCTCCGATGAAGAGTATCTCGTACGCCTGTACCGTACCATGATGGACCGCGAACCGGAGGAAGACGGCAAGGAATTCTGGCTGGACTACATTTCACGAAACACCCGCTACCAGATCCTTTGTGAGTTTGTCGAATCCCCTGAATTCACGCAGATCTGCAAAGATTACAGCATCGAGCGCGGCTCTCTGGACAGAGATGCGGATCCGTACCGTCCTGAACCGACACCTACGCCTACACCGGAACCGACTCCGGTCCCGACCGAAACTCCGGCGCCGACGCCGGATCCGGGTGCACCGTATGACCTGACCGGCATGCTGATCGTCATCGACCCGGGTCACCAGAAACACGCCAACTACGAGACCGAACCTGTCGCTCCATGGTCTGATGAAAGAAAGATCAAGGTATCGGCCGGCACGACCGGTGTTGCGACAGGACGTCCGGAATACGAGGTCACACTCGAGATTGGTCTCATGATGCGCGATTATCTCGAGTCCATGGGCGCCAAGGTCATCATGACCAGAACCGAAAATGACGTGAACATCTCGAACATCGAGCGCGCCATGATCGCCGTAAACAACAAGGCGGACGTCTTCCTGCGTCTCCACTGCGACGATGCTGGTAACTCCACCGCCCGCGGTGTCGGCGTCTTTGTCTGCAGCCGCGGTGAACTGGCCGACAAACAGGTCGGCTGGGGCGATATGCTCGGCGACGCCATGGCTTCCGCCACCGGCGCCCGTTACAGAGGCTGCAATGCATCCGAAGTATACAGTGGCCTGAACTGGGCGACCTCCGTGCCGTCTTTCCTTCTCGAGATGGGCTTCATGTCCAACCCGGAAGATGACCGCCAGTTGTCTGACCCGGATTACCAGAAACTGATCTGCAAAGGCGCGGCGGACTTCTGCGCACGCATGAAGAAAGCACGCAGCTGAAGCGCTTTTAAATCGGATTTCAGGAAATCAAAAAGGGGTGTCTCAGTATGATCGAGACACCCCTTCGTAGTTTTATAACTTCATTCGTATCACAGTTCGAGTCCGTACGAAGCACAGATGTTGGCGTACTCCTCCGAGCGGATGAACTCATCCAGGATGGTTTCACGCGAAGTACCGGACTTCAGTGCTTTGAGCCAGAAATTCAAACCATCTTCCTCCGGTTCACGACCCATGATCGCCTTGTACAGCATGGTCACGTATTCTTTGTTCGTTGTCTCCTTTTCGAGGTACTCCTGACTAAAGACGAAATGCCGTGCCATATCCGCGCCGGACGCCTGATGCGTCACGATCTTGTTGCCCCAGAAGCGGTAGCCGTCCGTCTCACACTTACGGTCCAGGACCTCAACATACATTCTTCTTACGAAATTGGCGATACCCACCACGTTCAGCGTCTTATCCACACCGGACGAGGTTCCCGCATGGTAGGAACCCTGCTTGCCGCCGTAGCGCTTGCAGAGATTCTCGAACTCCTTGCCGCCGATGAATCCTTCCAGGACTTCCTGTCGGTTCATGCCGAAGTTGATGTACGCCATCCAGTAGTCGTAGCCGCCCTCGTCCGCTTCACGGTCATAGATCGCCTTGTAAAGCATGTTGACGAAGGAGGAATTCGACTTGTACAAGTTATTGGCTTCCTCAGACAGAACGAAGAACTGAACCAGCGTCGAGTAGGTCATATCCTCTTTTCTGACCTTCTGTACCCAGAATTCGAATCCGCCGTATTCGGTATCACGGCCGAGCGCCGTGCTGTACAGACGGTCGATGAAAAGCGCATCGTTGTCGTAATGCTTCTGGGCATCGGTCCTCTTGAAGGTATGTTTCTTGATTCCGTATTTCTTCAACCTCGTGTTGAATGACGACGAATTCAGGATCACCTCCACATACTCCGACCGTGTCATGCCTTCCTCGAATTTCTTCAGATAGGTATCGACACTCTTTTTTGTCGGCTCCATATCCAGAAGTCTCTTGTAGATAAACTTGATATACTCTTCGTCACTGAGTTTCTTATAAAGTACAGTCGGATGGTATGCCAGTTCAAATGCCAGAGTATAGGCATATTCGTTATCCGAGGTGATCTGCTGCGACCAGGAGCGGACTACGCTGTCCTGGACGTTGACGCCCAGTATCGACTTGTACATGTCGCGTACGTACTGGGAAAGGCCGATCGTCATCGGAAGATGTACACTCTCGCTTGGCATGCCCTCGTATACCGGTATCTTAAAGAGAAGCCCGCCCTGGAGTTTGTCGATATTCTTATACGCCTGATACATCTTATATGATTCGTTTTCCAGAGCACGGATATTCGTCATGTACTGATGACGTCCCACCTTGCTGGCATCGTCCGGCGTAACATTGAACTTCATGAGATAAAGGCTGTTCTGACCGACCTCATAGTAGTTCAGTTTCTGCCAGATCGCGCCGCCTACGATGGACTTGTAACCCGTATTCCAGGGACGCAGGTAACGCTCGTTCGCACCATCGCAACAGGAAGCATACCACAGACCACGGCCCATGGCGTCATATCCGTCAGCGGCATACGCGCCGATATTGTAGTAGTTGTAATAACCGGGGTAAAGACCGTTATGACCGGTTCCGTATACAGAGTCACTGCCCTCTTTTCCGACTTCCTGGATGATCTTGGAAGCAAGATAGACCGGGCTGATCCCTGATGCTTCTGCCGCTTCCATAAGAGCGGTAACATGCTTCACGGGAACATACGGATCAGGGGTCGGCGTCGGCGACACTGATGGTGTAGGTGTTGCTGTCGGTGTCGGCGTAGCCGTCGGCTTCGGTGACGGAGTTGGCGACGGTGTAGGTGTCGGCGTTGGTGTTTCGGTCGGCTCCGGCGGTTCTACTCCGAAGACAGGATCATCTTCGAAAAATCCGCTTCCCGTATCACCGGATCTCGCCTTCGGATCGTCCTCTGTCTCACCCGGTACAGGCGTGATCTCCGGTGTACCCTCGACCGGATCGTCTCCCGGATTCGGGATCTCAGTTGTATCCGGGATCAGAATATCCTCCGGCGGAATGTCCGCAGGAACCGGTGGCGGTGTGACCGGGCCTCCCGGTGTCGGAGTCGGTTCGCGATACACGTCCCACTCGTTCATGAATGTGTTGCCGATAATGCTGCTGACTGCTTCTTCTGTCTGGATCTTGGGGTCATAACCCAGGTCCAGGAACTGGAATACCTGAGAATCGAAAAGCATGTTTCTCGGATCCAGATAGTAGGCCACAACATCGTATGCTGCGTTGACCCATCCACCGCTGTCTACTTCATGGTATTTGCCGGTCCTCGGGTCATATGCACCCTCTTCATGGGACTTCCAGGTATCCGGGACCCATCCCGGGATCGCACTGTTGCCCAGTTCCGTCTCCACCTTCATGGTGGAATCCCAGTCCGCCGTCGTCTGCACTGCTTCAAATTTCCAGTTCGGGAATTTGTTGTGCAGCAGACGCAGGTAAGGTTTATAGCTTTCGGGGAAGTTCGCGATCTCACGCTCGAAGCTCTCCGAGCAGGTCACATCCGTGACCAGATAATCGGCGATCACGTGTCCTTTGACCGTCTTTCCACGGCTGGTGTAGATGATCTCACACCATTTCTCACATCCGCTCGGATCTCCCGGAACCGTCTCGTATTTGTTGATACATACTCTCGTTCCGCGAAAAACCTGGTCAATGACATAGCTGTTTTTTGTTCCGGCGACATTTCTGACATTCAGATATTCGCCGATACCGTACACATATACGGTTGCGTTATATTCCGGAGCTGCGTCCGTATCCACATCTGCACGCACGGAAGAAAGGCCGGTCAGTGTAGGAAGCCAACCGCTCAGTAAAAAGATCAGTGCCAAAAACACACTGACGCTATTTCTTACGCGCATGCCGCTTGTTCGGTACATAGATATCTCCCTCTGATGTATCTTTTCTCGGCAAAGGATATATAGCCGTCAATGTATTTTACCATGAAAACCAAGCCGCCATGTTACACGGAGATTGCAGGGGGGTAAAAATCGCATTTAGATTTTTTGAGGATCCTGCGACTCTTCGACCTTGGTACAAGCCTTTTCCAGGGCACTGCGCTTCATACTCATCTTGTGTCCGCAGGTCTCACACACCATAAGAACTTCCGCACCGACACGAAGAAGTTTCCACTTCTTGCCGCCGCACGGGTGGTTCTTCTTCATGGTCACGATCTGCCCTTCCTGATACGGGTAAAGAAAAAACTGTCCTTGCATATTACGCCTCCCCGCGGTAGATCCCGCACGTCACACGATCCCTGTGTCCGTAGTCCTGAACACAAGTGATACTCTCCCATCTCCCGCACATCAGGTCCTTCAGGGCCCCCGCCTGATCACACCCGTGCTCCATAAAAAGCCCTCCGCCGGCGTTGACATACTGCCCCGCACCGGAAAGGATCCTTCTGTACATCGTCAGCCCGTCACCCTCATCCGTCAATGCCAGTGACGGTTCGAATTCCCTTACCTCCGGCAAAAGCACTTGCATCTCTTCTTCGGATATATACGGGGGATTCGTTACGATCAGGTCTGCTTTCTCCGGATCTTCGGACGGCCAGAGATCTGCGATCTCTACCTTCACCATTTCATCCGGGTCGGAGAGCAGGTCTTTTACGTTCTTTTTTGCATATGCCGCTGCCTCTTCCGAGATCTCGGTCATGACTACTTTACACTGGATATTTCTCTTTTTCAGGATTGAGGCCAGAGTAATACCGATAATACCGGAACCTGTACAAAGATCGAAGATCACGACCGGACGGTCCATATCGGGCGTCCACGAAGAGATCTTCGGAATATCGGACGAAAGTCCCGGGCTCACCGCATCAAGTCCCAGACCGGACAGGGCCGATTCCACCAGGATCTCTGTATCGAAGCGTGGGATCAGGACGCCTTTTCCCACGGAAAACTCCATGTCGTAAAACGGTGCGTGCCCAACGATATACGCCAGAGGCTCGCGTTTTGCCCTGCGGGAGAACACCGCCTCAAGCTGTGACAGTACCGACGGCGAAAGTGCTTTTTCAACGGGTTCAGGCAACAAAAAGCGGAGCTCTGCGCGGCTACGGGAAGTGCAGGTAAGAAGAATGACCCACGCTTCATTTTCCGCATCGGGGATCGCCGATGCCGCAAGAAGTTCCGTCTTTTCTTTCAGATATTCGCGAAGTATCACCAGATATCCTCTTTGCTGTTTTCCGGAATGACCGCCGACATCGCTGCGATCGCGACTTCGATCATGCTGTCATTCGGCTCTCTGGTCGTAAATCTCTGCAGCCACAGGCCCGGTGCGATAAAGACCTTGCAGACCGGATTCTTGTCATGACGACCGGTAAAGCGCAGGATCTCGAAGGAGATACCTCCGATAAGCGGTACCAGAGCCAGACGGATCAGAAGATTGATCCACCAGACGTTTACACCGATAAATACGCTGGCCACACAGAAAACCAGGATCGAGATAAGAACTACGATAAAGAGGAATGCCGTACCGCAACGAGGATGGAAACGGCTGAATTTGCGGACATTTTCCACTGTCAGCATCTCGCCGGCTTCATAGCAGGCGATCGTCTTATGCTCCGCGCCATGGTACATCCAGACACGGGCCACATCCTTGATCCTCGATGTGAAGATAAGGTAGGTCAGGAAGATCACGATACGAAGGAATCCTTCTACGAAGTTCAGCGCTACATTGAGGCTGACCGAATCGGAACGCTCCGCGGCAAACATGCCGAGGATCGCATCCACGATGAGACGCGGGAGAAGGATGAAGAGCATGATACTGAACGCCAGGCCAAGTATTGCCGCGAAAAACATGACCGCATCGTTATGCTTGTTGACCCACTTGTCCAGTTTGCTCTCGCTCTTTTCGTTCTTTTTCTTTTCCTCTGCCGAAGCAGTAACTTTTTCTGCTGTTTCCGAGATCACGCTTACTGCATCCGCATTCTCTGAAGACTCGATCTTCTCGATGGTACCTTCTGCCAATGCTGCAGAAGCTTCGGCTGCCTCGCTTACTGTCTTGATCTCGTCTTTATCTTCTTTCTTCTCTTCCGGTGCGCCCTGCTCAGAGATCTCCGCGGACTTCATCATGGCCGCAGTACCGGTCACGAGCTGGCGGAAGAAACGGATACAACCGCGTACAAACGGGACTTTCTCGAAGAATGTCTCACTTGTGCTCTTCTTGATCTCTTCTACATAGATGGAACCATCTGCTTTTCGAACTGCGATGGAGGTTCTTCTCGGGCCGCACATCATGATGCCCTCGATCAGGGCCTGACCGCCGATGGTGGTCTTTTTCGGCTTTACTTTCGTGGCCGCCTGCATCGGTGCCGTCTTCTGCACTTCAGCTTCAGGTGCTTTTTCAACGACCGGAGCGTCCTCAGCAGCAGGCTCTTCTACAGTAGCAGGCTCGACCTGCTCCATCGGCGCCGCTTCTTCCGCAGTTTCTACAGCTGTTTCTGCAGCAGTTTCTACGGCAGCCTCTGCTTCCGCCGCTGCCCGCGCAGCCGCCTCTTCCTGTTCGATCAGGAATCTGGTCTCGATCGCTTCCTCGGCGACAGTCTCTGCGGCCGTGACTTCACTCTGCACCGCTTCTGCCTGTTTCTCTATATTTT
>JAFZZM010000035.1 GCA_017615755.1 Clostridiales bacterium | reverse complement strand
TCATCGATGTTTTCGCCCAGTTCTCCGAGAAGATCTCGGCAGACGGTAATCTCGTTATCCCGGCCGGCGACAAGAACGTCACCGAAGCCGTTAAGCGGATGCCGAAGTACAGAGACGCCCTCGGCCTTCCGATGCCGCACATCACGACCACCGGTCTTACCGGCGAAGGCGTGGAAGAATATGGCAGTGAACCGGACTTCGAAGCAGCCAACATCGAATACACCAACGGCTGCGCCGGTTTTGACGTCCTTTACAAGGGCCGTCCGTACACACATATCCAGCTCGCCATCCCTGGCAAGCACAATGTCTATAACGCTCTGACCGCGATCGCCTGCGCCTCTTTGGCAGGTGGCACGAAGGAAGCCGCAGCGAAAGCTCTTTCCGAGTTCACCGGTGCGGAGGGTCGTTTTACTATCAAGGGTAAGTTCAAGGGCGCCATGATCGTCACCGACTACGCGCACCATCCGAGTGCCGCCAGAGCGACGCTCGATGCTGCCTCCCATGTCCCGCACAAGAAGACATGGGTGGTATTCCAACCTCTCACATTCAACCGCACGCAGATGCTTTTTGAGGATTACGTGACATCACTTCTTCCTTGCGAAGACGTTTTCTTCGATGAGATCTTCTCCGACCGCGAAGTGAATCCGGGCACGATCTCCAGTAAGGACATCGCCGACGAGATCAACCGCCGCGGCGGCCACGCGATCTTCTTCAATTCGAAAGACGAGATCGTCGCGAAGCTCTCCGAATGCGTCCAGCCCGATGACATGATCCTGATCCTCGGACCGGAAGACATCCGTTCGCTTGGCGACAGATTGGCGGCGATGGAGTGATCCATGAAAAAGGTTAAGGTCATCCGCCTCGTTACCGTAATTGTTCTGATCGTGATGTTCCTCGTAATGTCACTTTATCTTTTCCTGCCCAGAAGAGGCGACTCGGATTCGGGCGTGACCGCGGTGTGCTTCATCGACGAAGACAGATTGTTCCCACAGATGGATTACCGCCAGCTTTTCTCGGCACTCGATATCTCATCGGCCTATTCTGTCGGCGAGGAGCTCTCGCTCGAGCAGATGAAAGACCGCATCGACAAGATTTCAAAAGAGAAAAAGGCCAATACGATCGTGCTTCTTTGCGATGGCGACTACGCGGTTTCAGGTCTTACAATTGCCAAAGACGATGCGCGGATCAAGACGCTGGTCCTGCTGACACCGAGCGTGCCGGAGGACGCGGATCTGAGCGAATTCGGCACCAAAGTCCCGGCTACCGATATCTGTATTTTTGCCGAGGAGCGGGCACGTGCCAATTCTTTATACGAGCGTCTTTCGGGTGAAGATACGAAGTTCACGCAGGGCGTCTTTGCCGATACACACGGCATGTCCCTGTATATTTCCCCGGATACGACACGCTACTTCGGTACCTATTCCGGCTGGACAAAATCACCTGCGCTCGCAGGTTCTGCGACCTTGAACCATCCGGTCGTCCAGTCCTATCTGGCAAACTACCTTAAGAACCATGCCCTCGAGCAGGAAGGTCTTTCCCGCGCACCGATGTGGATCTGGGTCATGAAGGTACTCTGCACCATGTTCGTGGCCATTGCCTTCTTCGTCTACGTGGCGACACTCCCGGGTGGCAAGAAGAAAACGCATGATAAAGACGCGGTCGAAAAAGCAGAAGAGGAGACCCACCGCATGGCGGACGGGCGCCTCAAGCTCAAAAACCGTTCCATCTTCGTCAAATACAAAGCCTCGCTGGTCCATCTTATGGGCCTGCAGCTCCTTCTCGGCGCGATCTTCGCCGTGATCGGTGCATTCTTCGTGGGCGGCAAGACCTCTAACGTCAAGCACGTACTCCTGATCTGGATGTTCATGTCGTTCTTCAGCAGTGCTTTTTTCCTGTTGAGATATATCAGGAAGCTCCCGAAAAAAGACGTCCGCGCACATCGGGCCATGTTCCCGATGCAGATCGTCTTCGTGGCGGCTCTGATCCTCGATATCTTCCTTTTAACACTGTTATGGAGAGGCACGGGATTCCTGCATTTCAGCCTTTTGCTGGTCATCGCGGTGCTTCTTTCGATCATGGTGGCGGTATCGCTTTACATGCTCGACCTGACCGACAATTTCTACATGAAATCCCAGGGTCAGGGGAACGGTGTTCTGGATTCGATAAGATTTTCCGCGATACGTTTCGTTCCGATAGTGATTGTTTTGCTTTTCTCGATTATAATGGATAAGGAGATATGTACATTACAGATCATGATCCTGTCGGCCGCTTTACTCGGAAGTGCTTTTTTACGGCGCATCGTAAAGCGGGGCGCGCTCGGGGATGTGCTGTCGGTAGTGCTTTATGCGTGCCTGTACTGGATGATGTTCTGACAAGAGTTAACGGGAGGACGGGCGTATGTCATCGACGATCAAGGATGTGGCCAAAATGGCCGGGGTTTCCATCTCTACTGTTTCGAAGTTCATTAACGGCGGCAATGTGCTGGAGGAAAACCGACTGCAGATCGAGAACGCCATCGAGACCTTGAATTACCAGGTCAATACCGTTGCACGCGGCATGAAGACCCGAAAGACCATGAGTGTCGGCGTCCTTATCCCGAGCCTTGCCGACTACTACGGCGTCTCCATCCTTTCCTGCATCGACCAGGAACTCTATAACTCCGGCTACAGCACGATCATCTGCGACTATTCCCAGACCGACCCGACCGGTGCTTCCGATAAGATCAACTTCCTTATTAACAAACAGATCGACGGCATCATCATGCAGCCGATCAATGTGCACCAGGAGGACATCGACCGTGCGGCCAAGGCTGACGTCCCGATCGTCTTCGTCGACATCGAAGATCCGTCTGTTGCCTGTGACTCTGTCACGATCGACAATGTGGACATCGCATACCGCATCACCCAGCACTTCATCGACAACGGCCACAAGCGCATCGGCTTCATCGGCGGCCAGGAAGGCGTCAACACCACTGACGACCGTGTCCGCGGCTACAAGGATGCGCTCGAAAAGGCAGGCATCAAGCCTTCCGCTGAACTGATCCATCTTGAGAACGTCTCTGAAGAGAGCGGATATCTCGCCATGATGCGCTTCATGAACCTCAAAAATCCGCCGACAGCAGTCTTCGCCAGCGGTAACGACCTGACCTGCGGTGCCGTCATGTTCGCCAACGAGAAGCACATCAAGATCCCGGAGGATCTCTCCTTCGTCGGCTTCGAGAATCAGACCATCGCGCACGTATATAATCCTACCTTAACAATTGGCATCCAGCCCATCCGCAAGATCGGCCAGACCGCCGCCCGCATGCTCCTCGAAAGAATGAGCGGCGAATACGAAGGCGGCCCACGCAACATCCGCCTGAAAGCTGTCATCGACTTCGGGGCTTCGGTGAAGAAGATTTAACCGCGGAATGCCATGCCCGCTTAAATCGATTATTCAGATCCAAGAAAAAGACGTCAAGTCTGCCAAAGGCACCGCACAAGCGGCTCCGGACTTGACGTCTTTTCTATGGATCTGTAAAAGAAAACCAAGCGGGCAAGGCCTCCCTGTGTATTGACTCACTCTTTTGCGCCCCATGTTCGCGGGCACAAGTGATTCTCGAGGAGAGTCGGATAAAAGCGATTCTTTTGATTTCTTATCTGCCGATAATCGGAGCTTCTGACCGATAAATCTGCAACTACTGGAATTCTATCGGTCATTTTTCGGACACCCAGGCGCATAAGTATTCCATTTCGGATTTTCTATCGGTCAATCGTTTACCTTTTCGGCCCATAGAATTTTCAGTAACGGAATTTTATCGGTCATTGTTCGAAATTTACGGCCTATAAAATCTACAGTATGGTATTTTTATCGGTCATCGTTCAATATTCCAGGCCCATATAATCTACAGAAACACATAATTATCTGTCATCGACTTCGGCGCCTCAGTTTGAAACTTTTTCAAAACTTAGGTTGTAAATCTGCAAAAAATATATGCTGGTATAAAGTTCCCATGTGGCAATCTTTTTTGTATTTGTTACAATAACCCAGTGTGTCAAAAAAGTGAATGAATGTGAAACATGTGGAGGTGGAAAGAATGAAGTCAGGAAAAATGACGACGCCGAGGCGGGTCAGACTCGCTTCGGTGGTCCTTGCGTCTACGCTTAGCCTGCCGTTGATCTCAATGCTGGGTGGCGTGAGGACATCAAAAGTACTCGCTGCTGACAAGAACGAGAACAACACGCAGCTTGGCGTGACACAGATCGTGGAGCCGGTAAAACCGACCGATTTTACGGATCCTTGGAAGGGAAGTTATGTGTATTACGGAAAGTATGACGGGGAGCCGATCATGTTCCGTGTGCTGGATACCGATGCAAAAGACTTCGGAGAAGAATCACTCTTCCTGGACAGCGATAAGATCCTGTTTGAAGCAAAGTACAATAATGCACACAGAGATACCCCCTGGGGCGAAAGCGATTTGCACGCATCCCTCAATGGAAGTGGTTTTCTTACGAAAGACGGCGTCTTCACGGATGCGGAGAGAGATGCGATTTTAAAGAGTACAGTGGAAACGACTCCGTTAGAAGGACTTGATCCGACTCCTGTGTCGATTTTTAAGAACTACGTGGGACTGGAAGGTGACAAGATCTTCCTTCTGGACGCCAGAGATCTTATGACAGAGGCTTTTGGATACGAAAATGTCTACAACGGTGGAAATAGCCTGGTTGCGTCGAATGGTCGTGTAAAACGATCGCTTACGGGTGGAACACTGAATTACTGGCTGAGAACGGCGTGCTATGGTTCAAGTGCTACTCTGATCCGTGATGGTGGTAATTTCGGCGCCACAAGAAATTCCAATGTTGCATTGGGCGTAGCTCCGGCAATGAATATCAGCAAGAGTTCGATCCTGTTTTCGTCTTTGGTTTCCGGAAACGCCGGTGAGGTCGGAGCTGCTTATAAACTCACGATCAAAGACAGCGGCCTGAAGGTCACCGTTCCTTCCGACAAAGAAGTGGTCTTGAACAATAACATAATGACCATTCCGTATGTGATCAGCGGAAATCGTGCCGCAGAAGCGACGCAGCTTTCGGCTCTGGTCACGGATAAGCAGTATTCGGAAAAAGACGCAAAGGTCCTCTATTACGGCAAAGTCAATGGAGAAGGCGCTCTTTCCAAGAAAGGCGAGATATCCCTTACACTTCCGGATACGGTTGCCGGTACATGCGGCGTTGACTATTTCGTCTACCTTATTGCGGAAGACATAAACGGCAAGTTTGAGACGGACTACGCAAGTGAGCCGTGCGCGGTTTCGGTGCAGAAGAGTCATATGCTGATCGACCTTCGAGAAGAAATCACCAATATCTCTACCGTGGAGGCAATGAGGATTTTTCTTGCCATGCTTACCGAGGTCGTGTCGTTCCGTACGCAACGCAAGGTGGAACCCGGCTTTGGAGAGGGCGTATTTAATTACATCGATCTGGATAAGGATGGGCATGAGGACTTCATGTGGTCCCTGGACTACCCGAATCAGGTCAAGAGACTTTCTACTGCAAACATTACAGGAACGTATTCTGTAGGTGAGGAGGATCTGAAAAAACTCGATCTTGCATCTTTCGTATTCGAGTTCCCGAGAACACTGATCGCTGAGATTTCTGTCGATGTAAAAGCGCCTGTCTTGGGTGGGAAGCCGGATTATTCTTCTATGCTTCCGAATGATGTTCATTATTTTACTGTTGCCAATACCCTTGATCCTGATGTCATGAAGGATGGTGTGGAGTGGATCGATGTCACAGCGAACACACCTTTGAACGTGAATGCAAACGAGAAATATAAGGCGAATCATACGTATTCTGTGAACATTCTTGTTTCAGCAGAAAATGGATATGAATTTAGTTCGGCCACAAAGTGTACAGTCAATGGAAAGAATCCTTCCAAAGTTACGGTTATGGAAGGTAAATCGGTTTTGATCGAGTACGAATTTGCCAAGCTGGTGCCGACAAATACACCTACTCCGACTCCAAAACCGGCGACGCCGACGCCAACGTCCAAGCCGGCAACACCAACGCCGACTTCTAAGCCGGCAACACCGACGCCTACCGCAAAGCCTGCTACCCCGACACCGAAGGCGGGTCAACCGGGCAAGCCGGGTCAGCCGACTCCGACCACCGCGCCGGGAAAACCGACAGTGACATCAAAGCCGGGTAAGCCTGGTGATCCGACAGTCAGCCCGAACCCGGGTAAGCCGGGTCAACCGACTCCGACTACCGAGCCGGGAAAACCGGGTCAGCCGACCCCGACAGGAGCTCCGTCAAAAGAACCGACGTTTAAAGATTTTGTGGAAAGACTGTATGTCGTTGCTTTGAACCGCGCTTCCGAGCCGGCAGGTAAGGCTTTCTGGGTTGAAAAAGTAGAGAACGGCGAGTACAACGGCGCTGACTGTGCGCGTTTCTTCCTTCTCGAAGCACCGGAGTTCATGAACCGTGGCCTCGGCGATGAGGAGTTCGTCGAGATCCTGTATAAGACATTCTTTGACCGTGCTTCTGACGCGGCCGGAAAGAAGGGCTGGGTCGATTCGATCAAGTCCGGAAAGATGACACGAGCACTCGTTGTTGAAAACTTCATCGAGTCCACGGAATGGTGCAACATCTGCGCAACCTACGGAGTCAGATCCGGCGCGAAGTGGCACAAGGCTGAGTTCGCGAGTAAGAACGCGATCAACTTTGCAACGCGACTTTACACCTGCTGCCTCGGCCGTGAGGCGGAAGAGGCCGGACTGAAGTACTGGTCTCTTGCACTGACCAACATCGACCAGACCGGTTGCAGTGCGGCAAAAGAATTCTTCAAATCCCAGGAGTTCATCAACCTCAAGTTGAAGGACGATGAGTATGTGAAGAGACTCTACACGACATTCATGGATCGTACTCCGGAGGCAAGTGAAGTTGCATACTGGGTCGGTGAAATCAAAGCCGGCCGCCAGACCCGCGACAGCATTCTCGCATTCTTCGGCCAGAGCGAAGAGTTCACCAAGATCTGCAAGAAATACGGCATCGAGCGTGGCACGATCTAAGCAGGGATTTCCAAGCCCGCTTGTATAAAGGATTCAGATCCAAGATAAAGACGTCAAGTCTGCCAAAGGCACCGCACAAGCGGCTCCGGACTTGACGTCTTTTCTATGGATCTGTAAAAGAAAACCAAGCGGGCTTGGAAGCATCCGCCTTGCTATCCGCTTATGAGCGGTACGGTTAGTCGAAAACAGGAAAATCGGGGAAATGACTAACCGAAACAATATGCGTAGCTCATCCGCAAGACCGATTGGGCCGATTTATTCAGATTGTGCGACACAACTCATAACATATACCCGATTGACGTATATACGCAAAACGGGTATACTATTGATATGATTAAGAACTTTGCTGACAAGGAGACAGAGAAGATATTTCATCAGTGTTTTTCAAGAAAACTGCCTCATGACATTCAGAAGGTGGCACTTAGGAAACTAATCATGATGAGTAATTCTGTATGCCTGAAAGATTTAGAGGTACCTCCTGCTAATCACTTGGAGAGACTTGAAGGTAATAGAAAAGGGCAGTACAGTATCCGAATCAATTCACAATATCGTATCTGTTTTCGTTTTGAAGGTAATGACTTTTATGATGTGGAGATTGTTGATTATCATTAGTGAGAGATTGACGAGAATTGATTAGACTAAGATTTTGTATAAAACAGAAAGAAAGTGATAGTATGCCAGATTATTTGATTGAATTACCAACAGTGGGGGAGATTTTACAAGAGGAGTTTATGGAGCCGCTTGGTGTGTCTTCGTATAAACTTGCCAAGGAGATCAATGTGCCGGTGTCGCGTATACAGGAAATCCTGAAGGATAGACGGAAGATTTCTGTAGATACATCCTTGCGGTTGGCGAAGTATTTTGGTGTGTCGGAAAGGTACTTTCTTGATATCCAGAATGATATTGAACTTCGAAAACTGAAAGAGACAATGGCGGAGGAGATTGAGCGGATCCGGCCTGTTCAGACTAAAGCAGTTTGATTGACGGCATAGATGGCACTCAACACCAGTCCATGCCGTCGATAATTCGGTAAAAATCGCGTTTGTGAGAATAGCACTGACTCCGCGCAGCGATCGGCGGGTTACTGTGGATCGCGCATGAAGTTCTGTCTTGCAAGCCGAGGATATACAAGAAGGAAAGAGATTCCATAGACTTTTGTGAGCGCATTGCGGGCGAGTGACTGGCTTAAGATAGAGTGGCAAGACGAGTAAAGAAGTTAAAATCTGGCATTCCTCTCCCTCTTTTAGGTTCACTTGTGGTAAAATACTTCTCGCGCACAGATGTTATTTTTCTAAGCGAAACTCCGCATTTTCCCTTGACGATACAGATATCCCGTGGTATTCTATCTCGGTGACCGCATGTGCCGGGCTTCTAAATCTATGCCTTTCAGCAGGATTCGAAGGATCACAAGAGCCTGAGAAGACAGCCAAAACGAAAGACAAGTGCCTTGGAAGAGCAGCGAGACTGGATGAACAGGAGGGAAACGTTTTATGCAGTATGCAGTAATTGTAACAGGCGGTAAGCAGTATAAGGTTGCCGCAGGTGACGAGATCTTCGTAGAGAAGCTCGAAGGCGAAGCTGGTGATAAGGTAACTTTCGACCAGGTAATCGCAGTTGCTGACGACAATGGCATCAAGGCCGGAGCTGATGTAAAGGCTACAGTTAAGGGCGAGATCGTTAAGCAGGGCAAGAACAAGAAGATCGTCGTATTCAAGTACAAGGCTAAGAAGGGCTACAGAAGAACAAATGGCCACAGACAGCCGTACACACGCGTTCGCATCGAAGAGATCGGCTGATCCTACGAGATAGAACATTAAAGAAGGTTGTGCTTGTATCATGATTTCGATCATCATCTGGAAAGACAAGACCGGCGACATCCTGGGATTCTCCACTGAGGGACATGCAGGATACGAGGACGAAGGAAAAGATATTATCTGCT
>JAFZZM010000034.1 GCA_017615755.1 Clostridiales bacterium | reverse complement strand
TACACTAAAGATCTTCTTTCCGTTGTACTCATCTGTCAGCTTGAAGGTATACGCTGTTTCACTCAAACTGCCGTCCAGCTGGATGTACTTCTTGGTTGTTCCATCCATTGTGTAGACCTGGAATGTCAGTCCGCCTTCTGCTTCTGCCTGCGTTACCGGACCCTTTACTGTCTTTGTGAAGATCAGCTTGCCCTTAGGTTCATACTTGTTATAGACATCAATACAGTCCGGACCGTAGTCCCAGTCATCAACTGTCTTTTTGCCATCACAGTATTCGATCGTTCTTGTCACATAATTGCTTATGCCTGTAAGATCCTCATAAGCATCATATGTAGCGTCAACGGGAAGTCTTCTGATATTGATATACTGATCGCCCTTAAGATAGCAAGTAACTGTATTTGTATCCCTGTCAAGAATATAAGATGCTCCGTTGGCTTCATAAGGATTGAGGATAAGGACCGTGTCCCAATCTATTGTTCCATTTGCGGGTGGAGTAAACTCTACAACGATCTTAAACAGCTGATCTCTTGCATCTGTCCCCTCTACATGCTTAGCGACCTTAACGTCAAAGACATGATAAGTATCCTTCATCACTAGTTCCTTAGTCTCGTCAGGATCAATGCTGAATGGGACTGTAGTGATAGGGTCTCTGTTCGTCTCATCACGTCTTTCTGTATATTCGCTGCCATCTACAGTATACCAGACAAATATATACTTAGCAGAGGCAGTAGTAAGTTCCTCCGTAACAGTATAGGACTTGGATAGATCGGTAACAGGAATTTTAACGGACTGGTAAGTCACATAATAACCATTGCCCGGGTCAGTAATCGAGAACTTAGTTGTGTCACCGAGATTTCCTCTCCAGATCTCTGTTCCGGCCTGATCTTTTACAACAAAAGTAAGATTTTCCTTATCCTGCTTTGAAAGATTAGACAGCAATCCATAAATCGACTTTGTTATTCTTATATAACCAGTTGGTGCTACATACTTATTGTTGACTACTGCCTTATGAGCTACAAGATCACCGGAAAGCTCAACATATGCAGTATCTTGATCATAATTGGAAGAAACTTCTTTGACCTTCGTATCACCATCGTAATACTCGAGATTAACGAGCGCGTAACCACCTGTAAGTGCTGAATCAGCCTCGATGACACGACACTTTGTTCCTACCGGAATTTTAGACAATGTTACGCTGTTCGCCGCACCTGCTTTGATAGAAGTAGAGTACGTCGTGCTTGGTGTTGTAATAGGATCTGCACCATTCACAGAATAGGCAACAGGAGTGTCAAATTCCACAGTTATCGGATACGTCTTATCCGGATCATATCCGTCACCGGTAATAGTCTTTACGATCTCCAGGCTACCCTCGTGCTTGTATGTGTAATCATTGGTAATCTTGATTGTATCAGTCATATGACTGTCATCGATCGTTACCTCCGATTTCGAAGGATCGCTCAACACTTCATAGGTTGTCACAAGGATAAAGTGGTTATTCTCGGACTGTCCTGCCTTCTCTTCAATTACTTCATATTCACCAGCTTCATAAACCGGAATCTTTACAGTCTGGTCTTTTGTGATCGTATACGGATAAGGCGTATTTACCAGACGCCCATCGTTGCCTACATACTGAGTTGTTCCAACTTTCTTAACATAGAAAGTATATTCCGTATTGTCATATGGATACTGACCGGTTACATCTTTCTTAACCTCGAGCGAATACTTTGAATAATAGTTGATTACCTGTATCTGTGCACGATTATTTGAATTCAGAACAAAACTTGAAGTTCTGGTATCTCCAGCAAAAGCTACACGCACTTCATAGCCATCAACTTTCGCGGCGGTCATGTCCTCTTCGAGTTGATATGTTCCTACAGGAATCCTCTGTGAAATAAACGGTGTTCCATCGCCTGGAACAGAAACATAGTACGGAGTATTCGAGAATGTATATCCCACCACCGTATTGTTGCTATCAACTGTCTCAGTATAGTACTCACCATCTTCATTGATAATCGCAACTTTGTATTCGCCTTTGATCAGATTATTGGGAAGTCCATCAACACTCTTTTTGATTAAGACCTCCTGATCATAAACAAACTCGTAGATATTTACTATGCCAACATCCGTTACTGCATCTTTACGTACGATGGCAGAGCCTTTTTCAACGCGCGCAAATCTCACATTTCGTGAAACTCCATTATCATCAACCGTACCGCTAGTTAGTTCGGAACCTTCCTCGATGATCGTATAATCTCCAACCGGAAGATTATCACGAGTCCATTCTCCATTTGGAAGGAAATCTGTCCATGTCAGATAGATCGGATCTGTTCCATCTGGTCCGATGACAGTGAATTTCAGATTCTCTTTTCCGGTAATATTCTGCGAGATACTATTACCATTGATTTTAAAATCCTTGGTAAGTTTCAGACTTCCCTTATCAGACACATATTCATTGCGAATCTCTTGCTTATTCTCGGTTTGATTCGTATAAACACTGATAGGTGCATAGTCAACATTCGTCGTATTACCATTTACAGCGGTCAAAGTGTAGCCACTAACTCTAGCAGTATTTGCATCTTCAATGATTGCATATTGCGTGTCCGGATCCAATCCATAAATGGTCAAAGTTTTTCCCATTTCAAGATAAAGGAAACCTTGGCTCGCCAAATCTCCATTTGTACTAACGACATATTTTCCGTTATTAGGACCGGAAGCAACCTGAACCGTGAGTTTGATTTTCTTTCCTGCAAATCCGGAAGGAAGTTCAGTCTTTTCTGTGCCATCGATGACAACTACTTTGGACAGATTCAGGCTAACCTTACCGTCAAGATTCTTTTCTTCGTAAGTATTGGAAATTACAACATTCTTTGTTTCGTCTTTAACAAGATTAAGATTCGTTGTCGGATATTCTCCATTCGGATCCAAAGCCGACTCTCCGCCATTCACGTAAATCTTGGTTTCAACCAAATCATAACCAGGAACAGAGCTCTCTTCTTCAACTACTGTATAATCGCCCGGACGAAGACCGGTAATAGTCAATTCCTGATCTTTAGTCAGTTCGAAGAAGTGCTCTTTTCCGGAAAGCTTACCTTGCTCATCCTGAACATACTGAAGACCTTTCTTTACAGCAACTTTATATGTCTTGTTCGGATCAACAGAAGAACCAAGCTCTTTCTTCAACTTCAACGTTGCACTATCCACATCTACAATATTGTAGAATTCGAACAACGTGAACTCTGTACCGGACATGGCAACATCGTTTTCAACCATATATGGATTATTGTTAAGTTTATCAGCATGGGTCAAATAAGAGTAGTAATCAATCACGTAGTGAATAATTCCATTAATATTTGTGATTCTCAATCTGATATCGATTTCACCATCTGAGAGATGAACATTATCCAGTCCGGCTTTCTTACTATCCTCTTTAATAACAAAATACTTAGTTATACCATTGAGCGGGTCAACATCAGCAACATCGATTTTTAATGTCGGGAATACAAATTTACCATTGGCGTCATTGGTGACAGTTTTTTTCTCGCCAACCGTAGTTGTATAGTCTTCCTTCGTTTCCTGATAGCTTAATGTATAGTCACCGGCTTCAAGGAAGATATCTGTTCTCTGTTCAATCGGAACAGTACTTGAGAATGCTTTTGCTGTAGCAAAGTGCATATAACTTGTGTCATCCGTATTTGCATATGGGGAACGGTCCTTAAAGATATAGTGGAACTCCGCATCCTTTACGATCGTTTCACCGGCACTGGCAATCCAACCGGCGCTGGAACCTAAAATATAACCGACAGACTGGGGATTCGTTACCAGAAAAGTACCGGCAGTAGTGTTGTAATTGATAGTCTTTGCATATGGAATATTCCAGATGATTTTCCGTGCAATCTCTTTATCGACATCATCGTTGTGAGCAGTAGAGTTACCGGAATCGTTTGTGAAAGTTCGAATCTCTTTGTTATCAACCTCAACGATGTATTGTCCTAATGTAAGAGCGGTTTTCTCCAAAACATTGAAGACAACAACCGTGCTGGATCTTTTCTTGATTTTTAAATCATTCTCCTTTTTGAGCGACGCTAACAGTTTGCTTCCTGCTTCAACATTGATGTAAACTGTCGCATTCTCATACTCATCGCTGTCAAGATCGATTACCTGTTTGCCATCCATCGTCTTCAGTAACGAATCCGCATCAAAAGCGCCCTTGTTCAGCATATTTGTGGATTGCGTCTTGATATGATCCAACATGGAATCAATGTTCTTGTCCAGTTCGTCCTTCTCATATGTACGATAAAGATGATCGCCGACAAAGGAATTATCGTATGTAAACAAATCTCTCTGCACCAGTTGAGGCGTGGTATCAATAACGAATGTCATGGGAAGACAGGGTTTACTTGTATCGCCGTCCTGGTGATACGTTTGACCAAATCTAACAATATCGCCTGGTTTTACGTCCGCAATGATAAACTGTGCCGGCATGTCACCTGCCAGGTCAATATCATTATTGGTCGCTTCCGTATTCGAATAATAGCTGGTTGCAAAAGTCGTCTCCATATGCGAGATCTGCGTCAGCTTTTTACTAAGGATACCGTAATCAATTGCACGTCTGAGTACCGTACTATAGTTCACGGCACTCGCAGCGTCAAAATCTACTACGTTAGCATCCGCCAATACCGATGGCGATGTGATCGCTTCCAATCCTTTCTTTTCATTCGACTTTCGGAACGCCATCGTACCAACTGCCAAAGACGTTGCGAGAACTAAACTTGTTGCTCCAAGGAATTTCTTGTTACTTAAAAGTCGCTTCATGATGTCTCCTTCTTACTGTCAATTTTGCCCAAATAAAACCCAACTACCCATTTAAGGTAGATATAATTACTTACTGTACATTGTAGATTCTAAATATTCTAATTCAATTCAGTTTTTTTGACTTAATTGTAAATATATGTGGATATCACGTTTTTGAAACATGAAAATAACATATCCTCGAAAAAGTGATATAAATGTAACAAAAAAAGAGCCCGACTTTCTTTCGTCGGGCTCTTCGTGAAAAGCAAATCCAGTCTTCGAATTATGCCTTGGCAGCATTCGCAGCCTTAGCCATTCTGGACTTCTTTCTAGCCGCTGCATTCTTGTGAATATATCCCTTAGCAGCAGCCTTATCGAGTGCAACCTGAGCGTCCTTAACGAGCGCTGCGGAATTATCATCAGATGCGGCGATAGAAGCCGTTGCCTTCTTGACAATGGTGCGCATCTCGCTCTTCTTCATCTTGTTGGCCAAAGTCTTCTTCTCAGTAACTTTAACACGCTTACATGCAGACTTGATATTCGGCATTTCCTTCACCTCCATCATTATTATCTTCAATTAGACACCGAGATATTCTATCATGGTTTATTCATCGTTGCAAGAGGCTTTTGCGACTTTTTCCGATTTTCCTCATCTTTCTGAAGATTTCTTCGGAAAACCCTACTCTTTCGACCAGGACCCCTTTGTTGCTTCATATAGCCCGATGCTCGTAGCAATCGGCAGATTCAGGCTGTCGATCCCGTCCCCGTGGTCGATCCGAACCGGCTGTCCTACCTCGGCAAAAGCACTTGGCAGTCCTGTCGCTTCATTTCCCATTATGAGTGAAAACGGCTTTTCAATCACGACTTCATGCAGAAGTTTACTTCCATCGAGCATGAACGGATACAGGTGACGCTCTTCTTTATTGTTATTCTCGATATACTCTTTCCAGGAATCGTAGTATTTGAAATTCAGTCTGGAAAGTGCACCCATGGATGCGCGGATGACCTTCGGATCGAAGAAATCCACCGCAGGCCGGATGATCGCGATATTCGGCACGCCAAATCCCACTGCACTTCTTATGATCGTTCCTGCATTTCCCGCATTGGACGGATTGACCAGCACCACATGCGATGCTGAAGGATCCAGCTCGCAACGGTATTTTCTCACCATCGCAATAACATAACAGTTCTCTTTTTGTGAAAGGATCGAAAAGACCTTGTCATTCACTTCCACCGGAATGCCATGCTTCTCGCATATCTTCGCTATCTTGTCTTTCGTTTCCGATTCGTGAAAAGCACTGTGCAGAAATACCCTCGATACATTCTGTGGTCGGATGTTCAGGTACTCCATGCTGACTGTCGCACCCAGACAATATGTCTCAAAATCTTCTTTTTTATATCGTTTTACTGTTGCCATCAGAGCCTCACAATACGATCCGCCGTCAGCATGCTCTGAAGAAGCGAAGCCATGTCATCACAGACGACCCTTGCATCCTCCGGCATTCTTCCAAGATAGAAGAGAGATTCATTACAAGCTTTGACCGTGATCTCACGATCCAGTATCGCTTTCCAGCAGCCGAAGCACTCGCTGTCGGAAAGAAGAAGTTTCACGCCGTCATGGATCAGGATGATCTCATCCGGCACAGCCTTCGCCGTGGCCAGACTCTTCAATGAATGAAGCATCAGTTCTCTGCCGTGTTCTTCCGAATCGGCATCTCCCTTGTTATCTCCGACGATCTCTCCTTCAATGACAAGTACGACACGCTTCGGTCGTTCATCCTGTCCTACAAGAGCAAACTGCGGCTCTACTTTCGTTGTTCCCTGATTTCGGAAACCTCCGATCTCCATGCTCATTCCTTCTCCTTCTTTTCCTTCGGCGCCTCTGCCGGTTCTCCTCCAAGAAGCGCGATGGCTCTCGGAACAGCATCTTTGCTGTTCCCCCACGGCTTACTCTGGTTTCTGTAATCGAATTTCAATGTGAACCACTCCACATCTTTGATCATCTCATCCAGGCCCTGATTATGTGTTGCTGCCAGAGCACTCACGAATTCAGAAGCTTCGTTCTGACTGAGTTCTTTTGCCGCGGCACGAAGCAGTTCGGCAACATGTGGCAGGCAGTGATATGTCTTGGTTGCAAATGTCTCGCGGAAAGAGGGATCCTGAAAATACAGCCACATGATGACTTCCATATAGCGGTCCATCGTAGTCTTGATCTTATCGCAGATAATGCAGGAATCCAGTCTCTCATCGATCTTATCGGCCAAAGACAGCAGTCTCTTCTTGTACTCGGCATCCTTGCCCTTGAGAAGCGTCTTCTTCTCCGGCGCCGCCTTTTCCCACATCGGATCGGTCTCTTTCTTTACATCTTGAATATGTGTGTGAAGCATCAGGCCCATACCAAGACGGTTGATCTCACGTCCGAACATCTTGTTAAGATGATCACCGCAAAAGCCTGACTTATTGGTAAGCACTCTGGTATCCGGTTCCATCAGGGATGGTCCGAGATAGTAGTCCAGCGCATCTGACTCCACCTTGGCCTTCAAAGCGCAAAGCGGACAGGCGCAACTGGAAGAATACGCATCGTTTACCGGAATCGTATATATCTTTTCAACCTTCATTGTTTCCTCCTAAGCCGTTCAAGCCGGATCTTCGTGGATCAGGCGCTTCGCCCGAACATCCACCGCTACCATATTAATTGAGGAATACTCCTCGATATATCTTCCTAATCTCTGCTGCGCCGTAAGAAGCACTTCCTGCGCATTGAATCCGTAGTACAGCTCCAGGTCGATACTCAATACGACACCATACACGCGTTTCTCGGAACGGAACCCCACGACATCGTGTACGCCCTGCACCTTTCTCAGGATGATCTTGACCAGGTCAAGAAGCGCATCATCCGAGATGGAATAGCTTCCCAAGCTCGAAAACGTCGGACGTACGACTGTTCTCTCCGTATCCGGTGCAACCGGCTGCACGCCACGTTCCTTATCCCATCTTCTGCGCAGGCGGTTCAGCGGATCAGAAAAATAACCGGAGAACTCGTGCTTTATCTCCATGCTCGGTACCGGGATCGTATGCATACCCTCACGCATACGCGTATTCCTGGCCTGCGTGATCTCATCCTCCGAACTGACGTCCTCGATACGGATCAGCATCGCCGGCTGGTTCAGCCACAAGTTATTGCAGATCTTCTCCAGCATGGCATCCGAAGTACCCAGGATCATGAGCGTAGACGGAAGATTTTCCGCAAGCGCTCTTCTCATTGTCGCCGAACGGCTCGGATCCTCAAAAAGCGCCTGCCGCACGGATTCCAGTTTGGTCGGTGCTTTTTTTGCAGAGTTACCGGCCACGATACGGCTTCCGTTGATCAGAAGTCCGTCATCGATGATGTACTTGATGGAATTCTGCTTCGCAACACGGATCGCTCTGGTACTCTTTCCCGTTCCTGATGGTCCTACAAAAGCAACTACCGCGATCGATGAGAGTAACTCGCGCATTTCCTTCTCATCGTTCGCGGCAATTTCGATCTGTCTTTCTGTACGCAGATGCGCACGCGTATCTACGTTTTTTTCAAAACGGCGAAGTGTTGCCCGAAGTTCCGGAATAAAAACGCCACGGCGGGACGCACCTTGTTTCTCTTCAAGGTGTTCAGCCTGATCCTTGCCCTTCGGTTTTGGCAACTCCATACTTCTACCTTTATACCTTTATATAGTATTAGTTATCCCAGTTATTGAAAACTTCCTGTACGTCGTCGTTCTCTTCAAACTTCTCCAGCATCAGTTCAAGCTTGGAGCAGATATCCGGATCTTCGACCTTAGACCAGTTAAGCGGAACCGGACCGAGTGTAGAATCTACAAAAGTATATCCCTTCGCATCCAGCGCATCCTTTACTTCATAGTATGCAGCCGGATCTGTGAGGATCTCGTAGTAACCGTCTTCCGCACTGAAATCTTCTGCGCCGCAATCCAGCGCATCCATCATGACCTGCTCCTCATCGTCAAACTCTTCGGAGTCGATCAGGATCGTGCCCTTCTCCTGGAACATGAAAGAAACGCTACCGGAAACGCCCATGTTTCCATCGTACTTATCAAAGATGTGACGGACATCCGCTGCCGTACGGTTACGATTGTTGGTCAATGTACGAACCATGATCGCAATTCCACCCGGGCCATATCCTTCGTAAACGATTTCTTCGTATTCATCGCCTTCACCGGCACCTGCAGCCTTCTTGATGGCACGATTGATATTATCGTTCGGCATATTTGCTGCCTTAGCTTTAGCAATAACATCCTTCAGCTTGGAGTTGCCCTCCGGGTCAGGTCCGCCTGCCTTAACAGCAACCATGATTTCCTTGGCTACCTTTGTAAAAACGGCGCCCTTTGCAGCATCCGATGCTTCTTTCTTTCTCTTAATGTTATTCCACTTGGAATGTCCGGACATAAAAAACCTCCAAAAAAATAGTACACGATATTATAACACCTATTATTTTATACGCCAACTGATCGTGACAAGCTTCTGCTTTAAAGTCTCATCCCACAAGCATATTGAAGAACGCATAACCGAAATATCCTACCGCAGCACCAGCCGCAAGCCATATTCCCAGGTACTTGACGTTCTTTCCGGTACCGATCGCGATACGCGAGATCAGATACACCGCCGCGCAGATGATCGCCGGAATGACACCGATGCACGCGCAAAGTACGATCGCAAAAAGATCCGACGTTCTAAAAGCTCTTGTCTTATCGCTCTTGAAATACCGGCTGAGTCTCTTCGGATCATTGGTGATCAGGACCGCAAGCACTACAGCAACAAGTCCGATAGCCGCACCGATCAGGATCTCCACCAGAAGGTCGACTGCCAAAGCACTCGCGCTTGTACTTACTGCCGGAGTTCCCCATCCCAGTTTTTCCGTCAGTGCCACATCAAGCACACGGAAAAGCACTTGAACCGCAAGGTCGATCAACAGTGCCGTAGACAGACGGAACATGGATGATCCGGTATCCTTCATGATCATCATTTCAACGATCACGATATTGATCATGATAAACAATGCACAAAGCACTACAAACGGGAAAAGATTTGCCTTCGGATCCACAGGATCGAGGAACATGGAAAGATGTGTACATGCCATCAGGATATACATGAGAGCTGTCAGGCTCTCGATCTTGATATATCTAGAAGAAATCGGGGTCTTGCAATATCTGCACTTACCACCCAGACAAAGCCAGCTGAAGATCGGAACCAGATCCAGCGCTCCAAGTTCATGACCACAAGTCATGCACATCGAGTGGCCTTTAACGATTGTCCTGTGTTCGGGGATACGGTAAATACACACATTGGTGAAGCTTCCGATTACGGCTCCGAACATACCTGCCATGACGATATTGATGATCGCCAACACTTGATTTACGTTCATGATTCACACTCCTATCCATTTAACATTATTACAAATTACAAATTATTTCAATTGCCACTTTCTTTTTACCTGAGGTCATTTGTGAAATTTCTACAAAATATCGATATTCCGTTCTAAAATATTCATAATCAGTTGCAAAATAGTCGTTTTCCATGTATATTTATTGAGAAAAACTGATGGAGTATGTGTGTTGGCTTATAGGGTTACAAAGAGATAACAATTCTGTTCTCGCCTGAGAAGGAATTGTAATTATTTGATTTCACTTTTAGTCTATACAACGCCTTCTTTTGGGTGTAAATTACTATTATCAGCAAAATTAGATATTTGGATCGAGACGTCGGTCCAGATTTCTTTATGCTAAAACGTGCATCAGTTTGGGAGGGTTTGATGAAGCGATTAGGTGATATTCTTATCGACAGTGGCTTTTTGTCACAGGCAGAATTGCAGGAAGCTTTAGAGGCACAGCGATCTTCTCCGTCAAAGAAACGTCTGGGTGAAATCATTGTAGAAAAGGGTCTTCTGACCGAACTGGACATTCTTAGAGCTATCTCCAGCCAGTATGAAATCCCGATCATCGACCTTCAGCAGGTAGATATTGACCAGGAAGCGACAAAGGTAGTTACCGAGCAGTATTGCGAAGAGAACCTTATCATTCCGGTTGCTTTTGATCAGGAAAAACTGGTTGTTGCTATTTATGACCCGTTGAATATTCTTGTAACCGATGACCTCCGTTTCCGTACAGGTAACGACATCGTTACACTCCTTGCGCCGAAGCAGCAGATCCTCACCGCGATCAAGATGAATTACGGTAGAGAAGTTGCTAAGCAGGCTTCTGATGAACTTGC
The DNA here is from genome assembly GCA_017615755.1 of Clostridiales bacterium. Lineage (GTDB taxonomy): Bacteria > Bacillota > Clostridia > Saccharofermentanales > Saccharofermentanaceae > Scatonaster. Next base: position 1,332 of record JAFZZM010000034.1, on the reverse strand, counting down.
TGCCGATCTTGATATCGAAGATATGAAGAACCTGGCTGACGAGATCACCGACGAAGTAAATAACGCTCCTGTAGTTAAGCTCGTTAACTCCATGATCGACTTCGCTATCCGTGCTAACTCTTCAGATATTCACATCGAACCGATGGAAGATCGTGTTCGAGTCCGTATCCGTATCGACGGTGTGCTTTCCGAGATCATGAGTAACCCGGCAGCCGCCAAAGACGCAATCATCACACGTATTAAGATCCTCTCCGGCATGAACATCGCCGAGAAGCGTATCCCTCAGGACGGTCGTGTTCAGACAATGATCAACGGCAAGCCTGTTGACATGCGTGTATCCGTACTTCCTACCGTTCATGGTGAGAAAACCGTTATCCGTATCCTCGCTAAGAACGATGCCAACCTTAACCGTAAGTACTTAGGTATCAGTGAACATAATAACGAGATGATCGACAGGATCGTCAAAGTTCCGCAGGGTGTTTGCCTTATCTCCGGTCCTACAGGTTCCGGTAAGACAACTACCCTTTATACTCTCCTTTCCGAAAAGAATACTCCGGAAACAAACATCGTAACCGTTGAGGACCCGGTAGAAATTCAGATCCCGGGACTCAATCAGGTACAGGTTAACGCCAAGGCCGGTATGACATTCGCAAGTGGTCTTCGTTCTATTCTCCGTCAGGACCCTGACATCATCCTCGTCGGTGAGATCCGTGACGGTGAGACTGCCGAGATCGCGATGCGAGCTGCTATTACAGGTCACTTGGTTTTCAGTACCATCCACACCAACGATGCTGTTTCTTCCATTAACCGTTTGATCGATATGGGTATTGAGCCATTCATGGTTTCCACTGCTCTTATCGGCGTAGTTGCTCAGCGTCTCGTTCGTCGTATCTGCACGAACTGCCGTGAAGAGTATGAACCGGGTCCGGATGAGGTCGAGCTTTTGAAACTGCAACCAGGTCAGAAGCTTTATCGTGGTGCCGGTTGCTCTGAGTGCAACGAAAAGGGATATAAAGGCCGTATTGCTATTCACGAAGTAGTAATCATGACTAAGAATATGCGTGCTCTTCTCGAGCGCCGTGCTTCTGAGGACGAGATGCGTGAACTCGCAGTCTCAGAAGGTACATTGATGTTGGCTGATTCTGCTGCACAGTTAGTACTGGAGGGTATTACAACCGTTGCAGAGATGAGTAAAGTAACATATTCCATTGACGGTTAAGGAGGAAAGAAAGTGGAAGAATTTACATTAAGTATGGATGCCATTCTCACTGAGGCTGTTCGTCGCCAGGCGTCCGATACGCACATCACAGTTGGTCTGCCACCTATGATCCG
>JAFZZM010000003.1 GCA_017615755.1 Clostridiales bacterium | reverse complement strand
AGTTTGGAGACTTTGGCCGTTTGTCTCCATTTCTGTCGCTCAAACTACCTTCCATGGATACAGGTTTGGAGACTTTGGCCGTTTGTCTCCATTTCTGTCGCTCAAACTACCTTCCATGGATACAAGTTTGGAGACTGCCGCTGCTTCTCCGCCAAAAAAGCACTCTCCACGGGGGTTCCGATCGCCCCCGCGCTGCTCACCCTTCCGTCACTTCGCACTTTCTAACCTTCTTCCAGTTCAGCAGAATGATCGTCGTGATGATCAGCACCTCGCCGATGACCGTGCCGATCACGGCCAGTCTGGAAATACGGTAGAAATGGAAGCCGGAGCTCCAGAAGACCTGGTTGAGCACCAAAATTACGCCGAGGTTGAGAACCGCGCCCAAAGCCAGCGCCGCCGCATTCATCAGTAGCACCTCCGCCGCAACCTTCCGGAAGATCTGGAACTTAGTGAAACCAAGGGCCTTATAGATGGCAAACTCATGCTTTCTCTTATCGTAGGCCGCCGTAAACGCCGCATTGATCGTGACAAGAAGTACGATGATGACTACCGCGACGATGGCGCCGAAGATCGCATACATAAAGCTCATCTGGCTCTCGACATCTTCGAGCTCCATGCTGTTTGTGACCACGTAGACAAGCGGATACTTAGCAGCAATCTCACGCCCCAGCTTGTCCAGATCCTCGCTGAGTTTTTCGTCGCATTTGCCGTCATTGCTGACGAGCATCATCGCGCTGGTTCCTCCGGTATCCTCTACACAGACCGCCCACATGCCGGCCATATCCACAGTTGCGGCAAGCGTATAACGATCGTTATTACCGAACTTGTCGCCGATTGAAAGGCCCTTGTTATTGGCCAGAAGCTCAGTCATCATGACCTCGCCGTTATTCAGTTTCACGTCAGAAGGGATCAGCCCGGTCCTTTCCTTAAAAAGCTCAAAGTCTTCCGAATTCCGAAACTTCAGAAACTCCGACGTACAGTTGAACATCATGATGCAGTCGTAATCACAATAGACCCGGTTCAGGTAGATGATCTCCTGCGCCTCAGAGGGCATCATCGACGGCAGCTCCTCCTTCATCTTCCGGTACTGCTCAATGGCATCATTACTCGTACCACGCGGGCTCATCAAGATATAGCGGTTCGGCTCCTCCAGCAAGACCCGGAAAGTCTCACCCGGATTGTCGACATACATGCCACCGATAAAACATGACGTGATGAACGACATCATCAGGATCAGGACGAGCACGCGCATCTTGTTATTGCGGAAATATGTAAAAGCAGAAAATGGTCTCATGCTTCTTCTCCCTTCCTCTCCACATCCGAGATCCGTCCGTCCCAGATCTTCACCGTCATGTCGGCATCCTTGATAATACTCGTATCGTGCGTGATGACCAGCACCAGTCTCTCCTTCGCATACTCCTTCAACCGCTCCATAACCAGGAACGCATTCTCATGGTCAAGCGATGCAGTCGGTTCATCCGCGAAAAGCACTTTCGGGTCGTTCATCATGGCTCTTGCGATGGCGACACGCTGTCTTTGTCCGCCCGAAAGCTTCGTCGGCTTATGCTTCAGCTCACTCTTCTTCAGCCCGATCTCGAGCAAGAGCTTTTCGGCCTTGGCACGCGCCTCACTGACCGGAATGTTCGCCGCCACGACCGCGTTCTCCAGCGCCGTCATGTAGTTGATCAGATAGTGGCGCTGGAACACGAAACCGAACTCGTTTCTGCGCAGACGCTGCTTCTCCGAATCACTGATCGAAGAAAGCGACTTGCCGTTGTACTGAATCTCGCCCGACGTGAGCTTTTTGAGCGTGGACATCGTGTACATCAAAGTCGATTTGCCAGAGCCCGACGGGCCGATGATACCGATCAGACCCTTGTCCGGGAAAGAGATGTTCATGCTCTTCATGGCGTACACCTTTTCCTCTTTATCCATATCGTAGATCATTGTTGCATCTTTCAAAGTAAACATAGTCTCTCTCCTCTATTACTCGATCTCATCGATCGTCTGAATCTTTCTCATACCGTTAAACAGCGGGATCTGCGCGATACCCACAAGCGCGGCGAACACCGCAAGGATCCTCGGGAACGCATCCGGCCGGAACAACTTGATGTCGATACCGATCGGGTTATACATCAGTTTGCCCATCAGGAAGCACGCAAGTACCGATACAAAAGCACCCGCCACGAGGGCGAAGGCGATGCATATGAGGAGTTCTTTGAGCGCCATAAGATAGACCTCGCCGGTGGAAAAACCGATGGAATTCAGCAGGCACCATTCGTTGTGTCTGTCCATGATGTGCAGTGCCAGAACGACGGATACGCAGATCAGAAGCAGCCCGCCGGCGACGCCGGTGAAGATCGTCTGGACCGTACCCATCGAACCGCCCATGCCTTTGACCAACTCTTCGTGTGCAATCTGTTCATCGCAGTAATAGCCGACTTTGTAGCCTTGTTCTTCTACGAAAGGACGCATGTCAATATCGCTTCCCGGTTCGACCAGAGCCAGCAGATTTACATCGTTTTCACCCGGCATGGCGATGCCGAAAGCGAGGTAATAATCGGAAGACACGATACCTACGACCTTGTAGGATGTGCCCATGTTTTTAAGAAGGGTGTTGTCGTTTCTGTGGTTATCCTGAAGCCTTTTTTCGATGACGATCTCGCCCTCTTTTTCAGGCATTCTTCCGGAAACGAGCTTTGCGTCCATGTGATCCAGATAAATCGCACAATCCTGACTGTTGCCGAACAGGAAACAATCGACGCTCCAATTTCCGATAAATGAATTCAGGGTTAAACCCTGCCAGGCTACAGTGACGACATGATCCACCTGATCGTACGCCTCCAGTTTTTCGCCCAGAGCATCGGCTCTTCTCCATGCCTCCTTGAGAAATGCTTCGTCATCCTCGAATTTTTCTTCACTTTGAATCAGTCTGGGACTGATGAAGTGCATCCGGTTCATCGCGGCGACGCTGCATCGTTCAAAAGGCTCTGTCGTTCCGCCGATGATATAGTTCATCGTGTAGATCATGACCATGAACATCATCAGACTGATCACAAGGACCGTTGACCTCACTCGGTTATTCCGTAGATAAGGCCATGGGGAAAGTTTGGTTTTGGTATTGCGCATGGCAGTTTTGTCACCCCTTTAGTGTTTCGCATTTTTAAAAGCACTTGCGCCGTACCGGCGTGCTTTTCTTGTGGTATCTGCTATCACTTTACAAAACCTTGGGGAAACGAAACAGTGACCGCGGTCACGTTTTGGTATGACTCTTGATATGACCGAGGTCATATACCTGCCTGCCGCGCTCCGCAGAACAACTCGGGAGCGCGTGACGTCTCGGCTTCAGGCCGAGCCGCTCAGAACGAAAAGTCCCTGAGCTTAACGACCAGTCGTGTACGGTCGTGCTCGCCGAATTTGTCGTAGATCGTGGAGACGTAGTTTTTGACTGTGCCTTCGCTGATAAAAAGAATCGACGCGATCTGCGCATTCGTGCACCCTTCGCAGATGAGTTTGCAGATTTCTTTCTCACGTTCGGTAAGACCGTACTCGGAAAGATCTGCGGAACCGGCCGCACCTTTACCTGAGCCGCCGGCCGCCGAAGAATTCTCGCCTGCGCCCGCGCCACCTTCTGCACCGGAAGCCAGCATCGCATTCAATTTCTGCATGACCTTCAGGTCCAGCACACTCTGTCCCTTGATGGCCTGCGCCACGGCATTAAGGATCGCATCCTTACCGGAGTCTTTCAGAAGATAACCCGTCGCACCACCGGCGATGGCATTGGCGATATTCTTCTCATCGTAGAACGTAGTCAGCACGATGATCTTCACATTCGGATGATCCGCATGCACCTTCGGGATCAGCTCGATACCGCCCATTCCCGGCATGTTTAAGTCCACCAGCATCACGTCCGGCACCGTCTCGGAAATCATCTTCAGCGCTTCCACACCGTTACCTGCTTTACCGCAGACTTCGTAATCCCCGGACATCGTCAGGATGATCTCCAGACTTTCCAGCAATAAAGGCTCGTCATCGACTAATAAAATCTTCGCCATGTTCTCTTCTCCTCCGGCCGCGAGCGCCCGCCACGTTCGTCGCGCGGCCGCGTCCCACATATCTATTTTCCGGCGCACCCATTCACCCTGCGCGCCGTCTTACTTACCCTTCCAACGGCAAGGACAAGCTCACCGTAAAACCATCTTCACTCTCGATCACACAAGTGCCGCCGCTTCGTTCCGCGTGCTCGATCATCTTACGAAGACCGAAACCATTACTTAGTTTCATCTTCTTCTCATTCGCCGTGATCGCGCCCCAGCCGGTGCCGTTGTCCTGCACCTTCAGACGCACGTTCGTCACGTCGTACAAAAACGTCACCACGAAGATCTTCGCACCGCCGTGTTTGACACCATTCGTCAGTAGCTCCGAAAGCGAGCTGCTCAGGAATGACGCCACTGTCATCGGGATACGCGCTTCGTCATCGATCTGTCCGAAATTATGATACACCTTGATGTCCGTGTCCATCATGAACTCCGTGACCATACTCTGCAGCGACTTCATGTAGTCGACCAGCGCAATCTTATCGTCCTCGGCATCGAGCGTACGCACGACACTTCGCACCGACGAGATCGCCTCGTGCACACGAGAATTCGCCACATCGATCTTCTCCTTCGCACGCTCCTGATCGTTCGGCACCAGCATCGACGCCGCATCCAGCGTCACCGTCGCCGCCGAAAGCGTGTGTCCCACCGAGTTATGAATATCGCGCGAGATCCGCTCCCTCTCCTGAAGGCGCGCATTGTGCTCGTTCACGACCTGATCCTTCGCGATCTGCTCACGAAGGCTTCGCTGTTCCATCGCCTCGACCGCCGCAGCCGTCAGCGCCCGCTCGAGCCGCTGATTCGTATCCTGCATCCTTCGCAGCAGCAACCCCGCGCACTCCCAGACCACATAGATGCCGATCAGGCATCCCAGCGCGATCAACGCCTGGATGATGTCCGGTTTATAGTAGATCAGATAAAGCGTGTAACCACTGACGCAAAGCAGAATCCCGACGACCCGGCACAGCACTGGCCTCGTCATCAGAGCCGCAGTTATAAGCAACAAACCGATCGCGCCCATGTACCACTTTGTGCACATCACCACCGCCCCAAAAGCACTTGCCACGAGCAGCACTCGGCAGACTTTCGCTGGTGCTTTTTCCAGGAAAAAAGAAAGATTCAGAAGCACCATCGTCATGGAAAAATAGAGAGGCGCCAGCACGATCGGGCAGAAAACGGCGAGGATCACGCTCTGCGCGAGGATCCCCACGATCGACGCATACCACACGACTCTTCTTTCCAATGAATCGATCCGCAACTTACTGACTCCCTTCTCACAAATCTCACACGCCACAAGGGCACGTCTTGCGCGGCCGCGTATCATCAAAGACTCACGCCACGTGCCCGCGCGCCTTTCATCTTACCACTTGAACTCGCCGCTTACGACGACCTGCTTGTTGCCCTTGACGATCTCGCCGATCTCGTACGCCTTGATCTTCTTGGAACGCATGTGCTTGATGATGTCCTTCGCGGCTTCCTTCTTCGCGACGACCGTCAGGCCAACGCCGAGGTTAAAGGTGCGAAGCATCTCTTTGTCGTCGATATTCGCAGTCTTCTTCAGAAGCTTGAAGATCTCCGGGATCTTGTATTTGCCCGCATCGATACTCGCGTTCACGTTCTCCGGCAAGATGCGGTTGAGATTCTCGCAGATGCCGCCGCCCGTGATGTGCGCAAGTCCCGTGATCCATCCGGTCTCAAAAAGATCTCGCAGTGCTTTGTAGTAGCATCTGTGTGGTTCGAGGATCGCGTCGATGAAACTCTTGCCGTCGACCGTCTCGTCGAGGATTTGCGGGTATTTCTTCATGATCTTTCTAACCAATGTGTAGCCGTTGGTGTGGATGCCGCTCGACTCGAGCGAAATGACGACGTCGCCGACGGAAATCTTCGATCCGTCAATGATCTTGTCCTTATCCACGATGCCGACGATGCTGGATGTCAGGATGTATGTGCCGGCCTTCAGGACGCCCGGCTGCTCCGAAGTCTCGCCGCCCGTCAGCACGCAGTCCTGCTTCTTGCAGGCATCCGCAACCGACTTGACGATCTTGTTGATCGCGGTCTTATCCATCTTGCCGCAGATGATCGCATCCTGCACGGTCAGGGGCTTCGCACCCATCACGATGCAGTCATTGATCAGGTGGTTGATCATGTCATAGGATACGTTCTCGAGTTTGTCGTACTGCGCCGCGATCAGCTGCTTCGAGCCCGGCTCCTCAGTTTTCAAAACCAGGACCGGATCCTTGTATTCCGGGAATTTCACGTCATATAACGAAGAAAAAGCACCGATCCTGTTCAGAACTCGCGAGTCTTTGGTCTCCAGTGCTTTTGCCATGGCCTTCTTGGTCTCATTGGCCAGATCGATGTTCACGTCATACTTGATATTCTTTTTCATCGTTCATCCCTCCATTGATTCGGTCGCTACAGCACCATTGTACCATTTCGCGCCGTTGCTGTGACATCAAATTGCGCATAAAAAAATGAGGCGCGCGGCCTCCCTCTTAAAAGTTGTATTGCATGAAATTTCCGTTTTTCTTGAACCCGAAGTCCGTGTACAGCAGCACGCCCATGTCCGACGCCGTGATCTGCACGCATCCGCATCCAAAAGCTCTTGCCTCTTCTACCACGTGCGATAGTAGTTGTTTGGCGATCCCCAGGCGGCGGTAGTTCGGGTTGGTGTACATACTCGAAAGCAGGCCGATTTTGCCACTCGGGCAGCTGAAGTACGGTGGCTTCTCTACAAAGGACATTCCGCTTGTGCCGACGATCTTGTCGCCGTCGACGGCCAGCCACGAAACAAAAGTGCCATCGGCCATGTGGCGGTGGTAGTAGTCGAGCAGCGCCGGCACCAGGTCAATGTCCTGCGTCGCGCCCTCCTCACGCAGCTGGTTGATACGGATCCGGATAAACTCTTGAAGGTCCACCTCGGTAAGTTTCCGGTAACTAACGTTCGGCTTCGGCGATGCGGCTCCGGCGGCGTTCTCAGTGCCCGCGTCAGTTGCAGCGTTTGCGTCCGCGCCATCCACGCCAGTTTCTCTAGAGTTCGCACCATCCGCGCCAGCTTCTCCATAGTCCGCGCCGCCGCCCTGCCCGGCCAGCTCGGCGCGCACCTTATCATAGATTTTCTTATATCGCTCAACACTCGTGCGAATCGCCAGATCCGACTCCGCGTACTCGATCAGACCTTGCGCATCGACCCACTTGTACTCGACGGTCTCGCCCTCCTGAAGCACGACCGAATCCTTCGGACAATCCACCACCGTCAGAAAACAATACAGCAGGCTGTGGCTTTGATCACGGAACACTTTGTTGACCAGTTCGAAATTCTCACTTTGGATGCCCGTCTCCTCGTATAGCTCTCGCTTCGCGCACGTCAGCGGGTCCTCACCCTGCAGCGCCGATCCGCCCGCACTCGCCTCCCAGTACCCCGGGTACACATCCTTGCCCGGATGCCGCTTCGTCAGAAGATACGTCCCGTCCATGTGCTGCACGAGAATGTCGCAAACCAAGTGAAACCGCCCCTCCGGAATATTAAAAAAGCTCCCATGCGTCCGCTCGAAAACCTCACCGGTCCGCTGCTCATTTTTATCGTAAAGATCCCAAAGCTCCATGTTCCACCTCTTTCAGCAGTTGCCCCCCGACGCCGGTGCTTTTGGCACGGACGGACACAACGAAATTTCACATAAGTATTGTATCGTACTTTTCGGAAAAACTGCTATACGGTGAGTATAAGAAAAGTCTCCATTTTTGTCTCCAAAAGCACCCTCTATGGATACAGTTTTGGAGACTTTTGCCATTTGTATCCATTTTTGTCTCCAAAAGCGCCCGCTAGGGAAACAGTTTTGGAGACTTTTGCCGTTTGTATCCATTTCTGTCTCCAAAAGCGTCCTCTAGGGAAACAGTTTTGGAGACTTTTGCCTTTTGTATCCATTTCTGTCTCCAAAAGCGCCCGCTAGGGATACAGTTTTGGAGACTTTTGCCATTTGTATCCATTTCTGTCTCCAAAAGCGCCCGCTAGGGATACAGTTTTGGAGACTTTTGCCGTTTGTATCCATTTCTGTCTCCAAAAGCGCCCGCCAGGGATACAATTTTGGAGACAGAAGTCCACCCACACCACAAGTATAAAATCCATTATCCTGTTTGTATCAGCAGTATCTTTATTTCCCAATCGGAATCCACTAAAATGTATATCATCTGATACCGCGCGCACTGCGCGACCGAAAACCAGGGCCTCGCACCCACCAACGGCCGGCGCGCCAACGAAAACCGCGCCCGCCCCACCGGGACCGGGACCGCAAACAAAGGAGCCACCACCATGAAAACAAATCTCGCAGAAAATATAAGAGCTTTTCGAAAAGAACGCGGCCTCACACAGGAGCAGCTGGCGGAGGTGTTCGATGTCACCGTCGGCGCCGTGCACAAGTGGGAGACAGGGCTTTCGACGCCGGAGCTGCCCCTGATCCTCGAGCTGGCGGACTTTTTCGACATCACGCTGGACGTCCTGATCGGCTTCGACCTCAAGGACAACAGCATGAAGGAAACCGCCCGGCGCCTCCGCCGTCTCAAGGACTCGCACGATCCCGACGGCATTCAGGAGGCGGAAAAAGCACTGAAGAAGTTCCCGCACAATTTCGAGATCGTCCGCGAGTGCGCCTGGATCTACGCCTCTTTCGGCTCGTTTCTCAAGCTCAATAAGAAGTATCTGATCCGGGCAAAAGAACTCTACAACCAGGCGATCCGTCTTCTCCCGCAGAATACGGACCCGAACGTCAATGAGGCTGTTCTGTATGGTGAACTGGCCCAGATCTACGACAACATGGGCGATTCCAAGACTGCGCTGCAGATGCTGAAAGACCACAACGCGGGCGGCATTTTCAACACGCCGATCGGCATGATCCTCGCCCGCCAGAAGAACCAGGAAGATGCGGACACATATCTGTCCTACGCCATGATCCTCGCAATCGGCGAGATCTCTAATCTGATCATTGCGAAGATCTATATCTACGCACGCGAAAACCAGTTTGAAGAAGCCAGAGCGCTTCTTGAATGGGGACTTCAGACCAACCGGGCACTCAAGAAAGGCAGCAAACCTTTTTTCATGGACAAGATCAGCTGCCTGTATCTCACCTGCCTGTCCTGGGTCGAGTTAAAACTTAAGAATAAAAAGAAAGCCGTCGAGTACATACAAGAAGCGATCCGCACGGCCGAAGAATTTGATGCGGATCCGGATTACGACTGCAAGAATATGCGCTTCTGCTCACTGGAACAGGATTGTAAAATGTACGAAAACACAGGCGAGACCGCCTATACCAGTATCGAAAACTGCGTGAAAGAAATCTGGGATCCGGAGATGGATGAATTCTGGAAAGCACAGAGCAAATAAACGCCCGCATCCAGGCTGGCGCAAGCCACAAAAACGCCCGAACGACAAGCCGTCCGGGCGTTTGCTTTAGTATTGATGGCGCCTGCCGAACCTTATTTCGGAATCGCAACCCGGTTCATCTCAGGCATCGGGATCGGCCCCTGCGCCGCGACATAGAGCTTCACCGTGACCGATGACTCCGTGAGATTCAAGATCGCATGGTTCATCGGGATCTGTTCCTGAACGAGATAGTCCTGAGCATGGTCATAATTCTCGACCCATACAAAAACAACATGTACTTCCGTGAAGCCGGCTTCCGTCAGCGTCTTGGTAAGATAACTCTTCGCTTCCTGATAATGCATGCCTACAACATCCGGCATTCTCAGCGCCGGTACAGTTGGTGTCGGCTTATTCGGGCCGCCCTGCGTGTGCGGATCCGCCTCCACACGGGCCGGTGCCTGAACCTGAGCCAGTCCTCTTCCGACAGCAAGTCCCGGTACTCTTGTCGGCGTCACCGTCGGAACACGTGTCGGTCTCGGCGTCACCGTCAGTTTTCTTTCCGGATTCGGCGTTACGGTAAGCGTCGTCATCGGAATCGGAGCGGATGGCGAAGGAGTCGATTCCGACTGCTCCAGGTCAGCCACAACAGTCACGTCCTCATCCGCCTCATCTGCGCGCACCTGAGCCGCATGCAGCCCACCAAAAAGGATGCACGCCAGAAACGCCAGTAAGATAACTGTGAAAACTCTGCTTTCTCTCATCGATTCCCTCTTATTCTTAACACCACGCCACGCGCAGTTACCTATTAAGAAGTATAGCACATCGGAAGCAGAATCAAAAAGATTTTTTCCTTTTTGCAGACGCCACTGCAAATACACACACATAATTGCAGACACAAGTGCTTTTGGGGAAGAAAAGAATACGATAGAATAGACCCATCAACAAAAGGATGGTACAAATAAATGAGATGCCCGAACTGCGGTGCAAATCTGAATTACATCGAAGAAAAAAACACATATGTATGCGAGTACTGCGGCTTCACAGAGCTGGCCGAGGAAAAGGTCGTCGAGAAGATCGTTTATAAGGAAGTGCCCGCCAAGGCGAGCTACAACCTGGTGATTTCCTACCAGAGCCAGACGGACTATCACGGAATCGGCTTCACGATCAGCGATGCAGGCATCACCCGTTATCTCAAAAAGGACGAGACCATGAGCTTCAAGCTCGCGCCGGGCCCGCACAGAATCCGCTTCCGCTTCGGTCAGGCCGGCAAGACGATCATCATCGTGATCAACGAAAACGAAGATCCTGTCAAGATCGTGTACAACGGCCCGCAAGGCGAGCCCTTCACGGTCACCCAGCCGTATGCCGGTGATAATTTCAAAGAACTCACCAACGGCCAGTATCCGACCAAGAACACGGTCCTCTCGATCGCCGCTTTTGTGCTCTCACTGACCATATTCGGCTCCATGTGGGGCTTTATTCTCGGAATTGTGGATCTGAAAAACTGCACCGACAAAGGCCAGGGCATCAACAAACTGTCCCTCGCCGCCGTCGTGATTGGAATACTCGTAACCCTGCTATGTTTCGCAATTGGAGTCGGCTTATCAAACGCATAACAGATTTTGTCTAAGTGTTGGTCTTAAAGTGAAAAGTCATGCCTCCGTGCTGGTCCTCGGGCTTCGCCCTGCGTAATCGCACGTCGACATGCTTTTCACTTTCTAAGACTATCATCTAATCAAAGATCAGTTACGGCGTTTTAATCTCCGCCCTCATCAAAAAACTCATCATTGCTGTATGGCAGGTTTCTTTTGAATTCGATATCACGATCGTCTGAGAAAATCGAAGTACCATACACATTTCCAAGTGCCTCGGTGCTATATGTTGGCCAATCCAGTTTCATGACATATTCAGGGGTTCCTGCCTGTTTGTTTTTGTAACTCATCTTAAAAAGTGCTTGTTCGCTATCTCGTTTTGCCAAGAAATAGATGTTCTCTTTGAAGTAAGTCATTGAGAAAATATCCCAATCTGATTCTGGAGTAATCGGTTCTCCTTCTTCCCCACCTGATGTCAAGGTTGCTTTTACATAGTATTTTTCACCATCTTCTTCAGTAATCTCCGTAACACCAGCACCCAAATGATATATATAACTACATGTACCGTGTTTACTTGCAGTAATTTCTGAAATATATAGGATTTTAAAGAGCACTGTTCCATCTTCGAGTTCAGCAAGATTATATCCTCCTGAAAAACCGTCCGTTTCGACCAGTATTCCTTCTTTGCACTGAAATGTCCCAGCACAAGGAATATCATTTCTGTCGAGCCAATACTGTGCGCTCAATGAATTAGGGTCGTATTCACCCTTTTCGTACGTTTCAACGATTTTCTTTTCAAGCGGATCATAGCAACAGAAAACGCCTTCATTTTTGTCAAAGAATACGAGTCGGCCTTTTGAGTCAAACAGAGGATCCTGATCCCAAGGAGTTGTGCTTGTAAAGTCATTTGTTTTTCCATGCAATTCGGCAGAAACGTCCGTTACATTACCTTCTCTATCAACCCATCCAACATGGCGTTCAGAATGCACATCAACATTCCAGGAAATTGCCATCCTTTCGAATTCTGTATCAAATATCTGTCTCCTGAATTCGTGCATACCAAGCGTAGTATAACCGCAATCACGGTTTTCTTTTGTGTCATTCGGAATCTTGTATTTTCCCATAAAATGGAAGACCTGATAAAAAGACCCAGTTTTTTCAGAATACTGGTACAAAGTGAATTCACCGCTCGTCTGGTCAGCAAACTGCATCATGAAAGGTCCATCCGATAACAAAGCTATCTCATCAATTGGTGCTGTTGTAGTCTCAACAGTTGTCTCTTCTTCTGTAATCTCTTCTGTTGTAGTTTCTTTAATAGAAACAATGTCTTTGTCCTTCGTTTGTTGTGTTTCATCATCCGCACCCGAGCAGGAAACAACTGAACCCAAAATACCTGTAAGGAGCAGCAAACAAACAACCTTCTTCATTCCCCTACCACCTTTCACGTAAAAACAAAAGTGAATTAAGACAGTCGTGTAAATGACTGTCTTAATCTGTTAGTCGTAGGATAACAGCGCTAACTCAGTTGCAGGCTACATGTTATAGAAGTGAAAAGCTATGTCGACGTGCGATTACGCAGGCACAAAGTGCCGAGGACCAGCACGGAGACATGACTTTTCACTTCTCCACCACCGGCACAAGCTCGATGTACCCGCGTTTCCCGCGCGGCTCAAGCTGAATACGCGGATTCTTATCGTCCCACGCATACCCGATAAACTCAGGGTCATACTTCTTCTCGGCTTCCCAGATCTCGCCGATCGCTTTCTCGTAATCTTCTTCCGCAAAAGGCTCTCCGCGGAACAGCAGATACTTCGCAGCCGGAAGCTCGATCACTTCGAAGCCCTCCGGCACAGGACCGGAATAATCGCACTCTACTTCTACGCCCTGCACATATTCGTTCGCCGCAGGTTTGCGCAAATGCTCCGGCAGCCACAGGCAGACCGGCTCGCCGCTGATCGACTTGATGCTCAGCAGAAGCCCCCACACATCACAGCCGACCTCGTTACAGTAGCTCCAGTACTCCGTCGCTTTGATGCCACGCTTGATAATGACCTTTCTCTTCGGTTTCTCGATCACTTGAATAAATACAGTTCTAGTTTCACTCATTGCACTCACATCCTTTTTGGTATCGATAATCAGATTCGGAGTGAACAGCCAGACCGGCACGGGACTACTTGAATACTCCTTCGGATTGCACCCGAATTCCCGTCGAAAAGCTCTCTGGTACCCGTCGACGCTGCCAAATCCCATGTCCATGGCCACATCAAGGACACTGACCTTTTCATCACGAAGGCGCAGCGCTGATTTCGTCAGTTTCAGACGTCGGATATACACTGACGGAGTCATGCCCAGATGTTTGATGAAAAGTTTTCTTGCGTACCACGTGGAAAAAGCAGCCGCGCCCGCGAGATCTTCAATCGTGATCTCGTCGCGGATGTGTTCACTTATGTAGTTTTGCATCGCCCGTACGGCTTCTCTCTGCTCGTCCATTTGCTCATCTCCTGAAGAGCATTTTAGCGTTTACACGAAATCGAAATCTCGACATTTTTTGCCCTACTTCCCCTTCGCTTTTTTCTCCCGGACCGGCGCTCCCATATCACGCGTCGCGATCCCGGCCTTCTGTAGCGCTTGCAACGCCAGCCCCGACTTCCACTTATCGTTCACCTGCACAGTAATCGTATTGCCGTTTCGAAGGCGGAAATAAAAGTTCTGCACAATATTTTTCGCCGCAGCAATATGCCCGTTATGGACTATATACGTCGACGGCGCCTGATAGATCTGATAATCCACGATCCGGATCTCTTTTTTCGGAACCGCCACCGGGCTCAACGTATTAAGATTCACGTTACCGATAACGTAGCCTTCCGAGATCGCGATGTTATGACTCTTAATGAACATGAATCCCTTCGCGAAATCCTTTTCCAGCTCCCCGATCAGCTCGGTCTCCAGGATCTCCGGCAGCCCCGCACGCGTATTGTCGATCATCAGATGCTCCGTCTCCTTGTGCTTGACGATATACGGAACTAACTTATATATCCCGATATTCACAAAGAAAAGCACTGCCGTGACGATCGTGTAGATAATAAATCCTTTCTTCTCTCCGTCAGACGCTATATCGATGGTCGCCCAGCCGAATATGACCGACGCCGCCATCGCCACCCAGAACACCCAGATCGGGCTCGTCAGGATATAGAAAAAACGGAAATCCCGCATCTTGTGGATCACTTCCCGATACGAAAGCTTACGCGGATCCTTCGGATAATATTCGTACTTCTTGAGTTCTTTTTCAGGATTTTTCATACACGATCCCTCAATAACACATACCTGTCTCATAAGCATTATACCATGACAGAATGCCCCGCAAAGCCTACACCACATGCATTTGTCTCTCCCTATTTTTCTCATCTTGCTGTAGCACCGGAAGCTAAAAACAGATACAATACACTTATAAAGTTCGTGCCTGATTATTACGAGGAGTGAAGGATGAGTTATAAAGATTACCAGGATGTGATTTCGAAAGCAAAAGCACTTGACCTTCTTTTTCCGGAGCGTAGTGTGAGTCGTGAAGATATCGCAGCTGTCGAGAAAAAACTCGGTGTACTCTTTTCTGATCAGATGCTCGACTTCTACCAGAACCATGGTGATATGACCATCGAAGGCAATGATGTACTCTGGCTGGATCCGAATGACAGCGAAGATGTGTCCTCCAATCTTCTGGCCGTGACTTTGGAAGCCCGAAGAGCCGGTCTCGACAGAAAACTGATCCCCTTCTTCAACACCTGTGACAAAGGCGGCAATATCGCCTATCTCGACTTTTCCAGAATGGACGGCAGTGAACCGCTTGTTACTCTCGCCTACTATGGCCCGGACGGCTTTGTGATCACAATGAAGACCGATTACGATTTCGGCGAGTTCCTGCTCCGCTCACTGGAAGGCACGATTGAAGAAGCCCCGCAGAACCTGGATATCATGTGCGAAGAAGAAGCAAGAGACCTTCTGGGAAGAACGCCCGGCAAAGAAGAAAAACCACATTCTCTCTGGGGACGATACATCGCGCTGGCGCTTTTCTGGGGGAGCTATGCCGCCATGCTCTTTATCCTCTGCCGCATGACTTCACTAAATGCCGCATACATTTTTCTGGCCGGTGTTCTTGGCTTTTGCATATGCTTTTTCGTGACAATGCTGATCTTCAGATCGCATGTCGATTCCTATAAAGCCGGATATCTGAAAGATGTCGAAAAGATCGGTCCGGAAAGACTGATCAAGCAAATGACTTCGGATAAGTCGAGACGCTTCTGTCTGAAGTATGACCAGAAAGAGAAAAACACATTTATCGTCGGCACCGAAGACTACGGCATCTTCGTGTACTGGTGCATAATCGAATGGAAACAGGTTTACAGCATCACGATAAAAAGAGACAACCACACCGGCCGCGGGGTGAACCACTCGAGGCAGGATGAAGTCGACCGTTTCTATAACGCATTTTGGCTGACCATCGTCATGAACGACAAGAAAAAGAAGCACGCGATCGTCCATCTTTTCCATGACGATATGCTGAGTTTTATCACATATTTGAAAACGAAAGTACCGAACATCATCGTCCCCGTTCACGAAATCACACTCAACGACCGTACGGACTGGTTTTTGGAAAACACTAAAAGAGAGGATTGAGTGAACACTCATAGGAAAACATATGCATACAGTCTTACTGACAGATGGTGAATTTACAGGCATGATCCGCGCCCTACGGGATCACGGAGATGTCCGCATCGTCGGATTCGTCTTTTCCGAGCAGGCCGCGCACCGTGCCTTTCTCGATGCATCCTACATCGCCCCCGACTGGGACGATCCCGAGTACATCCCCTTCCTAGAGGATGTCATCCGAAAAGAAAAAGTCGATCTTGTCTTTCCCATCGTGACAAAAAGTCTGGAATTGATGGCTTCAAAAGCACCCGAGATCAAAGCTCATACCGGTGCGACCGTCATTACTTCTCCTGAAGATCTTATCCATATTGCGAACAACAAGGATCTGCTTCTGGATCATCTTTCTTCGTCAAAAGCACTGGCCAATGTCATTCCTGCGCACATTGTCGCGCGCAATATCGGCGAACTTCTCGAAGCAATACAACACTTTGAAAAAGATGAGATTGCCTGCATCATGAAGCCGGTCTGTGGCGAGAATCGCGACGGTTTTCTGAAGATTGTCTCTGACGAGGAGTATAGAAAAGCTTTTTCCGAAGGAAACACTTCTCTCCTTACGACAAAAACAATACTGACTATGCTTGGTGAGACACTCGATTTCACCGTCCCTATGCTTGTCATGCCGTATCTTCCCGGTCAGGAATGGGATGTAGATATCCTTGCCGAAAACGGCCGAATCCTCTCCTGCACGATCCGTAAAAACCTCGGCATGATCGGTGGTCTCTCCGCCTGCACGGAAACGTCAGATAGTCCAGTGATCTATGACATATGCGAGAAGATCCTTCATGCGCTTCCCCTATCCAACATCTTCTGCTTGAGTTTAAAAGAAGATGCGCAAGGACAGCCGCAGATTCTCGAGATCAACCCACGTGCCATGGGCAGCATCTATGTCTCCACCCTTGCCGGAAACAGTCTGGTCTCCGCCTTTTTCCGTTATCTGGAAAACCAGGCTAGTTTCTCTGAAAAGCCTGAGATCACACTCGCAGGCAAAGTCGTTTCTCTCTTTTTCGACGTACTGAAGATGCCGGATGCGTCAGATTCAGAAAAGTCGAACACAAATCGATCCGAGTCCGGAGATTCTCTCACCTGGAAACGTCTCACACCGGCTTGCCGTAAAGAATACCTTCACTACTATGACCTGACCGACACAAAAATCACGGACCTCACCTTCCACTGCCGTTACGCGTGGGATGCGGTCTTTGCAATTGAGTATACGATCCTTGAAGATTGCCTTGTCCAGATCTCCGGTGGCGGCGGTTACACCTCTCCGTTTATGCTGATGCCTCTCGGGAGTCTCAACGCCGAAAACCTGACACGCATCATCGAGAAAGTGCGCCCGGTTTTCGAAGCACGAAACTGGCCATTCCGCATCTGTTCGATCGATGAAAAATATAAGGACATGTTCCTTTCGCTTTCTTTTCCGATCCGAAGATGCACCTTCGAAAGGGATTCGTCCGACTATCTCTACGACGCCGATTCACTTCGAAACCTCATGGGCAAGAAATATGCGAAAAAAAGAAATCACCTCAAGCATTTTCTGGAAAGCTATCCCGACCACGAGTATCTCGCTTTAGAGCCCTCTCTTTTCCCGGCTTGTCTGGATCTGGTCCGCTCTTGGGCCGCTCAAAAAGAACTCGACCTCTACGATAATTCCAAAAGTGATTACCTCATGATCGAGCGCATCTTCCGTGACTGGGAACAGCTCGATCTACGAGGCGGAGCGATCCGCATCAACGGCAAGATCGTCTCTTTCTCGATCGGCAGCCTCGGCCATTCCGACACCGCATACATCCATTTTGAAAAAGCCGACACCAACTACGACGGACTCCCCGTCGCCCAGTGCAAGTATATTGCGGCCAGTGCTTTTTCGGATGTAAAATATATCAACCGCGAAGAAGACTTAGGCATGCCGGGCCTTCGCCAATCCAAAGAATCTTATAACCCGATCGCTCTGGTGAATAAATACAAGATCGAGTACTGAGAAAGGAGACAAATCATGTCAAAACCAGCTATAGAGTGTTTACACAGTGGGGATCTTTATATTCCGAGTGACCCTGAAGTTTTTAAAGAACAGCTTCGTTGCCAGGATAAACTGGCGGAGCTGAATGCTACGATGCCTTCCGATCTGGAGCGGCGTGAGAAACTCTGTAAAGAGATGTTTGCCGAGTTTGGCGATGGTTCCTATCTCGAATTACCTTTTCACTCGAATTTCGGTGGGAAGCACTGCCACCTTGGCAAGAACGTTTATATGAATTTCAACTGCACCCTTGTGGATGATACCCATATTTACATTGGTGACTATACCATGTTCGGGCCAAACTGCGTGATCGCTACAGCCGGTCATCCAATCGATTCGGAACTTCGTGAAAAAGGATACCAGTATAACTTTCCTGTTCATATCGGCAAGAACTGCTGGTTCGGTGCAGGAGTAATCGTTACTCCCGGTGTGACCATCGGAGATAATGTAGTCATCGGCGCCGGCAGTGTCGTCACAAAAGATATCCCAAGTAATGTCGTTGCGATAGGATCACCATGCAAAGTGATCCGCGAAGTCAACGAGCACGACAAAGAATACTACTTTCGCAGCCGAAAAGTAGCGGACAGCCTTGGATAAGAACACTTTTTTGCGATTTACAGTTTCCTCGCCTTTATGCAAAAAGAGATCGGCAGCATCTTTGCTTTTCGAGTCTTGGGATCCAGGTCTCCCTCTGCATTAAGCGAAGCCTGATCACTTTCTTCGGCTAGTTGTTCGATGACAAATCCGGCTTTTGCCAATGCATTGATGTATGTCGATATTTTACGGTTGCATAGGATGATCTCGCTGTCGTCGACAGGCATTGAGAAATACGATTCATCGAAATAGCTTTTTGTCATCACGAGTTTGCCTTCATCGAAGATGTCTTTTCTCTCCTCACATGACCAGCCGATACAGTAATTCAACGTGTGATGCCAACTGAAAATAAAGATTCCGTCTTTCTTCAGATAGGAAGCGATCTTATCAAAAGTCCCCTGTAAGTCTGTCGTCCAGCCGATCCCGTAGATGGAATAGACATAATCAAAATACGCTTTGGGAACGTCGAGTACCTCTTCCATCTTGGCGCAAATCAGTTTGGCTGTACAGCCATTTTCCGCTAGTAGTTTTGCGGCGTTATCGAGTTGTTTCCGGGAAAGATCGATTCCCCACAGATCTGTCGCACCTTTATTCGCGTTATACAGTAACGAATGACCACTGCCACAGCATATCTCCAGCATGCTTTTCCCGCTTACATCACCAAACAGATGAAGATCATCTTCTGTCGGAAAGCGCACACCATACTCCGGCAACGCTGTGGTACCGAACCACAGATCCGCATGCTCATTCCAGTAATTCTTATTGACTTCGATTATTTCTTCATTATGCATAGAAGTAAAACTCCACGTTAGATTTCAAATACGACGATTTCCGGATTATTAAAGAAACGGGGTAACGGCGTACTCTCTCTTGCCAGGCCGCGGCTGACGATGAGATACTCTCCCGATTTCAACTCATACAGGCCGCTGACATATTTTGCAAAGAAGCCTTGGTCCGGCGCATACGCTCCTCGATTCAGAAGCGGGATCCGGACTTGTCCGGCATGGGCATGCCCTGCCAGAACCAGATCAAAATCGTACTGCTTATAGTCATCTACCTTTTCGGGACGATGGGTAAGCAGGATCTTATAAGAATCCTCCGATGTCTCCGACCAAGCCGTTTGCAGTTGCTTTTCCCAATCCTCCTGAGAAAAATAAGTGGGATCATCGACACCACATACATCGATCTTTTTCCCATTGATCGTAATCGAAGAACAAGCACCTCGAAGAACGGTTATGCCAAGACTTTCGGTATATGCGCACATTTCATCAACACGGCCGCTCCAGTATTCATGGTTGCCTGTCACATAAAAACAAGGGCAGATATTCACAATTGTTTTCAGAAAGACCTTTGTGTTTTCATCGTCGAGTTTATCGTCAAAGATATCTCCACCGAGAAAGATAATGTCCGGCTCCTGCTTCTTGATCAAAGACACAAGTGTTTTCTGGTCTTTTCCATAACTGCATGAATGCAGGTCAGTGACCAGAACACATTTGACCGAAGGATCAGTCGTGTTCGGTATTTTAATCTTCTCAGTCACCGGGATCTCAAAAAGCAGAGAAATTCCGACGAACGCAAGTATGATTCCAAGTAGTATGAGTAGTCTTCTTTTTCGTGTTTTCTTATCCATGGTTATACATATTCATATCGGTCATTTCCTTAATCGATATGTCCAGTAACTTCCTTTCCTCTCTTTTACTATCTTGCCTTCAGATGTCCACTCTCGGAGCAAACGACTCGCCGTTGCAGTAGAGATCCCAAGCAGATTCTGAAGATCCGCATTACGCATTCTTGTGTGCTTTTTCAGCCACTTCTCGACAATTGTCCAGCGGTCTTCTGATCCTATTTTTGTTTGGATCTTGCGTGCCTTTTCAGACGCAGCAATCGTTTCAAGGATTGCGGTTTTGATTGCGCTGAGCATAAATGTTATGAACGGAGTGGAATCCGCTTGCTGATTCGAATCATTTATGGCTTCATAGTACTTCGCCTGCCGGTCATGAATGATCGACTCGACCGGAAGCCAGGCAAACACGCTCTGCCACTTGGAAAGTAAAAGCGTGTGCCAGAGCCGACCGACTCGACCATTACCATCTGCAAACGGATGGATCACTTCAAATTCGTAGTGAAACACACAGCTCTTGATCAGTATAGGCAGATCACTGTTCTTCACCCAGTTCAAGAGCTTTTCAACCATATCCGGTATATATTGTGGAAGCGTACCGAAATGAAGGATCTGTCCTTTTGAATCAACTACTCCGACATTCCCACTTCGAAATTGTCCGGCTTCATCAACAAGACCGCGTACCATGATTCCATGTGATTTTAAAAGATCGTCAACATCAAAAGGATCCAATTCCTCAAGATGCTCGTAAATCTCATAGGCATTCTTTACTTCAGCGATATCTTTTGGTGGCGCAAGAACTCTCTTCCCGTAGAGAACGTCCGTTACCTGAGCAAGGCTAAGTGTATTCTGTTCAATGGCAAGTGAAGAATAAACCGATCGGATCCGATTCGTTCTTCTCAATACCGGACTTGCCGAGAGCGCGGACGAGGTATTGATTTGTCCAATCAATTCTCCTATTTCGACCGTGAGCGAAAGAATCTCCGGCGTTATTGTAAAAGGCGGCTGATAGGGCGTCATAGCCATTTCTCTCTCCTGATTCATACTATCATCATGCTATCATCATTCTGTCACATGATCGCATGAATTGCAAGTCAGGATTCATTCACAAGCTTGCCTGTAATATGCTCCGGTGTCAGTTCTAAACACAGTGCTCTCGGCAGTGCGTTCTTTATTTCTCGCTCAATATATGCCTCGTCGTCAGTGAATTTGCGGCAGAGATTCGTTCCGATTTCGATTCGTTTGTTCTCATCCTCGACGATCTTCATGCGGCCGAAAACGATCACGCTGCGAATATTCAGTGCCCATTCGTTTTCCTTACGATAGCCTTTATCCATAACGCAATAACTGACTTTATCGCATGCCCGGATCGCATCAAGTTTATGTCCCTCCTTGGCACAGTGAAAATAGAGTTTTCCATCTTTTTCAGAATACCAATGATCCATCGGCACGCCATACGGATAACCATCATCTCCGATGACAGAAAGCACACCTCGAGGCTCCGAGCGCAATACCTCTTTACACTCCTCATCCGTGATCTGCTGTTTGAATCGTCTCATCTCTCTAAACATTTCTTTTCCTCACTTATCGCCTTGAATTCATCCGTTCTTTTGGGAAATCACGGTTACACGCTATCTTATCACTTTGTAACGAAGTCGGATATAGGAGTCAACCAGCGGTATACACTCGATGCAGACAATTTCTTATCTTGCGAGATTATGTCAACTCACAATCATCACGACAAAAGCAGTTTTCCAAGTTCTTTGAACTTATCTTTTCCTCGGCTTCTCGTGCATTCATAAATCGTGTATTCTTTGCCGCTTTCCAGAGAAAAATCTTTCGGGGCCAGGATGCCGCGTGTGACCCGGCAATGGGTAACCCCTTCCTGCTCGGTATCTGCAGAATCGAATTTGATGTTCAGATTACACTTCCTGCCATCTTCCAAAAGAAGTGCGATCGAAGCTTTTAACCGAGGTTCGCGGATCGGCCACATGATACCGCTTTCCTTCTTCGGAAGCCAGCAAACTTTTCCCGGATAGGAATAGCGGAGCCACTCGACATTGAATTCGTAATCATCGGATTCTCTCGGATTTCTGCATTCTTTGAAATCATCCGTTTTCACGAAAGAGAACCGGAAACCACTGGTGAGTTCTCCTGCTTTTCTCGGTTCTTTTCCCGCGTCCTTTCTTGCGTAACCGCGAATGGAAACAAGATACTTTCCTGCTGGAAGATCGTACCAGATGTCCGAATTACTTAGGCTGCCGGCCATATCTTTCTGCCAACGCAGTGTGGAGGAGTTGTATTGTACGGTACCATACGCTCCTTTTATCTCGCGGCCTTCACCTTCATAATCCGTAGGATCAAAGTCCAGAAATGACCCGGTGTCGGATACCCATATTCCGTTTGCGACTTCCAGGTTGAAACCGTCATAGGAAAAGAGTTCTTCCCACGAATCATCAAACGGCTCATCAAAACCATCCACACTGAGCGCATAGTGACCGGAATCAATTTCCGGTATCGGAACCCAGGCGCCTGTCTTTATGCTGTTTAAGAAGATATTTTTGCTCTTTTGAAGGAGAACCAGTGGCTTTCTGGAAATCAACCCCTCTTCTTTCAAAAAGGCTTTCATCTTGTCCATTGAAAACAGACATAGACCATAATTATGTGTGCTGATTTCTTTCTGTTCCATCCGCTCACCTCCCAGGATTAAAAGACATCATGAGATAATTATAAAGCATCCCGTTTTGAGCAAACAAGATGCTTTTTTATATGCAAAAGGGCTGTCTCAAAACTGCGAGACGGTCCCTTTTCTTGTGGGCGAAAACCAGGTGGTATGGGTTTGCCGGACAGATGATGGTGTTTCACTTCTGGGGATCACGAGTTCTTTACCCGCATGAATATCTGATCCGTTTTTCTGCATACCCCCGGGGGGTATGCGGACGATTTTCAAGATGTGAATTCATACTAAATTCCTTTTTTTTCAGAAAAGGTATGTATTTCTTTCCGCTCTGCTGTTAAATTGATGGCCTGAAGTAACAGATCCAAGTGCTTTTCGTACGGGATGAATGCTATATCGGTCTTTCCACCCTCCGATATGTGCCGATATGGGGGAGGGGGTATAAGAAAAATACATACTTTTACACGTTTT
>JAFZZM010000033.1 GCA_017615755.1 Clostridiales bacterium | reverse complement strand
TCGTTGGTCTTGGTGTAACCGTATTTGTCGGCTTTGGAGTAGACGTATTCGTCGGTCTCGGAGTAGACGTATTCGTCGGCTTTGGAGTCGATGTATTGGTCGGCTTTGGAGTAGACGTATTCGTCGGTTTTGGAGTCGATGTATTGGTCGGCTTTGGAGTCGATGTATTGGTCGGCTTTGGAGTCGATGTATTGGTCGGCTTTGGAGTCGATGTATTGGTCGGCTTCGGAGTCGATGTATTGGTCGGCTTTGGAGTCGCTGTATTCGTTGGTCTTGGTGTAACCGTATTTGTCGGTCTCGGAGTAGACGTATTCGTCGGTCTCGGAGTAGACGTATTCGTCGGTCTCGGAGTCGATGTATTCGTCGGTCTCGGAGTAGACGTATTCGTCGGCTTCGGAGTCGATGTATTGGTCGGCTTCGGAGTAGACGTATTCGTCGGTTTCGGAGTAGACGTATTCGTCGGTTTCGGAGTAGACGTATTCGTCGGTTTCGGAGTCGATGTATTCGTCGGTTTCGGAGTCGATGTATTCGTCGGTTTCGGAGTAGATGTATTGGTCGGCTTTGGAGTCGGTGTATTCGGCTTCTTGGTCGGAGTAGGTGTATTCGGCTTCTTAGTCGGTGTCGGCGTATTCGGCTTCGGAGTGGACGTATTCGTCGGCTTGTTTGTAGGTGACGGAACCTTTGTCGGGGTTGGCGTCGGGTTATTGGTAACCGGAATAACAGTCAGATCTCTTCCGCTAAAAGAACTGGATTCATATTTCGTTGTAGAATACACTGTAGCCTTTGAATCAGGTGCATAGGTCTGAAATGCAAAAGCACCGATACTCTGAACGGTCTTAGGAATCGTAACATTCTTAAGAAGAGAATTCTTGCTGAATGCAAGATCGCCAATCGTCTTTAGTGACGAAGGCAAAGAAAGAGATGTACACTTTGTACTCTCATAAAACGCCATATTTCCAACAGAAACTATTCCCTCAGATATCGTTATCGAAGAAAAAATATTAACCTGATAATATGCTTGATCAGCAATAGAAACGACCTTATAAACTTTGGACGTAGCCGGGTCCTTGAACGTTGCCGGAACAGTATAGGCAAAAGGAGTTCCCGTGTAATCGTAATCATAGTACATGATCTCACATGTCGTTGAAGAAAGAACTGTACATGTGTAATTGTCATCAAAAATAATAGCGGCTTGTACGGCTGGGCGTACAGTAATCATCGAAACACACAAAGCTAATACAGAAAGCGCACAACTAATACGCTTCCATCGTTTTTCTATCATAGAACTAATCCCCTCAAAAATGTCCCACAACGATGTCAACGGACAATATATTTATTTTTTTGAATACAATATCAGATATTTCCTCTTTCAATTCCGTACTTAGCACAGATCGCAGTGAATTCATCACAGGAACCGAAGAATGCGAGCACCTGATTTCGTGTCATTGCTTTACTCTTGATCTGACCTGCCCAGTAGGAAACCTCATCCGCTGCAGGTGTTCTACCCATGAAGGTCTTGTACAATCTCTTGACATACTCTTCATTTGAGGTCTTCAGATTCAAGAATTCTGCACTCGTAAAGAACTCTCTTGCAGCGTCACAGCCTGTCTTCTCCAGGTTGGTCAGAGCCAGTGCCCAGTATTCCAGACCAGCGGCTTCGGCTTTTCTGCCAAGGCAGCAAGTATAAAGACGTGTTGCAAACGCCTTTGCATTTGCAGACGGCTCAGTTGCCTTATGGTACTTGGCGCCGGATCTGACGCCATATTTCGCGCAGATATTGCACCACTCTGTGGACTCAATGAAATTCTCCACGACCTGGGCACGAGTCATCTTATTGGAATTGATGGCATCGACCCATCCCTTCTTACCGTCAGCATCAGACTTACGGTCAAAGAAGGTCTTATAAAGAGTCTCTACAAAAGCGTCCACAGAAAGATTTCTGTTCATAAACTCCGGAGCTTCAAGCAGGAAGAAGCGAGCACAGTCACCACCGGTACGACGGCCACTTTCCACTTCCTCGATCCAGTACTTCTTACCGCTTGCATCAGAAGGTCTGTCTAAAGCACACTTATACAAACGCTCAACAAAATCACCGAATGTAACCTTCTGTGTCGGCTTAGGTGTTGCTTTCTTTGTCGGAGTTTTGGTCGGTGCCTTAGTAGTAGACTTTGTAGGCGTCTTTGTAGGTACCTTCGTAGGAGCCTTAGTCGGCGCCTTTGTAGGTGTCTTCGTAGGAGCCTTAGTCGGCGCCTTTGTAGGTGTCTTCGTAGGAGCCTTGGTCGGCGCCTTTGTAGGTGTCTTTGTAGGAGCCTTGGTCGGCTTCTTCGAAGGAGTAGGAGTAATGGTTACCTTCTTCGTAGGAGTCGGTGTTACAGAAATAGTAGGCTTAGGCGTCGGATCATCATTCTGGATAACTGTAACCTGAGCGTTCAAGAAAGCGTCTGTCTCGTACGCGGTCGTTGAATAAACATAAACATGAAGTTGACCGGATGCAGAGTAGAATGCACGAGATCCGACATATTCCAACGCCTTAGGAAGTCTGATCTCCTTGAGAAGCGAATTCGCCATAAAAGCTCTTGCACTGATCTTTCTGAGTGTGGACGGCAAAGTGATCGAAGTACACTTCGAGTTAGCATAGAATGCTTGTTCACCAATAGAAACAATGCCTTCCGGAATAACAATGGATTTAAAAATGTTCAAACCGTAGAAAGCATCATTTGCGATTCCTGTCACCGGATATCCACCGAGTTTAGACGGAATAACGAGATCTCTGAGTTCCGTACCGGCAGCCTCTCCGTCATAATACATCAAAGTACATGTTTCCCCGTCATAATTGACCTGATAACTGAAAAGACCGTCAAATTGCCATTCTGCATTTACCTGCGGCCGGATGGCGATCATAGTAAGCATTAAAACGAATACAGAAAAAAGGCAACTCAAACGTTTGCAACGATTCTCACCCATAACAGCATCTCCTCTTTATTATCTCTCTTTAAGGAATTATACAATAAGTATTCCCGAAAAGCACCGATTTTACGAAATTTCGAAGAATTTTATAACAAATTTTGATATAAAAATCAGATTTTTGATATCAAACGTTCACATACTTCTTGATCCACAACGGATCTTCGTATGTACTGTCTTGCGACATAAGACACCCATAGCATAGATCATCAGCGACTTCCAGGATGACGTCAGCCAGCTCCAGATCTGTTTTCCAAACATCCGGAATGGCAGAATAACCGATCCATGCGCCAAGTATATTTCCAGTCAACGCACCGGTCGAATCACTGTCTCCACCGTGATTTACAGAAGAAATGATCGCTTTTGAAAAATCATTCTGATAACGTAAGCTGCAATAAATGGCTATACACAGCGCCTCATCACCACACCATCCGTCACCGATATAAGAAATATTCTCTTCATCCGGATCGGAAGAAGTTTCGGCCAGAGAAACAGCCCGGTCTACAAGATCCATGAATACGCCAAGATGCTTTCTTTCCGGGAAAAGCCTTGTAATTGCCTGTTTCGCGTCAAGAATGATTTCCTTCAACGACATCTTGTTTGCGGGATCCACGATATGTTTCAGTACATGTGTCAAAAAGGCCGCCGGCATAAATCCCAGCGAATGCGAATGCGTGAGAGCGGCAATCTCCGCTCCCTGCATATCCACATAGTCATCGTCCTGATCATGATAAAGAAGCGCCATCGGAGCGACGCGCATCACACCACCACAGCCTTTACTGTGATTGATGCGTCTACTCGTAGATCCCTGTTCACCACTGGAAAGTGCGTCCAGGCATGTAGCTCCCGGCGCACGACAATCCCAAAGTTCCTTATGCTGAGTGATCCAGCACAGATTCTGCGCATTGGCAAAAGAACTGCGCTGCGTCTTCAACCAGTCCAGGTAAGCAAGGTAAACATAAGAACTCGGTGTTCCCGCATAATTACGCAGCGCCGCTCTTGTCTGTCCGACAAGAAGACCATTCGCCGTAAAAAGGCTCATCTGCGTATCATCAGAAATGCGGGCTTTTCCATAGGAAGGATCGATCTTATATTCAGTGATTCCAAGCGATCCGAAATTGCCAAGTATGCTCTCGTAGGACATAAACTCTACAGGAAAGCCAAGTGCATCTCCGGCCGCTCCGCCGATCATGCATCCACGGATCTTATCCAGGGATGCCTCTCGGGACTCTACTTTTTTCAAAACATCCGATGCCAATCTCGATTTATCCACCAAATCACCTTCTTCCCCAATAGGTGATTTCATTATATCAGATAGAGATCAGTCATGCGAAAGTTTTTACAATGTTAATTGATATTGTCTTTTGCAGATTCCACCGCGCTGATCACAGTCTGCTTAGCATCAGCGATCTCACCGTTGATCGCACTGGAAATGCCTGTACGTGCATCTTCGATCTCACCGTTGATTGCGCTGGAAATACCTGTACGGGCATCATCGATGGCTTCGGAAACACTGGCCTTTGCACCATCCACGGCGCTGGAGACCTTAGACTCAACATCATCCTTGATTGATTCTTTCTTGGACTCAACAAAAGCCGATGCGCTTTGAGAAATCTCGGATACCTTCTCATCTGCCTTTTCTTTCAGATCCGTGCAGCCACAGCAGCCGGCTACGACTGCAGATGCGAGTACTACAAGTACGATTTTCTTAATTCTTCTATTCATTTGCTTGACTTCCTTTCGAAAATGAAAAAATATCTCTCCATGAACTGGATACCCGTTCAATACGGATCATCCAGATGAGTTTCAACAAATTAAAAAGCACTACCCATATCAACGTCACTGAGAAAAATGTGGTAACACATCCGACAACCGCACAAAGAATACAGGCCAGAACGATCTGCTTATAGTATTTATCTTTAGTAAAAAACAGGCAGATCGCGGCAATCAGTGCCAGCTGAATGAAAGACGCCGGCATTCGGATATATTTCTGAAAGATTGGCCCGTCATAAAGCAAGGTCACGATAAAGAACAGAACGCAGATGACGGCTTCCACACCGCAGATGCACTTCAATTGCTTCTTGATCCTGTCTTTTTCCTGTTTTTCCCGGAGTAGTTTCTTATCGAGTTCACGTTGACGGATCGACGCTTCTCTTTCCTCTTTCCACTTGGCTTCAACATCGCGTTGCGCCTGGATCCTGCCCATCTCGCGATCATAACCTTCGCCATACTCACCGGTATGTACCAGCATGACCTGTTTTCCGCAAGAAGCACAAACTGCCACACGATCTTCGGGCTTTGCCCGCAGATTCGCTCCGCAGCCTGGACAAGTCATATCAACCAGTTTCATTAGCGACGCTCCTTTACGTAAGGAAAGAAATCTTCTATTTGCTTGAATTATATCACAGCTACCAAAATGTTATGTTATTATTCTGTCATGAATAATAACTGATAATTCGGAGGATTCTATGAGAAAATTCATCTCCACCTTACTGATCGCATCCATCCTCGCCATCAGCTGTTCCGGATGCAAATCATCACCAAAGCTGGATATCGCAAATTTTGAAAAATACGCACTTTCTGATCTGAAACTGGAAAAGAAAGATGTGTCCGCGCAGGATAATAATGCATACTATGATCTGGATTACACGATCGACAATACCCTGTCAGAGACAAAGAAACTCGACCATACCGCTCAGGTATACTCGACCGCAGAAGGTCCCGTAACCAGTTCTCTGATCATGTTCTATTCTGACTACCAGGATGAAAATGAAGCAAAAGCATTCTTCGAAGACCTTGTCATGCAGGAAGAAAGCATGCTCAGCAGCGCTCAGACTGACACGAAGAACAAGTCCACCTTTTCAAAAGGTGAAAACTACATCCTGATCCTCACGACCCAGAACGATATCAACTGGCATTTCGAATGTTTGTATTACCACAAAGACGTGATACTATTCGCCAGCATCGCCATCGGTGCAAGCGACATCAACTCAATCAACAAAGAATGGCTCGCCAATGTCAAGAAGTTCTTTTCTGACCTGAAGATAAAAAACCCTTTCAGTATGGCTCCAGAAATAGATAAGCTTGTATGAAATCAAAGACCGGATACACCGATCTTTTCATGATAGCGGAGTTTCACTTCCATTCCCTTAGCCAGATGGGAAAGGATATCCTCGTCTAATATGACCGCATCTTTTTTCGCGAGCACAACGATCGTGGATCCGCCCAGACGGAAATGACCCTTTTCTTGTCCTTTTTGAAAGTTCGAAACATCATGGTTCACGATACGTCCTACCATCAAAGCTCCGACTTCGATGACGATCAATTCCCCGAAATGGTCTGTATCAAGAACAGTCACGACACGGCTGTTCTCCTGATAAACCTTGTATTGACTGGAAATATCGCAGACCGTATGCAGTCTTCCCTTGATATGACGTGTACTCGTGATCTTTCCGCTGTCCGGAAATCCGTATCGGTGATAATCGTCCACAGACAAGCGGAAAACCAGACAGGAGCCGCCCTTAAATCCGGAAACATCTACTTCCGGTCCCACCAGTGCGGGAACCGTGTATTCATTTCCCTTGATCAGGATCCGGTTATCCTCTTCTATCGAATACATCGATAGTTTGCTGTCCGCCGGCGAAACGAAATCTGTATCTTCGGACTCCAGAGGTCTTCTTTCCGGTTTGATCTCCCTCGTAAAGAAATCATTGAGTGATTTATACTTTTTCGGAACATACTCATCCATATCAATATGGTTTTTCTCAATAAAGCCCTTTATCGCCGGCTTGGAGAAGAAAGTATCCGTGTACACTCCGCCGATCTTTGAAACAGGACGCGAAAGGACCAAAGGCATGACAAAACGTCCGAAAGACGTACCATAGAGCTTTTTCAAAAAGCCTCCACCGTACTGTACGTCTTCGTAATACGTCTTCTCTTTTCTGTTATAGACTTGCATGTTCACCCTCACTCCGGCTCATTCTCAGATCAAGCAGGCACAGTCTCCTTCTCTTTCTTTTTCTTCTTCGGGAAAAGAACTTTCTTTACGCCGGCAGTTACATAGTATTCCGCAACACCCATGATCACGGTTACCGCAAACACACCAAGTGCATAAACAAGGAGGTTATACTTTCCTGCTTTGAAAGGAGATGTCTTGTTGCTTTGCAGGAAACGCATGGTTTCAATAGCCATCAGATTCATGAGGTACGTGTCCAGAGAGAATTTTCCGAAGAATCTCGTAACCGGATTGCCAGCATGATACTTCATCAGAAGTATAACGGCAACGATACCGATAAGAATAAACAGCGGCATCTGGCTGAGATACGTCAGGAACTTGTCTTTCACTCCAGGGCCCTTTCCACTGTACTCGGTCCAGTAACCGATCTTGCTCTGCCCGTATTCTGACAGCTTATAGGCAATTAAGGAAAGGACCAGAAGGATATGAAGTTTCAAAGCATAGAGTTTCTTAAACCAAGGAACCAGTACTTTCTCGAAATCCGCAAAAAGAAGTCCGATGAGGAAAGCAATCGAGGAGTTGACCCACCATTCACCGCTGAACCACAGCACCTGCTGCTGTTTCCACCATGTAGTATCCGGATGGCCCCAGTCCAGCCACCAGTTCTTCTTTCCGCTCCACCATGCAAAATGACCGTTGTAACTGAAAAGAAATCCCATTCCGACAATTACAAGAAAGATCACGGCATAACAGATCGGACGCTTCTTGATGAAACGGAAACACAAGAAAAACGTCAGGTACAACAACGCCAGCACGATCGGGAACCATGCATATCTGTTCATCATGGTCAGGCCGGAGAAATTGGTAACCCACTGTATCGCCGGCATCTTCGCTTTTGAAAAATAAAGATAAATACCGTAAATGATCACGTTCACATAGAAAGGCACGACAATGGCTTTAACAATACGGTTCTTCACGAAACCCTTCAGATAGTTTTCCTTTGTTTTCAAGCTCTTGATCAATCCGTAACCTGAGCAGAAGAAAAACAAAGCAACAAAATATGCTCCGGCATTCACAAATCCGGACAGCACCTTGGCTTCCTGGAAAACATCTTCCTGAGAGATATGGTGCAATATTACGCCGATCGCTGCGAAACCACGCAAAGATTTCATCGTATCAAGGCTGGCATAATCGTCATGGAATTCCTTAATACCAAACTTATTCTTACCTCCCCAGATGGCAAGAACGAACAAAAAATAGTATGCAGCCTGTTTTAACACGAGCCACACACTTAGACCTTTCATGAATGTAAACATACTCTTCCCCTGTATCCTCTAAAATGTATCTCTATTCTCCCATACTTCCCGTCTCTTGAAAACCTGTCAAACCATGTCAAAATGAACTATCTTCCCGATTTATTCATAATTTAGTCAAAAATTGCAAACAATTTTTGACTAGACTATTCATAAGAATACGGAGTACCCTCTTTGTAGTTTCTTTATAGAAGCGCCCCTTCAAATCTTTTTTGAAAGGGCGCTTGTTAATTCTATCAGGTTTCTACGGAATCCGGATCGACCCCTCTGTCATCCATCGAAGTATAACCTCTTCTCTTACGGACCGACTTATATGCGGGACGCATGATACGTCCGCCTGATACCAATTCCTCGATACGATGCGCACTCCAGCCGGCAATACGGGCACAGGCAAACAGAGGCGTAAACAGTTCCGGTGGCAAGCCCAGCATGGAATAAATGAATCCGGCATAGAAATCCACATTCGCGCACACGATCTTTTCACTGTTCTTCACTCGTTTGAATACTTCCGGAGCCAGTCGCTCAGTCAAAGTATAAAGCTCGTAGGCATCTTCTTTACCACATTCAAAAGCAAGGGAACGTGCGTAATCACGCAACAGCCTTGTTCTGGGATCGGAAAGAGTATAAACGGCATGTCCGATACCATAGATCAAACCGGACTTATCGAATGCTTTCTTCGTCAGGATCTTCTCCAGGTACGCACTGACCTCATTCTCATCGCGCCAATTCGACACATGTTTCATGAGATCCTGCATCATAGCGTAAGCTTTGTTACTGGCACCACCATGCTGCGGTCCCTTAAGCGAACCAATCGCGGCAGCAATTACAGAATATGTATCCGAACCCGTAGATGAAACAGCATGTGTTACGAAAGAAGAGTTATTACCGCCACCGTGCTCAGCATGCAGGACCAATGCCAGATCCAGTGTCCGGGCTTCCAGTTCAGTGAACTTTCCGTCTTCACGGATCATATGAAGGATATTCTGCGCGGTATTATACTCCGGTACGGGAGCATGGATAAAAAGACTCTTCTTCTCCACATAGTGGCGGCGGGCCATATATGCATAGGATACAATGACCGGAAATCTTGCAATAAGCTGGATACACTGACGGAGCACATTATCTACTTTAATGGAATCCGGTGTCTCGTCGTAAGAATACAGCGCAAGTACAGAACGTGCCAGTTTGTTCATAATGTCCGGACTAGGGGCTTTCAGGATCATATCCTCGGTAAACCCTTCCGGCAACGCCCGGTAAGAGGCAAGAAGCTCGGTGAAAGAACTCAACTGTTTCTCAGTCGGAAGTTCGCCGAAAAGAAGCAGATAAGCCGTCTCTTCATATCCGAAACGTTTGTTTTCGTAGAAGCCATGAACGATATCGGAGATTTCGATACCCTGATAGAAAAGACGACCTTCCACCGGGATCCGTTCCGCATCATCCACAATATAACTCATAACTTCACCGACTTCGGTAAGTCCTACAAGAACACCCGTGCCGTCACGGTTACGGAGACCTCTCTTCACGTTATAGCGTTCATAAAGGAAAGGATCGATCTTCGATTTTTCCATTGCCTGTGAAGTAAGATCAGCAATTAATCGTTTTTTCTCGACATCGTCAAACAAATGCGGCTCCTCCGAATCTTTGGTATAGGCATATATTATCCGCTAGCGGGAAAAGATTTGTCAAGTTAACCAAGATGGATCTTCGCTTCCGGATAAATGCTCTGGAAGGATTTCCGCTCTTTTGCAACAAGTCCCATAGCAAATGTCAAAGGACCAACGCGGCCAAGGAACATGACAGGTATGATCGCCAATTGTCCCCAGAATGAGAAACTTGGCGTAGCCGCAGACGAAAGACCTACCGTACCGAAAGCGGAAGCAGATTCAAAAACGACATCCAGGAATGTAAACTGTCCAGATGCAATCAGCCTGCGTTCCGTAAATGACAGGACACAAGTCAGGATCAGCATTAAAGACAGACCCAAAGTAAAGATAGTAAGGGCTCTCTGGATCGTAGAACGGTTTACACGATGATTATGGATAATGACTTCATTCTTACCCATAAGGTCATTCTTAACCGTGCTGATCAGCAACGCAAACGCCTGAACTTTAATACCACCACCGGTAGATCCGGCACCTGCACCGATAAACATCAGAATGACACAAACCACCTTGGTACAGTCACGCATCGCAAGAAGATCGATCGAGTTCATACCTGCGGTCCTCAAGGACATGGACTGGAACAAAGAAGCATTCAGTTTTTCACTGATAGGAAGATTACCAAGTGTAAGTCCGTCTGTATTACTCCATTCCAGAACAAGGATCAATAACGTACCGGATGCAAGAAGTGCGATCGTCATAAAGAACGCGAGACGCGTATGAAACTTCATATGAATATTCGTACGTTCCTTTTTATCATGTTTCATGATCGTACGGATCTTCTGGACAGTATAGTCGATCAGGTCCTTCCATACGTGGAAACCCAGTCCGCCGGAAAAGATCAGGAATGTCGCAGTAAGCATGACCACCACATTTCCGTTATAAGCCGTAAAGCTGCTGTATGGCCCGGAAGCAGTATCACCCATCAGGTCAAAACCGGCATTACAAAATGCGGACACGGATGAAAATAACGCTTTAAACAAACCGCTTCCATATCCGTACTCCGGAACGAACTGAGTAGCAAACAGGACAAATCCGATAAACTCAAACCCGAAAGTCATGGAGATGATCGTCTTCAAAAGTCCTTTTAACTCGGAATACGAGAAACTGCCTGTGTTTTCCTGGGCAAGGACACGGGTACGTACCGTTACCTTCCGGCGGAACATGCTGACAGCAAAAGAATAGATCGTTACAAGGCCAAGACCACCGACCTGGATCAAGAGCAGAAGCACTGTTCTGCCGAAACCATTAAATGTAGTAGCCGTATCTCTGACGACAAGGCCCGTCACATAAGTCGCCGAAACAGTAGTAAACAGGGAATCGAAAAAACCGATACTCTTGCCGGAATTGGTGGCAAAAGGAAGCATCAGCAGAATCGTACCGATGAACATAATGACCAGGAAACTGGCAATGATCACTCGCGCCGGACGATCTAGCATCCATTCGACGATCTTCTTTGTCTTTCTTCTACGGACAAGCATTTAACATACCATCGCTTTCCATATCTGCTCGATGTCTTTCTTAGCACATACCATCATGATCTGGTTACCGGCATGCATAACCGTACTACCGACAGGAGTGATCGTCTCACCGTCATCCCCGGCCATAACTACTACACGTGCATCATGTATGAATTTATAATCTATAAGAGTCTTTCCACATGCATCGGATCTTTCAGACAAAACAAACTCGATCAGCACATGATCCGAGTTTTTAATGCGATGAACGATACGAAGTCCCTGAAAATCGATTTCCTGCTCGATCATGCTGGCCAGGATCTCTGTCTCCGAAAAAGCGCGATCAGCCCCGAAATGCTCCATGATTTCACGGTTCTTCGGATTATTGACACGGGCGATCGCTTTATCCACGCCGAGCTTTTCCTTCGCTATCTGACAAGCGATCATATTCGTCTCGTCACGGTTCGTCAAAGCAACGATCATCTTGGCATCTTTACATGCTTCGCGAAGAACAGGATAGGAAGATCCGTCTCCATGGATAACTGCCGAAACGGAATCGTCGGCAAACTTCATGGCTGCATTGTAATCCTTGTCGATAATCACGATTTCATTTGTCGTTTCCAACTCACGGATAAGGTAATATGCTAACTTTCCTGCACCAACAATAACGATCTTCATAGCTATCCTCAGACTTTCTTCTCAGCAAGAATCAGTCTGTCTCCCTTCTCCAGTTTCATATTCGGAAGAGTGGTAATAAAATCATCATGACGGAGGATACCGAAAATATGCCGGCCCTCGGTATCTTCTACATCGCGGACTCTTGCTCCGACAAAAGATTCTTCCAGATCCAGAATCGTAAAAGCGACACTGTTTCCGAATACGTTAGCCATACACTGGCCCACATATTCTTCTTTCTTCATTCTTCCATCTATTGCGCGCAAAAAAGCATCTGCGGTCAATACCGTGGATGAGATCGACATGAAGCCGGCATCGTCAAACAAGTGATAGTCCTCAGACGCAAATACCCGCGTATAGACGCTCTTAACGGAAAAGTAATCACGTGCGATCTCGGATGCCATAAGATTCTGGTTTTCACTCTCACTCATCGCACAAACGATATCCATTGAACCGATATCGGCTTCTTTCAAAACATCGATATCAATAATAATACCGTTAATAGTAAGGATTCCCAGATTGAACTGCTGTTCGATTTCCTGCGCCTTAGGGTCAACAAGTACACAGGTGTGACCTTTCTCGATCAAACGTTTAATCAAAGATATGCCCGAGCGCGAAGCTCCAAGGATCATGATCTGCATGAGTGGCCTCCACTATCGAATTAAGAGTCTGACCCGAAGGCCAGTAAATAACCAAGTATCGATGCTGCAGATGCAGCATTCAGCGATTCCGCCCTTCCCGGCATCGGAATCTTCACTAGTATATCACAACAGGATGAAGTCGTCACACTTAATCCGTTTGCTTCGTTACCGATCCACAAAGCCGCACGCTTAGGGAGTTTGACGGATCTCAGATCCTCTCCGTGCAGGTGCGCACCGATGGATGGAACATGCGATTCAGACAAGCGATCCAGTATCGTTTTAGCGTCCGGGAACGAAACAAGCGGAATATGAAAACAGGATCCCATTGAAGCGCGGAGTACTTTTTCATTATACGGATCGACCGAATCCTCGGTAAAAAGCACTGCCGTATAGCCGAAAGCATCAGCCATACGGATCACGGTCCCCATATTCCCGGGATCCTGGAGATGTTCAAGGACGATAAAACGCGACTCTTCCCCATCATATTCGATCTTCTGATCCGCCTGAGGCGCCTTCACCACAAGAGCGATGCCCTGTGGATTTACGGTCTGTGCGATCTTTGAGAACAGATTCTCACTGAAAGAAAGGAATTCTGCGCCGGAAAGACAGGAAAACTTCGACTTCCACTCTTCTGCCAGCTCTCTCTTGTCCTTACGGAATAATACCGCCTCAGGAACAAGTCCGCTGATAAGCGCATCTTCGCACAAACGCAAACCCTCGATAAAGACCTTGCCTTGTGCTCTCGCTACCTTACGGTCATGGAGAGCAGCAAACGATCGGAATCGAGGGTTTTCTTTGCTTGTTATCTCTAAATAACGTTCCACTTTACGTGAAATCAGAGTGCGGACTTAGCCTGCTCGCAGAGTGCAGCAAATCCATTCGGATCTGTGATAGCGATATCAGACAGAACCTTACGGTCCAAAGCGATGTCAGCCTTCTTCAGACCATTCATGAAACGGCTGTAAGAAAGACCGTTCATACGGCAAGCAGCATTGATACGCTGGATCCAGAGCTTTCTGAAATCTCTCTTCTTGGCCTTTCTGTCACGGTAAGCATAAGCACCGGACTTCATAACCTGCT
Source organism: Clostridiales bacterium (assembly GCA_017615755.1). Lineage (GTDB taxonomy): Bacteria > Bacillota > Clostridia > Saccharofermentanales > Saccharofermentanaceae > Scatonaster. Next base: position 26,512 of record JAFZZM010000033.1, on the reverse strand, counting down.
GGTTAGCAACCTTAAAGAGCTTGCTCTTGTGACCAAAATAACCCTTGGCCTGCTTCAAAATCTTATGATGACGCGCTCTTGTACGCATTCCTCTCTTAACTCTAGACATGGAAATTACCTCCCTAATTTATCTTAATTAACTTGACCGACCATCAATTATTTGTACGGGATCATCGTTCTGATGACCTTAGCATTCGCTTCTGCACAAACTGCTGTGTGACGGAGATGTCTCATTCTCTTAGACGGTCTCTTGCTCAAGATGTGGCGACGGAAAGCCTGGGAGTATAATACCTTACCTGTACCCGTTACCTTAAATCTTTTCTTCGATGAACTGTGTGTTTTCTGCTTAGGCATTTTTCTATTTCCTCCTTAATCACAATCAGTTTTTCTTCGGAGCCAGGAACATGACCATGTTTCTGCCCTCTATCTTGGCCGGCTTATCTACCTGGCCGAACTCTGCACAAAGCTGTGCAAACTTTTCCATTACAGCGTATCCCTGGTTCTGGTAAGCCATTTCACGACCACGGAACTTAACGAGTACCTTGACTCTGTTTCCGTCCTTCAGGAAACGGCATGCATTCTTCGTCTTGACATTCAGATCGTGATCTTCTGTTGTCAGCTTCATGCCGATCTCTTTTGTCTCGATCACTTTCTGGTTTTTACGGGCTTCCTTCTCTCTCTTGGCTTGCTCGAACAAATACTTGCCATAATCCATGACCTTGCAAACCGGATTATCCGGATTATTTGCGATCAGCACGAGATCAAGACCACTTAACTCTGCTGCCTTTCTGGCCTGTTCGATCGGGACAATGCCGACCATTGTACCATCTGCATCAATCAATCGAACTTTCTCAAAAGAAATCTCTTCGTTAATGGGTTGCCCATTTGTCTGTCTGGCGATAAGAACACACCTCCTTCAATACAAAAACGGAGCGAAACTTTCCGCTTCACTCCGTCATAACTTACTCTAGATAAGCCACATTCGTGAACCTCTTCGCATAAACTTGAGGTGAGAAGCGGAAACTCCTACTTGCTGTAACGATGATATGATAATCATTAAGATCGCGGATGTCAAGCACTTTTTTCATGATCTGCGATCAAATGACCCATCCGCAATATAATATCACAAATCCGCCTCACAAGAAATCTATGCTATAATGCATTTCATAACGCATATATAAAGGAAGTGACTAATATGATCTCGAAAGAAATGGAAGCAAAGATTTCCGGCGGTTCCCTGATCCGTAAGATGTTCGATGAAGGTACCCGTCTTAAAAAGATATACGGTGATGACAAGGTATTCGATTTTTCTATCGGTAACCCTGACCTCGAGCCGCCGAAGGAAGTTAAGGACGCGCTAATAGAACTGGCGAATGCCGATATCCCGGGCATGCACGGCTACATGGCCAACGCAGGTTATCCGGAAACCAGAAAGGCCATCGCCGATAAGCTTTCTTCCGAGAGCGGAGTTTCCATCGGAATCGACTCGATCTGCATGACCTGCGGTGCCGCATCCGGCATGAATAACATCCTGCGCGCCATCATGGAGCCGGATGACGAGATCATTCTTCTTGCCCCTTTCTTCCTCGAATATCTGAACTATATCAGCAATGTCAAAGGAAAGCCGGTCATCGTCAATACTGATCCGGATACCTTCCTTCCGGTCATGTCCGAAATCGAAAAGGCCATCACACCAAGAACCAAGGCGATCATCATCAATTCCCCGAACAACCCGAGCGGAGCGATCTATCCGAAGGAAGTTCTCGTTGAACTGAATGCTCTTCTTACCAAGCAGGATCATGTTATCCACGTGATCTCCGATGAACCGTACATTGATCTGGCTTATGACGGAATGACCGTTCCTTCTTCCCTGGCCTGCTTCGATAACCTGATCGTATGCTTCTCCTGGAGTAAGTCCCTGTCCTTGCCGGGCGAGCGTATCGGTTACACATGTGTAAGCCCGAAGCATGCTGATTTCGAGATCCTGACACAGGCTCTGGTACTGGCCAACCGTATCCTCGGCGCCGTCAACGCACCGGCACTCATGCAGCGTGTCGTAGCCAAGGCCCTGAATGCCAAGGTCGACGTACCGAACTACGAAAGAAGAAGAAATCTGCTTTATAACATCATCACCGAAGCCGGATTCACCTGCACCAAGCCGCAGGGTGCGCTGTATCTTTTCATGAAGACACCGATCGAAGATACTGCCTTCTGCGATGTATGCGCGAAGTATAATGTTCTTGTCGTACCTGGTTCCGCATTTAAGCGCGAAGGATATGTAAGACTTGCGTTCTGCGTATCGGAAAAAACGATCACAGGATCGAAGGATGCTTTTGAAGCAATTGCAAAAGAACTCGGTTTAAAGAAATAACCGGGATTAAGATCTAGGCGTTACAATAAGGAGCATGGCACCGTTTTCCATAACGAAGCCATGCTCTTCTTTTGTCATGTCGAATTCGTTACTTACGGTAAAAGAACTGCCCCAGACCAGATCATGGCCGGAAAGCGGGTATTTCATTCCAAAGGCAGATACGTTCCTGGCGCCCTGATCCAACGGGATCAAAGATACGGTATTGGATGCATCCACAATTTCAGCAGGGATCACGAAACGCTGTTTTCCAAAGAGCGGGTACACCCGTGTCGTTCCGTCCGTGACCTCGATATCATAACCTTCTTCTGTCAAACGCATGACTAAAAGAAGATTGCTCATGACATGGTCGGTTCTTCCGACAAGCGAAGTAACAAAGAGGACCTTCTGCCCTTTTTCCAGAGAACGAAGGCACAGTTCCGAGTCGGTCATATCCTTCTCAACAGGAAAGACACGGTTTTCCACGTGATGCTCTTTCAGCCAGGAAAGTGTTTCTTCGGAAATAGAATCCATATCTCCCCAGACCACGTCCGGGATAATGCCGACGGTTTTCAGTGCATCTGCACCGCTGTCCGCACAGATGATCCGCTCCGCTTTTTGAAGTTTCGGAAGAATCGGAACGAGATTCTTATTCGGACCACCGGCTATTACAACGATACACACGAGATCAGCTCCCTGATTGCTTTGGCATGGTCGTCATTGGAGAAAACGGCACTGCCTGCCACAAGAAGGTTCGCGCCTGCTTTTACGACACGGTCGATCGTTTCAGTACAGATACCACCGTCAACAGAGATAATCGTATTCAATCCCTTTTCTTCGACGATCTTTTTCACTGCTGCGATACGGTCAAGCGACTCTTCCATAAAGTGCTGGCCGCCAAATCCGGGGCGGACAGACATGATCAGGATCAGGTCACACTTTTCGACCCAGGGAAGGATCTTATCGATCGGCGTATCCGGATGGATCGACATACCGGCTCTTTTGCCTAAAGAATGGATCTTATCGATCACCGGCTGCGGATCCTCCACTGTTTCTACATGGAACGTGATCATATCCGCACCTGCATCTGCAAACGCCTCTACGAAATCCATAGGATTCGTGATCATGAGATGCACGTCAAAGATCAGATTCGTCTGCGGACGGATGGCCTTGACCACCGGGACACCGAAAGTAATATTCGGAACATAGTGTCCGTCCATAACATCGATATGCAGAAATGTCGAATCCTTCTCCACTTTCTTGATCTCGTCTGCCAGATGACCGAAGTCTGCAGAAAGGATCGATGGATTGATCTCAAAATCCTTCACGCTAAAAACCTTCCTTCTACTTTCCATATCTTTTCGATTTCTCAATCATTATATCCAAAAATGCCCTGTAGCGGGACAAACGTCCTTGAGAAATCTCTGTTTCTTCTATCTTACATCCAAGTTCGCCTTTGTGCCTGCAATCCTGGAAGCGGCATTTTCCGTTGATCGCCATAAGTTCGGGATATCCGCCGATCACGTCATCTACTTCAAGACCGATCTCTCCGATATCCAGAGAAGAAAAACCGGGAGTATCGATAAGGAACCCGTCTTTATACCGAAAAAGCTCTACATGACGTGTAGTATGCTTTCCTCTTTTTAGTCTGTCGCTGATGTTTCCGACTTCGATATGGTCCATTCCGGTAAGTTTGTGGCACAAGGTAGACTTTCCTACACCGGACTGACCGGCAATACCGACCGTGGAATTACGGAAGATCTCTTCAACCACTTTCTCAGGGAGTGTCTCTTCTTTTGACGAAGAGAGAACGAAAAAACCGGCTTTTTTGTACTCGTCTTCCAGCAAAGAAGCTTCTTTTCTGTCCAGGTCCGTCTTTGTCAGAAGGATCACGGGACGAATACTCAGCTTCTCACACACGATGAGAAGTTTATCCAGAAGTTTCAGATCCGGTTCCGGATCCACAACGGAAATGGCAATGATAAGAACATCGATATTCGCCACACTCGGGCGGATAAGGATATTCTTTCTCGGCAGGAGTTCGCTGATCGTATACGGGATATCCGGATCACCGGACTCTTCCACTTTGCAATAGTCGCCGACAGTCGGCTTCATGTTGCGGTTACGGAAAATACCGCGGGGTTTAGCCAATACTTCCGAATTATCATCAAGAAGTATCGTATACTCTCCACCGACTCCCTTCGTTATCCTGCCACTGTCACAATTCGCCATGCAAGATCTCCTCACTCATGGTTTCCTGTGTTTGTGGCTTTTCAGGTTCAGACCCGCCATCGGACGGATCACCCGGATCAGAAGGCTCAGTCGGGTCGGAAGGCGGCTCCGGTGTAGTCTCCGGCGGTGGTTCCTGCGTAGGTTCCGGGGTAGTCTCCGGCGGCGGCTCCGGTGTCGGAGTCGGTTCTTTTGTCGGCTCCGGTGTCGGAGAAGGAACCGGCGTAGGCGTCGGCGATGGTTCCGGTGACGGAGTTGGTACAGGCGTCGGTTCCGGAGTCGGAGACGGTGTTGCAGTCGCTTCATTCATGGCAAATACAGCACTGAGGACAACATCACCTGCCGGCATGACAAAAGTATATGTATCAGTAAAGCTTACACTGTTACCGTAAGCATCTACCCATGCAACAAAATGGAAACCGATATTCGGAACCGCTGAGATCGTAACTGTTGTGTCGGCCGGATACAAACCTTCACCGGCAACCGTTCCATCACCTGTTACCTGCAATATCAGGTTATAACCGATGACCTCTGGTGTCGGAGTCGGAGTACCGCCACGCTGCTTATCTTCCTGCGTACCGACGAAGATCTTGATGGCAGACTTTCTCTGTACTACCGTACCCGGAGCCGGATCGGTAAGAAGTACGTACAATTGATTATCCTGAAGATTCATCGCAGCGAGTTCCGGACTCATTTCGATATTACCCAGCACAAGATTGGCCTCATCGATCAACAGTTTGGCCTTATCCAAAGGCAGTCCGATGATCTGAGGAACAGCGATCTCCGTAGATTTCTGACTGAAAATGATGAGAATGTCATCGCCCGGCTTAACAGGTGTACCTGCAACCGGATCAGTACGAAGAACCACACCGGGTTCCACATCGTTATTGATCTCCGGACGAACAGACACATTGTAGCCTTCGTTTCGAAGCTTCGTGAATATCGAAGGATAGTCAACGCCGGAGTAATCAGGAAGTTCAACCGCATCCGGGGCCTTACTTACAGTAAGCTCAAGGATGTTGACGGAACTGTTATTCTTGATCTCCATACCTTCCTGAATATTCTGCTTGATGACTACATCAGGCGCATAATCGGTACGGACTTCATATCCGACGATCTTATAAGCCGTAAAGTGATTATCTTCGAAGCTCTTTTGGACTTCGGCGATCGTCTTGCCTACATAATTCTGCACAACAAATACGCTGTTCGTCTCTCTCTGAACAGTTCTCTTCAGCGTATCGGTCACAAGCACGGTAATACCGATCAGGAATCCGAAGATCAGAAGTACGATGGCAATAACGATGAGATTATCCTTCAGACGGGAATGTCTTCTCGTCTTGATCGAGCGCTCGATATCTTTCAGTTTTCCATAGTTCGGGTCCTGACGGATCGAGGAAGAATTACCGACAGCCACTGCTTCCTTCGGTGTTTCGGCTGAAGGCTCCACGATACCGTAAGATCCGTTCGGATCCACCATAAGGGCATCGAGCTCACTTACCATCTCACGGATGGACTTATAACGGAACTTCGGATCCTTCTGCATAGCCTTCTGAATGATCGCATCCAGACCCTGTGGAACACCGGGAACAAAGGAAGAAGCATAAGGAACCGGATCCTGAAGATGCTTCACGGCAATAGATACCGAAGTCTCTCCATCAAAAGGAACTCGTCCGGTTACCATTTCAAACAAGGTTACACCCAGAGAGTAAATATCGGAACTCGGACTGACGACACCACCTCTCGCCTGCTCCGGTGAGAAATAGTGTACCGAACCCAGTGCGCCTCCGGACGTCAATGTGATCGTATGATTCGTAGAAGCATGGGCAATACCGAAGTCCGTCACTTTCGCAATACGGTCTCTTGTGATCAGGATATTGTGCGGCTTAACGTCACGATGCACGATACCGTTCTGATGTGCGGTATCCAGTGCCATACCCACCTGGATCACGATCGGCACCGCGACCTTCCAGTCAAGGTGACCGTTCTGCAGGATAAGTTCTTTTACCGTAATACCTTCTACATACTCCTGCACCATGAAACGGATATTGCCTTCCTGGCCGACACCGAATACATGCACGATATTGGCATGGGAAAGCGAAGAAGCCGCCTTCGCCTCCGTATCGAAACGCTTGATGAATTCAGGATTGTTGGCGAATTCAGGTTTTAAGATCTTGATCGCCACATTCATGCCCGAGGAAAGGTCAGTTGCCAGATAGACGTCTGCCATTCCGCCGCTGCCGATCAATTTAATGACCCTGTATCTTCCGCCTAATATCATGCCCTCAGGGCTCGTTGTCGTACTCATGCTTTCTCCTTATTCTTTTTCAACTCGCATTCTACGAGTATCATCGATATATTGTCTTCTCCTCCGGCCCCCAAAGCCAGATCCAGAAGTAACTGTGCGCAATAGTCGAGGTTTTTGTGCTTTCGGAGCACCGCTCGTATCGTTGATTCTGCCACATAGCCGTAAAGGCCATCTGAACACATTAGTATAACATCTCCGTTGGTTATTTCAACTGTAAAGGTATCCGGGCTTACATATTCATTGACACCCAGGGAACGAAGAAGCACATTTCTCTTCGGGTGGACCCTGGCTTCCTCACGGGAAAGCATTCCGGAATCTACCATTTCCTGAACAAGCGTATGGTCGTTCGTCAGCGCATCCATATGCTGCCCGTGCAGAAGATAGATACGGCAGTCACCTATATGGGAAACATAAAGAGTCTTATCACGGAGCACCGCGATCGTAAGCGTGGTACCCATTCCCCTGTAACGGAAACTACCGAGAGACTGAAGATAGACTTTCACATTTGCCTTTTCGATAGTAAATGACAACAGCCGCTTGAGTTTCTCCTCATCATCGGCCTCAAGAAGATAATCATTTAAAGCTTGCGTAACATATTCCACGGCGGTCGAGCTGGCCAGCTCTCCTGCAGCATGACCACCCATACCGTCTGCGATAACGAAACACTCGTCCTTTCCTACGGTAAATGTGGCAAGACAATCCTCATTATTTGCGCGCACCAGACCTTTGTCGGATACACTCACAACTTTCATGTCGTCTTCTCCTGCAACCCTCTTCTTAACTGACCACAAGCAGCCATAATATCTGTTCCCATCTCTCGACGAAGCGTAACCGTCATTCCGCTCTTCTCCAGCAGATCCTGGAAAGCACGGACCGAAGCAGGCTTGCTCCGTTTAAAAGGACTGCCGTCAAATTCATTGGCAGCGATCAGATTGATGTGGCAATGAATGCCATGAAGGACCTTCGCCAGTTCCCTTGCGCACTCCGGAGTGTCATTGACCCCGTCAAAAAGCGAGTACTCGAATGTGATCCGTCGATTGGTATTCTTCTCATAAGTACGGCAGGCATCCAGCACTTCCTTGATTGAATACCTCTTGGCAACGGGCATCAGAGTTTTCCTCAGCTCATCGTTCGGAGCATGCAGTGAAACCGACAGATTTACCTGCATATCAATCTCTGAAAATTGTAACATTTGAGGCACAAGTCCGCGAGTTGAGACCGTTATATGGCGCGCTCCCAGATTCAGACCCTGCTCTGCATTTGCACTTTTCAGGAACCCGATCAGATTGTCAAAATTGTCAAAAGGCTCACCGATACCCATGACCACAACACTATGGATTCTTTCTCCTGCAAAAGCACCCGCCAGGAGCACCTGTCCGAGCATCTCACCGGATGTCAGATTTCTTCCGAATCCCGCATGGGCAGACGCGCAGAAATTGCAGCCCATCTTACAGCCGGCCTGTGAGGAGATACAAATGGATAAGCCCGTCTTATAACGCATCAGCACCGTCTCGATACGATGGCCGTCATATAACTGGAAGACAAACTTCTGCGTACCGTCGATCTTCGAGACCAAGTGCTTTTCGACACTCATGCTCTCGACGATCAGATCTTCGGAAATGGCTTTCTTTATATCATTCGGGACATTCGTCATCTTGGAAAGATCCAGAGTACCCTTCATCAGCCATTGGTAAAGCTGAAGAGCACGAAACTTCGGAAAACCCTTTTCCTTCATGTACTCTTCCCAGTCTTGTAATGTCAGATCCAGTACAAATCGCTTTTCCATCAGTTTTTCCTCCTTAGCTTTGCCATGAAGAATCCGTCAAAAGGACCTTCGTCCGGAAGCAGTGTCATGTACCCTTTCTCCGCTTCTTCCCGTATCCTTGGATTCGAAAGAAGCGTTTCGGAAAGGAGATCAGTAAAAGGCAGTCTTTCAAACTCCGGATGATCCGCAAGGAAAGACTCGATCTGCTTCTCATTCTCTCCAGGATCGATCGTACATGTACTGTATACGAGCATACCACCTTTTTTCACACGAAGGCAGCTGTTCTCCAGGATCTCCTTTTGTACACTTATCAGGGACTGCATCTTCTCATATGTCATGGATAGACGGATATCCGGTTTTCTGTGCAGAAGTCCGAGACCGCTGCAAGGAACATCACATAACACCAGATCGTATTCAGAAAGCAACACTTCTTTCTCTTCTTTCAGGTATGTGCAGTCATACGGCATGGTACGGATAATGGAAAGGCCAAGCCGCTGCGCCGTTTCATCGACCATGCGAAGACGTACTTCATTGGCATCGAGTGCATCGATCCTTCCTTCATTCTTCATGATCTCTGCCATATGGGCGGTCTTTCCTCCCGGTGCACTGCAAGTATCGAGAACACTCATTCCGGCTTTCGGATCGGCAATATGAGCTACCAGCATGGCAGACAGACTCTGCACCGAACACGAGCCTGTCCGGAAGATTTCTGAATCGGAGATCTCCATACTGTCCGAACAGACGCGGTACGAATAAGGAAGCAAAGGCTCTTTCTCGAGTGCGATCCGGTCCTTTTCCGCCATAGAAAGGAAATCTTCTTCCAACGGATATCCATAGGTATTTCTCCGGAGCGTCACATCAGGCTCGGTAAGAAATGCCTCGAGAACTGAGGCGGCTTTTTCCTGACCGAACCATTTGACAAAGCAACCGGCGATCTCACTTTTAAGGGAATAGCGTACGGCCACGTTTTTCGGGTTCAGGTTCTGAAAATACGTTTTCCCCTCATCTGCGACACGACGCAACACTGCATTCACAAGTTTGGCTGCGCCATCGTGGCTCACCTTCTTCATCAGCGATACGATCGAATCCACCGCCGCATAATCTTTCACTCCAAAAGAAAAAAGGACCTGCCAGGCGCCCATGCGAAGACATGTACGCACCTTGCCGTCCAGCCGGGAGACCGGCTTTTTCAAATAACGGTCCAGAACAGCATCGATCGAATAACATCTCGTTATCGTACCGTAAAAAAGCGCAGTAACGAATGCTTTTTCCTGAGATGAAAAAGCACTCTTCTTCAATTCCTGTTTCAGCACAAGATTGGAATAGGCCTGATTCTCGAACACTTCGTAAAGACAGGCATAAGCCGCATATCTTGCCTCATCGGGAAAGACACTCATTGAGGAGCTTCCTCCATGCTGCGGCCCACTTCGAAATTATGGGCACAATCGATGGCTTTCATTCTTTTTCCGGATGCAGGTTGTACTTCCAGAAGCTGAAGCGGCTGATCCTTACACATCACGGCAAGGATACCTTTCTTTGCGGCAAGAACGGTTCCCGGAGCGGGTTCCCCGTTTGCCGAGGTATAGTTTGCCAGGATGCTTTCTCCATCCGGGCTTACCATCGCATCGTAGATCTTCAGTTTACCGCCCTTCCAGAAAGTCGAAGCACCCGGCCACTGTGACAGAGCACGGACCTGAGCGCAGATCTCTCTGGCCGTTCTGTTCCAGGATATCTCCCCCTGTTCCTTCGTGATCGGCGGAGACATCGTCGCTTCATCGTTGTTTTGCGGAACCGGTGTGATCTCACCGTTTATATACTTTGGCAGAGTTTCAATGAGTAGATCCGCACCAGCTTTAGCAAGGCGGTCCATAAGTTCAGGCGTATGTACGCGCTCATCGATCTTTACCTCACAGGACGTCAGAATATCACCGGTATCCATACCCGGATCCATCTTCATGATCGTGACACCGGTCACTTCATCGAGGTTTAAGATCGCCCACTGTACAGGAGCTGCACCACGATACTTCGGGAGCAGAGATCCGTGCACATTGATACAGCCGTACTTCGGAAGATCCAGCATCTCTTTCGGCAGTATCTTGCCATAAGCCGCCGTTACGATCATGTCCGGCGAATAGGAAGAGATCGTCTCCATCGCTTCTTCGTTACGCAGTGTCGAAGGCTGATAAACGGGAATACCGAACTCCTGCGCTTTAACCTTGGCAGGCGGTGCGGTCAGGACCATCTTTCTGCCGACCGGCTTATCCGGCTGGGTCACACAGAGAACTACATCATATTTCTCCGAAACGAGTTTTTCCAGAACAGTCGCCGCCAGTTCCGGCGTGCCCATAAAAACAATTCTCATACTCACTCCTGATCCTCGTCCTCCAGGTCCTCTTCTTCCACTACTTCCACGACTTTATCGATAAAAAGGACACCATCGAGATGGTCATACTCGTGACAGATGCAGACAGCCAGAAGCTCTTCTGCCTCCAGATCGAACCACTCACCATGGCGGTCCTGGGCACGGACTTTGATCTTGGTCGGGCGTTCCACATATCCGTTCTTACCCGGACAGGAAAGACAGCCCTCGATCCCCAGAGCCGCGCCTTCACGCTCGTAGATCTCCGGGTTCACGAATTCGAGTTTTCCGTGCTCATCTCCTACATCGACAACGAAACAACGGCGAAGGATACCGACCTGAACGGCGGCAATACCGATGCCACGGTTTTCAAAATACATGGTCTCCGCCATATCATCCAAAAGCGTAGCCAGCTTCTCATCAAATTTCTCAACAGGACGGGACTTCTTTCTAAGGATCGGATCACCATCTACTACTATTTCTCGTAAAGCCATATTGCACTCCTACTCATTCATTACTGTGAATCTATTTTACCACATCGTGTCTATATCTACAGAGATCGAATATCCGTACCCTGCATAGGATTGCTGAAGCTTCAGGAATCCATCCGAAAGCAGGGCCTTGTTCTTTGCCCGGACCACGATCTGATAACGGAAGCGGTTCATGACCTTCGGCATATTGGCAGGGCAAGGTCCAAGGATCAGCATGTCCGTTCCCAGGTTCTTCGCCATCTCCCGAAGCGTGCCCGCCACCATCTCCGCCTGATTTCTGCAGGCTTCTTCGTTTTCATGCGTGACAAGGATACCACCCAGGGCCCGGAAAGGCGGATAAGCGAGGTCTTCACGATACCTGATCTCGCTGTTGAAAAACTTCTCATAGTCCTGTGTCGCCGCCATATTGTAGATGGGCGAATCCGGACAGAATGTCTGGATAAACACATGACCCTCTATATCGCCTCTTCCGGCACGTCCGCTGATCTGCGCGAGCAACTGGAATGCCCTCTCTCTTGCTCTATAATCACTCTGAAAAAGCACTGTATCGGCACCGAGTACGCCTACCACCGAGACTTTCGGGAAATCGTGTCCCTTGGCGATCATCTGGGTACCGATCAGGATATCAGCTTCGTGATTTCTGAACTTCTCCAGGATCTGTGCATGGGCATGACGTGTCGATGTCGTGTCCTGATCCATACGAAGTACTCTGGTTCCCGGAAAATCCTCCGTGACCCAGTCTTCCAGTTTCTGGATACCATCGCCTCTTTCTGCGATATACTCACTTCCACAGGAAGGACAGGTATCCGGGACCGGAGAGATCTTGCCACAGTAATGACAGATCAGAAGTCTTTTTCCACCCATGGTTTTCGTATGCAGTGTCATCGGTACATCGCACTCCGGACACATCACCATGGACCGGCAGGAATGACAGAATATATTCCGTGAATAACCACGGCGGTTCAGAAGCAGCATGACCTGTTCGCCACGCGAAAGGGCCTGCTTCATGGCCGTATAGAGTTTACGGCTGAAGATCGAACGGTTGCCGGCATCGAGTTCCTGCTGCATATCAACCAGTTCCACTTTAGGAAGGATCGCTTCACCCACGGCACGGTTCTTAAGCGTAAGTAATTGCATATAGCCAAGCTTGGCCGCATAGAAGGTCTCGATCGACGGGGTCGCTGAACCAAGCAGCAGCTTGATCCCTGCCTTTTTCGCACGGTAACGGGCTACATCCCTTGCCGAATAACGCAGCATCGTATCGGCTTTATACGAAGAATCATGCTCTTCATCCATTATGATCAGTTTCAGATCGCAAACCGGCGCAAATACAGCAGACCTCGCGCCGACCACGATGCGGACTTCGCCTCTTTGGATCCGTTTCCAGGAATCATATCTTTCTTTCGCCGTAAGGCGGCTGTGAAGCACCGCGATCTTTTCCGGGAAACGCGACTTGATCCTGGAAACCGTCTGCGGAGTAAGGGAGATCTCAGGCACCAGATACAGGACACTTCCGCCCTGCTTGAGGATCTGTTCCGTGACCTGAAGATAGACTTCCGTCTTACCGCTTCCCGTAACACCGAAAAGAAGAAACTCCTTGTTCCCTTCTGCCTGCAGGATCGCATCGACTGCAGCCTGCTGCTCCGGGTTCAGAATATGTGCTTCCTGCTTTTCAGACGTTTCCATCACCGCGGCATCGCCGATCTCGGCACGCTGTTCCGCGGAAAAATGCACGCTTCGGATCGTCACAAGGCCGTTTTTCGCCAGTGTATCGATTGGGGAACGTGAGATGGACAGTTCCTGCATCAGGTCTGAAAGCGGCATCTCCTCCACTTCCAGAAGCCACTGTAATGCACGAAGCTGCGGAAGCGAAGAGATCGACTCGGAATCGATGGCATCACGTGCTTTTTCTTCGGAAACCAAGGAAACCACCAGCTGGCTTCTTCCTGTCCGCTTTGTGACCAACGCAGGCACCATCTGATGCATGGCCGATCCGTAAGTCGAAGCATATCGCTTCGTCAGGAAATGCAGGATCTCCAGCTGTTCCTGGTTCAATACCGGTTCTTCTTCTACGATGGAGTGGATGCTTTTCATGCGAAAAGCTCTTGCGCCTTCTTTTACCTGCGCTTCTTCTTTCAGTTTCATGACCAGCGCAACACATGGACGGTTTCCGTTTCCGAAAGGCACGCGGATATACTGCCCGACCTTGATCTTTTCCGAAAGCTCTTCGGGAACCAGATAGTCGTAGGCTTTGTTTGTATTCCAGACACTCTCTCGCAATACAACTTCCGCTACCATGATCTACGCTCCTGCCTTACATAAGGTCAAACAGATCCATCTGTCTCGATCTCGGAAGACCGGCCAGCAATCCCTCTTCCTCCAGTTTCTTCATGGAAGATGGACCAAGATGGGCGCGCGTCTGCAGGTCATCCTGTGTCGTGAACGGTCTTTCGTTTCTGGCCTCCACGATACCTTCCGCGATCGATGTACTGATCGATGCGATAACATTCAGCGGCGGCAGGATCTTACCCTTCTCAACCTTGATGAACTTCACCGAATCGGACTTATTCAGGTCATACGGCACAAAGGAAATACCTCGCAGGTACATCTCTTCGACCAGCTCGCAAAGATAGAAAAGCGCTTTCTCATTCGGTTTTCTTCTTCCAAGACCGTTGTCGAGTTCTTTTCGCTTGGCAATAACATATTCGATGCCCTTACAGAGCAGGTCACCGTCAAATTCATCTGCACGGATCGTGAAGAATGAGCAGTAATACTCCTCCGGGTAATTGACTTTGAACCACGCGATACGGAGCGACGAGATCGCATAAGCCGCGGCGTGCGCCTTCGGGAACATGTACTGGATCTTCTTACAGGAATCAATGTACCAGTCCGGCACGTTATTCTCTCTCATCAAAGCTTCGTGTTCCGGCGTCAGGCCCTTACCTTTACGTACCTTCTCCATGATCTGGAATGCATCCGAAGAAGGAAGTCCCCAGTAGATCAAGGTGGTCATGATACTGTCACGGCATCCGATAACCGTATTCAGCGTACACGTGCCATCGTGGATAAGATCCTGGGCATTGCCCTTCCATACACCGGTTCCGTGAGAAAGACCCATCAACTGTACAAGGTCATAGAACTGTGCCGGTTTTGTCTCATGGATCATGTCACGGGCCATCTTGGTACCCATCTCCGAAAGACCCAGTGTCGCTGCTTCTGCAGGTGAAGTGCCATCCGGAATACCAAGAGCTTCTGTCGACGTAAACAACGACATGACCTTCGGATCCGGAATCGGGATCGTGTGTACATCGATACCTGTGAGGTCACTTAACATACGAAGCATGGTCGGATCATCGTGACCGAGGATATCGAGTTTCAGGATCGTATCGTGCAGCGCATTAAAGTCATAGTGCGTCGTGATCGTACCGCAGTCCAGCTTATTAGCCGGGTGCTGTACAGGCGTAAACTCGTAGATATCCATCTCCTTCGGCAGAACGACGATACCGCCCGGATGCTGACCGGTGGTTCTCTTTACGCCGTCGATACCGCTGGCACGACGGGCAAGCTCGGCTTTGGTAATGGTCTCGCCCTTCATCTCACAGCATCCGCGGATCAGGGCTTCGGCATTCTTTTCCGCATAGCAGCCGATCGTACCGGCACGGAATGTATGCTCACTTCCGAAAAGCTCTTCTACGTACTTATGTGCGCGGCTCTGGTATTCACCTGAGAAGTTGAGGTCGATATCCGGCTGCTTGTCTCCTTTAAATCCAAGGAAGGTTTCAAACGGGATATCCTGTCCGTCGGACTTCATCGGGGTACCGCATTTCGGGCAAGGCTCGATCGGCAGATCGTAACCCGAACCATATGTACCGGACAGATCAAATTCGGAGTACTTACACTTCGGGCATCTTCTGTGCGGCGGCAACGGATTGACTTCCGAAATACCGGAGAACGTCGCAACCAGTGACGATCCGACCGATCCTCGGGAACCAACTACATATCCGTCGGAGTTCGACTTATTTACCAGTTTATAGGCAATGTAGTACATGATGGAGTAACCGTTACCGATAATACTGTCGAGTTCTTTTTTCACACGATCCAGAACCAGCTGCGGCACCTGTCCTTCATATTCGTACATTTCATGCATGGTTTTGTTTACGATCTCACGCAGATCGTCCGGCGCAGAAAGGATGACCGGCGGATAAGTACCATCCGGGAACGGCTTGATCTTATCCGAGATCATGTCGGCAATCGACTTCGGACAAGTAACGACGACTTCTTTGCAACGCTGCTCACCGAGATAGCTGAACTCTTCGAGCATCTCATCAGTTGTACGGAAATACAGATCGGCCTGCATTTCCGCATCCTTAAAGCCCATATCCATCAGGAGATACTTACGGAACTCGCCGTCTTTCTTTTCCAGGAAGTGCGCGTCCGTCGTGGCACAGCAAGGCTTACCGACACGCTCGGCCATCTTCGAGATGATGACATTGATGTTGATGAGATCCTGCTTCGTAGTAAGTCCGCTCTCCGGATTTCTCAGATAGAATTCGTTGTTGCAGATCGGCTGGATCTCGAAATAGTGGTAAAGACGGATCATGCGCATGAATTCCGAAGAAGAACTCAGGAATTCCAGCGTCTTATCTGTATCATTGCCGTTTTGGACATAGGCATCCTTTACAAAGGCAAAGATCTGGCCACGTTCACATGCACCACCTACAAGAACCCCCGGACTCAGGTACATGACCTCAGACTTCGGGATCCTCGGTCGCATGGAGAAATACTCCGTATGTCCTTCAGAAACGATACGGTACAGGTTATAAAGGCCCACGGTATCTCTTGCCAGGAAAATGATGTGATACGAAGGCGTCTTACGCTTCGTGACTTCGCTCTTCGGAAGAAGACCTGCCTTCGTGTTCATTTCCTCGCATGTGGTAAATCCGAAATCCTTGATACAGCGGATCAGGATCTGCGCGCTGGCACGTGCATCGCCCATAGCTCTGTGATGACGCTCATTCACGATGCCCAGGAATTCACATGCATCCGCAAGGTTATGCTTTGGCATATCCGGGTACAGGAACGTCACTGCCGAAACCGTATCGATCTCAACATGATGGAACTTTACACGGTACGGATGGTGCTTATCTTCATCAAGCTGTTCGATATCGAGCTGGAAGCCGGCTTCCTGGATGAATCCCATATCAAAGAAGATATTGTGACCGACGAGCGGCTCGCCTTTTTTCAAGAATTCAAAGAGCTGCTGCGCCATCTCAAATGGTGTCGGTGCATCTTTGATCATATCTTCCGTAATACCGGTCATTTCTTTCGATGTTTCCGAGATCTCCACACCTGGATTGACCATCGTAGTAAATACTTCGGACTCCTCATACTCGCCGTTCTCATTTCTGGTATAGCGGATCGCGGCGATCTCCAGGATGCCGTCCTTGGTGCAATCCAGACCTGTCGTCTCGACATCGATCGCAACAAAAGAATCCAGCGATACCGGATCGTCTTCTTTTACATGGTATGCGATACAGTTTCCGTCATCGACAAGATAACCTTCCATTCCGAAGATAAGCTTGAAGTCCGGGTTCTCACCGCTCTTTTTACAATCCTTATAAGCAGAATATGCTTCGTTAAAGCCCTGCACGACACCATGGTCCGTGATCGCACAAGCCGGATGGCCCATACGATGCGCAGTAAGGATCAGTTCTTTTGGCGAAGTAACGGCATCCTTTTCACTCATCTTGGTATGTGCATGAAGTTCGACACGCTTTTCTTCCGCATGATCCTTACGCTTCGGCGGCGGGTTCGCCTTATAGATTCCCTTCAAGGTTGCTTCCACCTGTCCGGAGAAATTACTGTATGCGAGCGTGCAGGCAATACCGACATAACCGCCCTTCTTATATGTCTTGCAGAACAGATCGGCATCGTGCGGTGACATAAAGCAGACGCACTCCACGCTGGATGTGTTATCTGTCAGATAAAACTTCAGGAGCACCTTGTTCTTGTTCGCGCCGACCAGACGCTGCTCTTCTTCGAGGATCTTCAAAGAGCCTTCGAAACGGATGATCTCTTCTTTCGCACCTGGCTCCGGAGTAGAAGCCGCGGCAACAGAATCCAGGATCTTCTTTTTCGGGCAATCCTGAGGAACAAAACCCCAGATCACGGCACCTTCTTCAGTCTGTACTTCAAACTGCTGGCTGCCTCTTCGGAATTCTTTCTTCTCTTTCTTGATCGTCTGTTTTTCCTGAAGAGCCTTATATTCCCAGGAATCCTTATCGAGATCTGCAGGGATCTTCGCTTCCTTGGATTTATCCTGCTTCTTTACTTCAACTTCAATATCTTCCTGTTCCACGGGGACTTCCACACGGTTCATCATCTGGTTCATGAAATAATCGGCATCATGCGCTGATGAAGCGGCTTTCTCCTGCTGCTTGACCTCAAAAGAAACCGGATAACACTTATCCAGATAGCGCCTGGTAAAATCGTCGATCGATGCGCGGACCTGATCTTTGTACTGATCCGGCAGTGCAGCGTAAAGGATCACTTTCAGGCCCTCTCCGTCTGACTCAACGGTTTCCAGAACATGGGCATACATGCACTTGGTCTTCAATACTCGCGTCATCCACATCAGGATCGCAGGCATGGATTGTTTTCCAAAATCACTGTCCACATTACAGATGTATAGACGGATATGGGAAAGATGCAGGATCTGACGGAGATATTCTTCGAGACCACTAAGTGCTTTTACATGTGCGACGGGACCAATCAGTTCCAGTTTTAATTCCAGGCCCATAAAGCGGTCGTCCAGGTACAGTTCGACCACGTTACTGGGGATCATGGATGCAATTTTTGAAAGTCGTTCATCCGGCGATATGTCGGATACGAAATCAAATAAAGTCATAGGAAAGCTCCTCTTTATACTTTTCTAAAAGAACTACTTTTCGCCGTTCATCTGATGGATCATTGAGATCAGTTCATCTACTGCTTTATCCTGGGAAACCTTCTTGATAGGTTTTCCCTTACAGAAAAGCAGGAACTCATCCACACCACCGGCAATACCGATATCCGCTTCTCTCGCTTCCCCCGGTCCATTAACGGCACATCCCATGACAGCTACTGTCATACTGTAAGGAAGGTCACTGATACGTGCTTCCACTTCTTTTGCCACTTCGATAAGCGGAACCTGTGTACGTCCGCAGGTAGGACAGGAAACCATCCTCATGCCCTGACTACGAAGTCCGAGTGAACGCAGGATAGAGATCCCGGCACGGACTTCTTCAACAGGCTCATCCGTAAGGCTGACACGGATCGTATCGCCGATACCTTCGGAAAGCAGCGCGCCGATGCCCACACTGGAACGGATCACGCCTTCACGAAGCGTTCCGGCTTCGGTCACGCCGACATGGAACGGATACGGCACCTTATCTCTAAGTAAGCGATAACTTTCGATCGTAAGTACAGGATCAGAAGATTTCATGCTTACGACTATATCCCGGAAATCGTGTTTTTCCAGAAGCCGGATCGCATACAGCGCACTTTCGGAAAGCGACGAAGCATTGACTCCACCGTACTTTTCCAGCATATCTTTACCGATCGAGCCGGAATTCACGCCAACGCGGATCGGAATGCCGTATTCTTTTGCTTTCTCCGCAACACTTCTTACTCTGTCGTCACCGCCGATATTACCGGGATTGATACGGATCTTCGCCGCTCCGTTTTCAATGGATGCCAGAGCAAGACGGTAATCAAAATGAATATCGGCCACGACCGGGATCGGACTTCTCTTTGTGATTTCTTTGAGTGCCTCGGCCGCTTCCATATTCAGGATCGCCACGCGGGTGATATCACAGCCGCAGGAAGCCAGTTCCGAAATCTGTTTCAGCGTCGCTTCCACATCTCTCGTATCCGTATTATTCATGGATTGCACGGAAACCGGGGAATCGCCGCCGATCCCGATATTTCCCAGCATTACCTTTTGCGTTTTGTACCTCTCGATCATGGCCCGGCTCACCTCGACAATCGGATAATATCAGAGACCAGTGCAAAGATGACCAGTCCGATGATCATGACAAAACCGATGACATTGATCACCTGTTCTGCCTTTCTGGACAGTTTCTTGCCACGGATCATCTCGACAACGGTAAGAACAATGGCATTACCGTCAAGACCCGGGATCGGAAGCATATTGGTAAAAGCAAGACCGGTCGAGATACCGCCCGCCAGGATCAGGAGCGTCTCCACCTTTATGCTGCTCTCCACTTCAGGTGCGTCGACCACTTCGGATACGACCGAAGCAATACCGACAGGACCGGAAAGGACATCATAAGCCGGGACAGAACCCGCAAATACTTTTGCAAGCGAATCAATGGAAATACGGATAAAGGAGAAAGGAAATACCACAGCTTCGCGGAAGCACTCCCAGAATCCCTCACCATCGTCAAGATAAATACCACGAAGATTCGATGTCTTGACCTTAATGGCATTCATTTCCAGTACCATCTCTTCTCCGCCACGGACGATCTTGACCGACAGCAGTTCGCCGTTGGACTGACGAATGATATCCGTACACATAGGATCGGTGACAGGCACATCGTTAACGGACAGCACCGTATCATTGACCTTCATTACCGGAGAATCATTATTCTGCCTGGAATCCACTGAGGTGACTTTCCATCCTCCGTAGGCATCCACATCGGCATAATGCGTAAAGCCGAGCATATACTGGTCCTGGATATCCGGAACAAGAGTAACATCATATTTTTCGCCGGACTTTCCGGAACGCATGGTGAGATCGATCGAATCCTTATTGCTGCATTCATCGAGATAATACGAAAGATCCATCTGGCAGAGGATCCTTCTGCCGTTGATTGAAACGATAGAGTCACCCACTTCGATCCTCGTATCGGCAACCTGTGTGCCCTGCACGATTATGCCCTGACGAAGTGACAGGAACCCGAATACCGAAAAGCAAATCATGAAAATAATGATTCCCAGTACGATATTCATAAAAGGACCGGCCAGAGATACCAGAAGGCGCTTCCATCTGGCCTGATTGATCAGGTTCTCCGGGTTATCGTCCTTCAGTTCACCTGTTTCCTCATCGATCTCCGAGAAACGCACATACGCGCCAAGAGGGATCAGTCGGATAAAATAGTCAACGCCCTTTCTCTTCCATGAAAAAAGCTTCGGGCCGACAAAAATCGAAAGCTCGTACACTTTGATCTTCAGGATCCGTGCCATGATAAAGTGGCCGACCTCGTGTACAGCGGCCAGAACACCCAATCCCAATATACAAATGACTATGCTTAACGGTGACATTCGTTTCTCCCAGATCTCTTTCTAATTAGTGTATCATTCTTTTTCCGAAGTAGCCATTTGTCTTGCCCAACGATCCACTTCGAAAATATCGTCCAAGGAAGGTTTCAATATCACGCCTTCCTTCTCATGCTGATTCATGACCCGTTCCACGGTCCGCTCAATATCGACAAACTGAGCCTTTCCGGAAAGGAAATCGGCAACGACCATCTCATTTGCGGCATTCATCGCAACAGGAAGCGTTCCGCCGACATGTCCCGCGTGATAGGCCACATCCACCAGTCGGAACACGTTTCGGTCGCAAGCTTCGAACGTCAATGTCGAACTCTTTGCCGTAAAGGGCGAAAAGCACTCGACACAACGCTTCGTGCGTTCCGGATAGAACAGTGCGATCTGGATCGGAAGCATCATATTCGGGAAACCCATCTGTCCCAGGACCGATCCGTCAGAAAGCTCGATCATCGAGTGAACGATGCTCTGCGGATGGATCACGACTTCGATCTTATCCACCGGTACATCAAACAGCCAGGAGGCTTCGATGATCTCAAGACCTTTATTCATCATGCTGGCCGAATCGATCGTGATCTTTCCGCCCATCTTCCATGTAGGATGATTCAACGCCTGTTCAAGCGTGACCTTCTCAAGCATATCACGGCTGTAACCACGGAACGGTCCGCCTGACGCGGTAAGAAGGATCCGTGAAAGTGATCCTTCCGGCTGTCCCCACAGGCACTGCCAGATTGCCGAATGCTCGGAATCCACAGGCAACAGCGCTACATTATGCTCTTTGACCAGAGGCATGACCACCGATCCGCCGGAAACCAGTGTCTCTTTATTGGCCAAAGCTATATCTTTTCCACACTTGATCGCATTTACGACTGAAGGCAGACCACGCATGCCGACCATCGCGGCAACTACGATCGTCACTTTGCTGTGTGTCGCACAGGCAATATTGCCTTCATCGCCAACGAGGATCTCGACTTTCTGTTCAGCAGGAAGAAGCTGCTTCAGTTCTTCTTTCTTATCTTCCGTGGAAACACTGACCACCTCAGGGGAAAACTCCACGATCTGTCTGGCCAGAAGCTCTACATTGCCGCCACACGTCAATGCCACAACAGAAAGCTCCGAAGGAAAGTTTCTTACCACTTCGAGAGTCTGCGTACCGATCGAACCTGTTGAACCTAAAATACAAAGATGTTTCATATTACACTCCCAGCAATACGACAAAGGCCAGACCAAGAGCTACCGGCAAAGTAAAGAATGCACTGTCGAAGCGGTCCATCATACCGCCGTGACCCGGCATAAACTTACCGAAATCTTTGATCCCGACCATTCTCTTAATGCTCGAAGCCATCCAGTCACCCAGCTGGGATACAACTGAAAGAAGGAAACCGAATAATGCAGCCAAAGCAACAAAACCGGCAAACGGGATCTTTACGTCAATGACCCTGTTCATGACAAATGCAAAAAACACTGCGGTCAGCACCGAACAGAATACTGCGCCGCCGACACAGCCTTCCCATGTCTTCTTCGGACTGATATGCGGCACGATCTTGTGCTTTCCGAAGCAGACACCGGTAAAATAGGCAAATACGTCCGAGATCCATGGTGCAAAGAGTCCGAGAACGGCAAAAAACCAGCCCTTCTGGATCAGCAATGCCATGGTATTCAAACATGCAATAGGAAATGATACATAGATAATTATCAATGATTGTGCAAGTCCCGAACGTATCGCATCCGGGTCTTCTTTACGGATCGGCGGAAACATCGTCGTGACAAAACAATATGTCAGTACGCAAAGCGCATAAAGCGTCATGGCCTCTGCCGCAGAGCCTCCGCAAAGCCAGGTAACAGCCGGCAGGAAACCAAGAAGTCCGCCGATAAAAGATATCGCGACGGAAATGTCATTGACCTTGTTCTTTGCGGCTTTGACCAGTTCATGGATCGCCACCACGGATACGATAAAGGAAAGTAAAAGCATGATCACAGGGTAAAAGTACGCAGGCACGACAATGGCAAGGACTGCGATCGTAAATATGGTTCCTGTGATGATTCTTTGTTTCATGTATTACTTCTCCTTTGAAAGGCCACCGAAACGGCGGTCTCTCTTAGTATATGCAACGAGGGCTTCTGTCAGTTCTTTCATGCCGAAATCCGGCCACAGTACGTCCGAAAACCACAGCTCGGAATAAGCACCTTCCCATACCAGGAAGTTCGACGTGCGCTCTTCTCCGCTCGGGCGGATGATCAGATCCGGATCCGGAACATCCGGAAGATAAAGATTCTGTGCAAACATCTCTTCCGTGATTTCGGATGCATCGATCTTTCCTTCTTTCACCTGCATGGCAAGCTTCTGGCAGGATTGTACGATCTCTCTTCTTCCACCATAGTTAAAAGCAACGATCAACGTCATGCGGTTTCTGTGTTTTGAGCCTTCTTCCGCACGCTTACACACAGCCTGGATATTCTCCGGAAGGCCTGCAATGTCACCTGTAAATCTAACACGGATGCCTTCCTGTTCCAGTTCCGGATCATAGCGGTCAAAATACTCTACGAAAAGCTCCATCAGCGTATGGACTTCGCTTTCCGGTCTGGACCAGTTTTCCGTAGAAAAAGCATAGACAGTAACGTATTTGATCCCGTAATGGCCGCAGTTTTTACAGAGCGTCTTCAAGTTGTCCGCGCCGGCACGGTGACCCGCCGAACGAGGCAGCATACGCTTCTTGGCCCATCTTCCGTTTCCGTCCATGATCACGGCGATATGGGTCGGAATCTTCAGATTGGATTCATCAATTACCGGCGTTTTCTTCTTGGAAAAGAAAGAAAACCTGGATTCTTCGTTACTACTCATATACTCTCCAAAAAAAGAGGCGCCTTATTCCAAAGCAGGCTAAGGCAACCTCTTCGTTATTTATCCTAAGATACGGATCAGATCTCCATGAGATCCTTTTCCTTAGACTCGCAGCACTTATCGACTTCCTTGATATAGCGGTCGGTCAGTTTCTGCATCTGCTCTTCAAAATCAGCCAGATCGTCATCTGTGATTTCCTTCTTCTTATGGATTCCGCGATACTTATCGATACCTTCACGACGGATATTACGGATGGCAACTTTGCCCTCCTCACCGTACTTCTGTACACTCTTAACGAGTTCCTTACGACGTTCCTCAGTAAGGATCGGGAATACCAGACGGATCATCTTACCGTCATTGCTCGGGTTGATGCCCAGATCAGAAGCCTGGATCGCCTTCTCGATCTCTTTAAGCATAGACGGATCCCAAGGAGTCAATGTGATCATTCTCGGCTCCGGTACCTGGATATTCGCAACAGCATTCAGCTGAGACGGAGCACCATAGTAATCGACGGTAATACGGTCGAGAACATGCGGGTTAGCACGACCCGCGCGGATGGAATTGAAATTCTCCGTAAGGTTGTTGATGGTCTTCTTCATTCTCTCTTCATAGAATGCGTATACATCTTTCGTGATTTCCTGCATTGGCATATTCAAGCCTCCTTTTCGTTTGTCTTAACCGACAATTGTTCCTATATCTTCGCCAAGGACGACCCGTACGATGTTTTCCGGATCTTCCATGGAAAATACCATGATCTTGGTTCCGTTATCTCTGCAAAGCGCTGCAGCTGTTGCATCCATAACTTTCAGGTTCTTGGCCAGTACCTCATCGTGTGTGATGGTCTTGTACTTGACCGCATCCGCGAACTTGTGCGGATCCTTGTCATACACACCATCCACCATGGTGGCCTTACAGAAGATGTCAGCCTCGATCTCTGTCGCACGAAGTGCACCTGCTGTATCTGTGGAGAAGAACGGGTTACCTGTACCGCAGGCAAAGATAACGATTCTCTTCTTCTCAAGGTGACGTACCGCACGCTTACGGATGTAAGGCTCGGCCATCTGTCTGATCTCTACGGCGGAGAGCACTCTCGTAATCGCGCCTTCCTGTTCCAGTGCATCGGAGATCGCCAATGCATTCATCATCGTGGCCAGCATACCCATATGGTCAGCCGTTACTCGGTCCATATGCTCGCTTGTACGTCCGCGCCAGAAGTTTCCGCCACCGACAACCACGGCAACCTCTACGCCCAGATCTGCAACTTTCTTGATCTGGGAACAGATGCTATGTACCGTAGCATCGTCAATTCCGACCTTCTTATCACCCGCCAGCGCCTCACCGCTGATCTTCAGAAGGATCCTCTTATAGATAGGTTCACTCATAACCCATATCCTCCAATTCATTACTTAGATTATTTTATCGTTAATTGCATTATCTGAAAAGACAACACAGTGCATTTTTACATTTTTTTCTCCCGTGCTCAGTCCATACGTTCATTCTCGTTTGTGAAGCACTCTCTGAATCTTCCCGAAAAGCTCGGCTCCTGTCCGGCAACATAAAGATGGGAGGTATCGCCGAAGGCAGTCATACGGAACTGTGCGATGCCTTCGCGTCTTTCCTCCGTCACGACCGTCGTGATGGAGGTCGGTGCTGCGATCATGGAATGCCACATCACAAGCGGCGGCAGGTTCAATAAATAAGAAAGGAGCACGCACTCAAGCCCGAAATGGCAGAAAAACACGATGGTGTCGTTATTTGGCGCAGCAGCACGGAACAGTTTCCCATCCTTCTCATAACCGTGCTTTCTGAGAAACTGATCAAATTCCGAATAGATCCAGTCGATCTCTTCGCGTACATGCGCATCTTCAAAAGCCGGATATTCCGTCCAGCGGTCAAAATCAAAAGCATACGGCATGCTTGTCCAGTCAGAAGGAACCCAGTCCCAGGCGACTCCTTCCTTCTCCGGTCTTTGCACCTTAGGAGCAAACTCACGCAGCCATTGCAGTTCCTCGGCTTTCATATTCATCTTGGCAAGACATGGTGCCGCAGTCTGCTGTGCACGGCGAAGCGGCGAACAATAGCATTCATCCGCCTTCACATTCTTCATTCTCTCTGAAAGAAGTTCCACTTCCCGCTTTCCTGTCTCCGTCAGGCAGTCATTTACGTAATCCGGGTCACCATGACGTACGATCACAAGCTTCATACCGATATCCTCTTTTCTTTCCCTTATTCGTATCTATTGTAACAAAATACCCATGCAGAAAAAGACTTGACATCCTCTGTCAAAGCAAAAAAAGAGCTGCCCGAATGGACAGCTCTTGGTTTAACTGATTCAGAAAGGATTACTTGATCTGCTTCATAACTTCTTCAGCGAAGTTCTCTTCCTTCTTAGCAATACCTTCGCCCATTTCGAAGCGGGTAAAGCGACGGATGGAGATGTTCTGACCCATAGCAGAAGATCTTTCCTTTGTGTACGTAGCGATAGACTTGGAATCATCCTTAACGAATTCCTGCTCTACGAGGCAGTTCTCCTTGTAGAACTTCTCGATGTTACCAGGGAGGATTCTCTCTCTGATGATCTTCTCAGGCTTACCTTCGTTGAGGTTCTTGTTGATGATGATCTCTGTCTCTTTCTCGATTTCAGAAGCCGGAACATCCTCACGTGTGAGCCACTTCGGATTAGCAGCAGCGATCTGCATTGCGATATCCTTAGCGAAGTCAGCGAACTCGGACTTAGCGATAACGGAATCGTCTTCTGTTGCGAGATCAACGAATACACCGATCTTACCACCCATGTGGATGTAAGAAGCAATAGCGCCGTTGCCCTCTACTTCATATACTACG
>JAFZZM010000032.1 GCA_017615755.1 Clostridiales bacterium | reverse complement strand
TCTAACAAAGCATCCTGTGCAGTGCTTTTCGAGCGGTGGCAGATAAAATTTCGATGCTTTCATTCTTATCCGTCAAAAAAGAACTTGCCCGGCAGAGATTTTGTCTATATGCGGGAATTTATCTGTCAATTGAAGTGTCAGTAGGCGGATAAAATCTTAATGTGTTCATTCTTATCTGTAAAAGTGAGCAAAAACAAACGGATAAAAATCTCATTCCCGGATAATTATCCGCTGATGCATATTTTTTCGGCAAGGATTTACTAAACCACTGCGCCAAAAGAACTTGTGGTTACTAGCAAACAGCATCATCTGCCCAACTAAACCATACAATCCGGTTTTCGCCCAAGAAGAAAAGGGGCCGTCTCATTGTTTTGAGACAGTCCCCCTTTTTCTTACTTATCCCTCAGACAGTTATGTCTTAGGATCATGAAAGATCAGTACATCCAACCTCTGTAGATTCCCAGGTTGTTGCACACTTTCAAGAACTCATCGGAGTTTGCAATACCGGCAAGTACAAAATGGCGGCCATACGTATAGCAGTGGTTTACCCAGTTTGTCAGTCCTTCCGGATCCGGCTCTCTCTGAAGCAGTGCACGATACAAACGTCTGACGAACTCCTCATGGGACATAGATTGCGCGCGAAACTCTCCTGATTCGAAAAGGCGTCTTGCTCATTCTCTTCTCCGTCATGAACAACCAGTAGAAAACATTGTAGCGCATGGTTGTCCGGAATACCTTACCTCAGTCAGCATCGTTAACCGGCAATCGGTACTCTTCCTCGGTCCGCAGTTCGAGATGCATGCTCTTCAGTTTTTCGACCACATACGCCTGGTTGATGATGCCGTCGTATGCCTGTTCGTCACCGTGGATCTCGATGCAGGCTCTGCCGATTGCTGCATACTCTCCCTCTGTCATGCGGTCAGGTCCACAGGTTCCGCCATAGAAACCGAAATAGGCCGCAACGGGTTTCTTTCCGTCTTTCCATTCTGACGCACCCGGGTTCAAAAGATCCGGATCATCCGCAGCCATCGGAGCCTGTAGAGCCCTGAACACATCGTAGCTGTATACATTGACCGCATCCGGCATGGTCTTATATCCGTAATAGACCATACACTCTGATTCAGTCACGATGATCTGATCCAGAACGAAATTCTCATCTGCACACTCCCATTCCGGAAGAGGCAGGTATTCCACATTTTCCAGCTTCGGACGGGTATCCGCTTCGTCTCGGAAGATATACACCTTGGAAGAGTCATCTATTTTCACATTAATGATATACTCCACTCTCTCGCCATAATCCCGTACTGACACTTGCAGAAGCTCTGACGGATTAGAAAGGATTCCGCACGCTTTATACGTAAGAGTGTTTGTGTCAGCTCTATCGGCGAAGTCCGGGTGCAAATAGACAGTTTCACATAAATCCTGTCCGGTTATGCTTCCCTTCGCCTTACCCATGATCCAGAATCCTTGAGTTATTGTAACGACCGGCTCCTCCTCGCTGACCAGTTCGTATGACATGTTGACCATCGAGCCATCGAAAGAAAGCTCCGTGATCCGCATCTTATAGTCACCAAGATCGCATATCGTGGTTCCTTGCGGGTCATAGTCGATCGTATACGAACGATTTGCCGTAAACGATGAAGGATCATCTGTTTGCGAAGAGTTTGCTCCGGCTGCGTACAGTCTGATTTTTGCATTATCGAGACGCTCAGCAAGAGCCTCCAGATTTGTTTTGTCGCCAGGGTCCCGGAAGAACTTGGAAGAGTCCCTGACAAAGTTAGACATGACTGAACTCTTTGTCAGTACCGAATCCGGAAGAGGCTGATGATGCCTTATGTCGTACGCCGGGAAGATCTCGTCAAATGGTATATACCCGTTTTCATACCATCCGAATGCAACATCATCGAATTCGAGTTCAATGCCAAACGCATGAGAGATTTCCCAGTCGTTCATGACATCAAAGTTCGATTCATCTTTGTACGAGTAATACACATCACATATCTCTTCCTGCAGTACGATTTCATATAGAATAAACCTTTCATCGTCAGCCTCAAAATCGATCGTGTGGTAAATATATCCATCGTTTTTCGGTCCGTCAAATGATTCCGGACGGAATACATGGATGTATCGGTTACTGTTCTTTACGCAGAAGGTAAACTCGTCATCGCTGTTATTGTCCTGTATGGTCAGGTCTACATAATCGAAATCCCAGTCCAGTGTTCCGTATATTCTGTATGTAAACGTTTTCTCATCGATCTTCTCAACCTGCTCTGTCCTGATCGGGAAGTTCTTTTCGCTCTCGAGATCACCACCTTCTAGCGAAATAGAATTCGCACCAATGCAATCGACCACATAATAGTTACGCGGATCTTGTGTCGGTACTTCCGCAAACTTTACATCGTAGATGCACTCAAGGTTATCTCCATCAAACTTTGCACTTTTTACCTGGATCGAATAACCCGGATAATTGAACGTCACCGACTCCGTGAAATCCACCACATTTTCACGGGATCTTTTGCGTTCGGTCAATGGTTCGTCAGCAAGTCTGTACTTCGAATCATGGAACACGTCCCAGACCCGTTCCTTTGACGTATCGAAGTGGAAACTCAGTACCATTAATCCGTCGTCTAGCGTATCCATGTATCGAACACTCGTATCAGTCATCGGATTGCATCCCTGGAATGTATCGTATACACTTCGGTACACATCATCCATTCCCGTCATCTCAAGCCGTTCGATCGGCCGAGTAAGCCTTTCTTCACGGTTTTCATCATATCCATAGAGGATATATGCGCCGCTCTCGGCGATGACGATCCTGTCGACAAACATTTCGTCCGTGTCCTTAAGGAATGTCATGTTCGTATCATAGCTGACTATTCCCTCAAAGTCTCCATTATCCGCCTTGCCGGAAGTCAGCACGAGGAGCTGGGCATCAGAAGACTTGTTCAGTTCGAAGTTGTACATCTTTCCGGAGATACTATCGTGGAACTCCACATTTACTCTCTCTGCCGGACATTGTAAGAATCCTTGTGCGCGGCAGTTGACTGTATCTCCCGATGTCCCCAGGGTTCTGGTTTCGATATAAGAGTCCGACGCGATATCGTGGCCATTGAGTTTGCCATAACCCGTAGCGAAGAAGTAGATGCCCTCCATCATCTTCTGAGGATCCGAACCCTCGTTAAAAATCAGATCATAATCAAAAAGAACTGTCGCGCCGTCGAAATATGCGGCCTTAATGTCCACCGTATATAGTGACGACAATACTCCTTTGACCGTGAAATTGGCATCACCCTGTACCGAAACCGGGAAATTCAACGTCGGATCCATCGGCTCGTCCTCTTGTGTTTCGTCCACAATCGCGTTTTCCTTTTCCTGCTCGACCGATGTAGTCTCCTTCTTCTTTTTCGGATTGGTCAGGAAGCACCCGGTCACGATTCCACACAGCACGACCAGAACACCCACGAACAGGTATCTCGGTTTTCTGTAGTTCAGTACATTTTTCACGCGCTGCTTGACACCAACTTCACCGAATGCCAGCGGGCATGCGGCCAAAGCACTTTTCTTGAGGCTGCAGTCAAGTAATGCCTGGGAGTATTCTGCGGCATGCTTCTTCTCCAGATCGCGGATAACTTTCTCATCGCAGGCCATCTCGATGTCGCGGCAAAGAAGGATATACGCCACCCAGGAAAGCGGGTTAAACCAGTATACGGCCAGAAGCAGGAATCCCAAAGGTTTCCACAAGTTGTCACGACGTGCCAGATGCGATTTTTCATGCGCCAGCACATAGGATAATGTTTTGCCATGCATCGAAGACGGCACATAGATCCTCGGACGGAAGATGCCGAAGATAAACGGAGACTTCACTTCGTCACACTCGAAGACGCCTTCTTCGACCTCAATTGAAGCGGCAATTCTGTTCTTCAGACGAAGTGCGCTGAACGAAGCATATCCCAGAATGATCACCACGCCACAAAGCCAGATAATGTTCGCCACCATGAAGATATTCTGCATGGTAACAATGTTACTTTTCTTAGGCGCAACGGCATTTGAAGGAATTGCCGTTGTCGCGCTTCTATCCGCCGCGGAAGACGAGACAGACGTCCCGGAAGAAGCCGAAGCTGCTGCTTCTTTTGCCGCCGCATCGGCAATTGTCTCTGCCGAAACAGCATCCATCGCACCACTTTGCGTCTTCGTCACGCTGGTATCGGAAACCGAGGTGCTGACCACAGCGTGATCTTCTGCGCCAATATTGACCTCCGCCACCGATGTAGTATTATCGGAAGTCTTGGACGTCGTCTTTTCAAGCGCCGGGTTGATCATCTCATTAATATACGTGATTCCGCTTTCCACCTTCGGATTTTCCATACTTACAAAACCCGCCGGGATCGGTTCACTGCTCGGGATCAGGCTTGTCGCGCTCTCAAAAGAGAACGGCAAGATCAGGCGGAGCGCCACGATTGCCCAGAGCGCACAAGGAAACCACTTCGGTGCTTTTTTCAAAAGAGCACGAAGCAGAATGACTGCCAGGATCAGCCAGCTGGCCGATAAACTCAGATTCAGTATTTTGATAAACACACCACTCATGTTCACTCACCCTTTTTAAACTCATCGATCATCTGCTGGATCTGATCGGCCTCCTCCGGAGTCAATTCTTTTCGAGAGATAAAGGAAGCCACGAAAGCCGGAAGCGATCCTTTGTAGGAATCTTCCACGATCTGCTCGCTTCTCGCCGCATAGAATTCATCGCGCGGAACCAACGAAGTCACCACTCCGTTCTCATTCTTCAAAAGACCCTTCTCGCACAGTTTCCGAAGTACGGTATATGTCGTCGGCTTCTTCCACTTCAGTTCTTTCTCACAGATCTTGACCAGCTCACCCGAACCCACCGGCTCATGCGCCCAGACGATATCCGCAAAACGAAGCTGCACTGCGCCTAATTCCATATCAACCATATCCGTTATCTCCTTCTCCTCGCCAGGCACCGCCTGACTTCACTTTCGAAACATACACCGCGTGCGTTACAAAAGAATAGGTTTATACGTATAAACCATCCAAGCTAAGTTTACTCGCATAAACCATATTTGTCAACAGGGATTTTTTACTTTGTGACCACTTTCAAATCAAACTCGATCGTTTTCTGCACACTCTCCGGAATCCTGTACTTTTCATCGTGCAGGATCGAGAGGATACGCGCGGCGTCTTCTTCCGACACCTTCGCATACATATTCTTCTTACGGGTCACTCCGCGACGCGCCATTTCTTCGATCTCGTCGTCGCTATCGCGGTAATGCATCAGGGCATACGGAAGACGCTCCCAATATGGCTCACGGTTCAGAAGGACCGCCATCTTCTTTTTCACGGCCGGATCCTCCGCCTTACAGAACAACTCGTATATATTCTTGGCACCAAAACAAATACCATGCGCACAGATCTCGCGATACGCCTGCACCACGAGCGTCAGATTCGAACCGGTAAGGAACCGCCAATAAATTTCTTTTGCATCGTAACCGATGAGCGAACCGATGGCATGCATCGCGCACTTTACGATCTGGGGATTCGCATCGTCCAGATATTTCTCCAAAAGCACTGCGTCTTCTTTTTTACCGTTTTCTCCTATTCCGAGAATGCATACTTTCTTAACCGAAACGCGTGTCGATTCCAAGTGATCCAGATAGTACTTCCGGATATCGATATCCGTGTGTTTTTTCAAGATATACCGCGCACTTTCGCGGATACTCGACGAAGGCGACAGCAGGAGATCTTCCATACCTTCCCACGGGCCGCCCAGGATCTTATACTTCTGCTCGAGCGCGCCGCGCTGTACGAGGCGGCTCTTATGTTTGAGATACCCGTCCAGTTCTTCCACCGTCAGTGCATACTGCTCCACAAAGAGCGGCATGATCTGCATCTGGCACTGCGCACTTCTTTCTTTAGAAAGAATGTCCTCGACCTCCGCTTTGCTCAATCGCTTTTCCTTCATGAACATCCGGTAGAAGGTCTTGCGGACCAGAAACTCATAGCCCCGGATCTTCCCCCACGTGATTTCCCCGAACCGCTCCCGGATCGCACTCACCAAGTTCTTTTCGAGTTTTTCCAGAAAGAAAGGATTTCTTCTTTCACCCTGACGGGTCTTTTCAAAATACGGCAGCGCCCACATCAGCTCATCCAGCGGAAAGCGAGATAGATCCGCGCAAGTATCCTCCGCCGCCCGACGAACCGGCTCGACCCAGTCGTTCAGACGAAGAATGAGAAAGCCCAGGGAACTGTTTTCCTTCTGCAGCTCCCGGATGCATTTTTCGCGGAAATATCCATTCGGGTGAAAAGTACCGAGGCGCAAGACCCAAAGATAAGAACCCTTATCCTTGATCCTCTTTTCCAGTTCCTCCAGCGACACCTCGCGCCAATTGACCGTGTAATCGATCGACGTATGCGCACGGAAAGATTCGTTCAAGCGCATGATCCCAGAAAAAGAATAATTCTCAACATACTCTGAAATAACACGTGCCGCTTCATTTACGACTTCATCGGATTCACTTGCCAGATACTGATAAACGACAGGCAGATAGTTTTCATGCCCGAGCTGCGCCACTTCTTCGACCGCCTTCCGGAAATGCTTCAGACGCTCTTCACTCGTGGGATAGTTCAGGCCGGGATGGACAGACGAAGCCGGCATAGTATTTTGTGCCGTATCTTCTTTGGGTTTTCTCTTCAGAAAATCAAACATCTCTCGCCCTCATCTTTCCCAAGCATCAATGAAAACATTGTAGCACATGCAGTTCTCGTCAAAACAGAAATGCGGCACATTCTTGGTAGGAATCCACAAAACAAAAAAGAAGGTGCTGTCTCAAAACCATACCGCCGGATTATAACGATCAGTTAGCTGAAAAGGGACCATCTCGTAGTTTTGAGACAGCCCCCCGATTCATTTCTTCTTTCTTATCGATCTATTATTTCACAAAGATCTCGATAGCTTCGTTGATAAACGCTGCCGTGCCTTCGCCGCCGGCCGCATCGATGTTCGTCGTGAACTCTCCACCGGAAGCATACATCTTGCCAAGACCCGAAAGTGTCTCCTTCGTGCAGTTGTAGTAGTGCTCTGAGATATAAGCCTGAAGCTTTCCAACCTGTGCCTGCACAGCAGGATCCGATGCTGAAAGGGTATCCTTCATGGGACCGAATTCTGCGATGACCTTCATCAGGCCATCAGCCGCAGCCTTAGATTCTTCTTGAGATCTCTTCCCGTGTTTCTTTTCGAATTCCTTGTACTCAGTGGTATCACCCCAGGAAGCTTTTGCTTTCTCGGTATACTCTTCAATTTTGCTTGTATCAAATGCTTTAAAATCCATATTATTCTCTCCTTTTTGTTGTATTCGTCGAGCCAGGGCCAGAAGGTCGTCGATGTGCTTCCGTCTTAGTGTCAGAAGTTCGATCTGCTGCGCTAGCGCCTCGTTCTGATCGTAATTCGGATGCCCCATGATCCTCATGATCTCCTTCAGAGGAAACTCCAGTTCCCGAAACAGTAAGATCTGCTGTAGCCGTTTCAGGTCCGTATCGTCATACAGCCTGTAACCGGCATCGGAATATCCTGCCGGATGCAGGAGTCCGATCTTGTCTTGACACTCCGCACGGCTAAAGCCGTGGGATTCTTGCTTCATCGACCACTGCTTAGTCCGAGGACTTTAGTCTTGCATGGTCTCCACAAGCGTAAATTCGGGTATGTCCTACCCTACTAGGTTATTTGCAGTCATTAACATTCCCATTTTCAGTATGTTAATGGCTGCATTTTTATCTCTGTCATGTTTGGTATGGCAGTTCGGACACTTCCAAGCTCTTACGGAAAGATTCTTTACTATCGGATTTTTATACCCGCAGATACTGCAAGTCTGAGAACTCGGGTACATCGTTGGAACCCGAACAATCTCATTCCCATACCATTCAGCTTTGTATTCAAGCATAGAAAAGAACTTTGACCATGACGCACTGGTAATATGCTTTGCCAGCTTATGGTTCCTTACCATGCCCTTTACATTCAGATCCTCGATACAGATGGTTTGGTTTTCGCGCAAAAGCATCGTAGATGTCTTCTGTAAAAAGTCATTTCTCTGGTTTGTGATCTTTTCGTGTACTCTTGCAACACGGATACGCTGTTTGTTTCTGTTATTCGAACCTTTCTGTTTTCTGGAAAGACGGCGCTGCTCACGGACAATTTTCTTTTCGGTCTTTTCTAGATACTTCGGATTCTCTATAGTATTCCCGTTACTGTCAGAAAAAAAGTCCTTGATCCCTACATCTATCCCGACGACGCACCCCGCATTAGGGCGGTCTTCCGGTTCAAAGTCAACATTTAATACTGCAAAGTATTTCCCTGTCGGTGTTTTTTCAACAGTTACATTATGGATATGT
This sequence comes from Clostridiales bacterium, assembly GCA_017615755.1. Lineage (GTDB taxonomy): Bacteria > Bacillota > Clostridia > Saccharofermentanales > Saccharofermentanaceae > Scatonaster. Next base: position 46,004 of record JAFZZM010000032.1, on the reverse strand, counting down.
CCGACCGGCATAGACTGTTTTATCTTCACATATCCGAGCTTGGGAAGTTTTAAGTATTCCCCGGCAAAACGGATGTTGTCCTGCTGGTTGATCGTTCTATACGACTGATGGTTATCGTGTTTGCTTTTAAACTTCGGGTAAAAAGAACGATGTGAAAAGAAATTTTTGAATGCAGTATCCAGGTCACGAAGGGACTGCTGAAGCGAGATCGAATCCACTTCCTTAAGAAATGAAAAATCTTCCTGAAGTTTTAAGGTAGTCAGCATGGATGATGTCTGCTTGTATCCGCATCTCTGACCTTGTTCGTAAGACGTCTTTCTCATATCCAAGCCCTTGTTGTAGATCAGGCGCACACAGCCGAGCGTTCGGTCAATGAGAGAGCGCTGGCTCTTACTTGGATATATACGAAACTTTACGCCTTTTTGCATATTCACGGCCTCGTTTTTTGAGTATATACATACCTTTTTATTGTTTCTGAACTTACTTTACCGGCTGTGCTTACGAAGTAGCTTCGTGTCCACAAACTCGGCATAGCCTGAAGCTTTGAAAACTCCTTGCGGAGCTCTTTTGAAGATGCACCTTTGATATATTTCATGATATCAGGAACACTCATAGTAGGTAATACACTGACAAAAATGTGTACATGATCAACATGACATTCCAAAGCCAGGATTTCTATGCCACGTTTTTCGCATTCTATCCTCGTAAGTTCTTTAAAACGCTCTTCAACACCGTCTATTGAAAAAATCTTTCGTCTGTACCTTGGACAGAAAACAAAATGGTAGTTGAGAAGAGATACTGTGGTCTTTGTATGTTTATATCCATAATCCATAAATATATTATATCACATTGTAGATGTATTTTAATTATATATCTACAAAAATGTCAGGGCTTTCATCCCACGGTTAAAACCGTGGGTTTTCCCGCCCGCTCACTATAATACTGCAGGGTGCGTATACTCACTCCCGCCAGTTTGCTCACTTCATGTACTGTCATCATGGTCATTTCCTCCCTCGATGGTTCTACTATAAACTATGACGTAACGTAAGAGTCAACACCTTTTTTCAATAAAATTTCAAAACATGGTATTATGGTCTATGAAAAGCACCCGTCCAGGTGACCGGGGCACGTTCTTTTTCTTATCTGATTTAAGGGGAGTTACGCAATTGAAACGTCTGGTGATCCTGCAAATCATAGGTTGTCTCTTGTTTATCGTTTTTGTCGGCGTTTTATGCCTGCTCGGCATCTTCTCCCCGCTCACGGCGATCATCGCGTATATCATCCTGGGTCTTGGAAATATCGTCAACGCCAGAAACATGCTCATGAAACCGATCGAGCATCTCAGCACCCATGACAAACTCACCGGAGTCTATAACCGCATCAAGCTCGAGTCCAAGATCCCGGAATACGAAAGATTAAGTGATTACGCGATCATCTTCTTCGACGTCAACAACCTCAAAAAAGCCAATGATATTCACGGCCACCACGCCGGCGACAAGATCCTCACCGCGGCCGCAGACCAGCTCCGCTTCTGGCACAAATACGGCTACCTCTACCGCATCGGCGGCGATGAATTCATCGTCGTCATCACCAACATGCCGGAAACAAGACTCGACTCCATCGTGCACGAGTGGTACTCCACCCTGACACCCCTCAACACAGAATACAACGACGACTTCGTATGCAGCCTGAGCTACGGCATCGAATACAAGACCGTCTCCTCCTCCGCATCCTTCAAGACCGTAATGGAAAACGCCGACGCGAAGATGTATGAGATGAAGAAAGAGATCAAAGGAACTCCTTCCAAATCGTAAAACCACGCCTTTCCTTTAAAACTGAATTTTGACGTGGTTGCTTTTGGAGTAGTAACCACGCCAATTTGCATTTTTCGCATTTTGGCGTGGGCAATTGGGGCGAGGCACCCATGCTTTTTTTCAAATTTTGCATTTTGGCGTGGTTCCTAAAGAAAAAGTTCCCACGCTTTTTTTCGATTTTCGAATTTTGGCGTGGTTTCTGAAGAAAAAACACCCACGCGTTTTTTCGATTTTCGCATTTTGGCGTGGTTCCTAAAGAAAAAGCACCCACGCGTTTTTTCGATTTTCGCATTTTGGCGTGGTTCCTAAAGAAAAAGCACCCACGCGTTTTTTCGATTTTCGCATTTTGGCGTGGTTCCTAAAGAAAAAGCACCCACGTAAAGGACGCAACTCTCGTATCGAATCTTTCGGAAGGCGTCTGCATCAAAGGCAAAAATCGATCGCGCTCACGAACTGCGATCTCACAGCCAACGACTTCACTCTTTACTTGAACGGCACCGCCCTCGAAGATAGGAATTGATCAGATAGCCCTTCTGAGCTCGTGCCCTCTGTATGTAGCTGTTTCCCCGAACATTCCCAAAGACACGGTATAGTAATGCGGCTTGGTATCTGAGATAGCAATGATCGTGCCTTCCTTTCCGGTCCGCTTCACGCGAACACGATCCCCGACACTAAACTGCGGTTTCTCACTGTGGTCACGTATCCGTGCGCCGGCCTTCCCAACCATACCAAAAAGGAAGATTTTCGAAAGAAGCCCCGGCTTCTTTCCACCATAGTCAGAATAATCGTATGAAGGATCGTCTTCGTCGAGGAATTCTTCTTCCTCTTCATCTTCATCGAGGATCTCCTCTTCTTCCTCGTCCTCGTCATCGTCATCTTCGAAATAACGTGTACCGGATTTCTTATCCAGATTCATAAGGACTTTCTCGTCTACAAGTCCATCGAGACGTTCAATATCACCTTTAGTCACTTTTCCGTCCCAGGTAAGAAGCATCTTCGTCAACGTCTCCTCATCAACAAGACCGTCGAACTCTTCGATCTGCTTGGGAGAATACTTTGCACCCTGTGCCAAAGACTGAAGTACCATCTTCTTCATCGTCTCGTCATCCACGCATCCATCAAACTCCAGGATCTGTTTAGCCGAGAAAACCACACCGGTTTCCACAGCCTTGTTTACCAGTAAGCTCAATGTTTTCTCGTCCACTAAACCGTTAAGATCCATGATCTCCTTCACAGCAAAAGTGTTTCCTGCAGCCACTGCCTCCTGTACTCTTTGGGACATTTCATCCTCATCCAGGATATTCTGCATCGCAAGGAGCTGTTTGGAAGTAAAAGCACCATTTTCCGGAGCGGATTTCCGGAACAATTCTTTGGCCAGATCTTCATCGAAATAATCTCCGATCTCCGCGATCTCCTTGGTCGTGAAAGTTTTCCCGTTCTTTTCAGCGTTTTGGATCATGTCGACCAACGTCTTCTGATCTACCACTCCGTCAAATTCCATAATCTGTTTTAGTGTAAAAGCAACGCCGTTTTCCATTGCATGGTGCACCATCTTGCACATAGTCTGCTCATCGACATATCCGTACAGATCCATGATCTGTTTAGGCGTAAACTTGACACCTTTCTTCAAGTGATAATCTATGATCTCCCCGGCTGTTTCGTCACTGACCCAGTTACATATACTCTGGATCTGTACCGGTTTAAGAACCATTCCGTGGTCCAGCGCCAGATGTACCACCTCACTCATGGTCGGTTCTTCTGCAAAATCTGCCATTTGTTCTATCTGCTCGCAGGAAAAAGAACCTCCGCTACTATACACTCTGCGGATCAGGTCCAGAAGGACATCTTGGGACAGCGCACTCCCCATCTCGAGGACTTGATTTGCATCGAAGGATACACCAAGATCATGCGCCCGCTGAATGAGTTTCTGCTCCAGACCTGGTATGTCATAGTTGTTGTCGAGGAAATAGCCTACTTGTTCTGCCGGTCCGATATTTTCCAGCAAAGCAAGATTAGACAGGATCTCGCTTTTAGACCACTCGTCATTTTGAGTATAAAACGTATTCCAATCCAAAACGATCCCTCCTGTCTATTATCACACCCCTATTAGCATTATCATATAATTCTCGCGGCAAACTCGCAATAATCAGGGACAGTCTTACCTTTCTCTCTACACCCAGATTTTCTCATAAAAGCAGTCCCATTTTCAGGTCCGCAAAAGCATCCTCCCCCTCTTTGCTGTATAATAAACGCATAAAAGCTGATTCCCCTGGCAAGCAGCAAATCGGAGGAAATACAGATGGCACCGATCGAAGAGGAAAAGAAACGATATATCAAAGCAGTGAAAATCGTGTTGGTAATCACTGTGATATCCCTCGCCATATTCTTTCTATTCCAAGAAGATATGGTTCGCTGCTACCTGAAACCCATAAACAAGGAATCAGGCTGGGATGATTCATCCATAGCTCTTTCTCACGAGAAATTGTATTCTGAGATTCTTGGTACGACTGAGGCCAAAACAAATACTCCAACCCCGACCCCCCGGACTGAATGGGATGGTCTGAGAAAAACCACATATAAAGCTGGCGGACAATACTCTATAGAAGTGTTTTCTCTGTCATTCCGTTCCAGGTTAGTCATCGGAGGTTTGATCCTGACAGTCTGCGTCACGATGACAGCAATCGCTGCAGCACTCTATTATGTTATCCGCAGTTCCCAACTTCACGATCCCAAAGCACTTGCCTTGAGCGGAGCTGGCCTCATCCTTGCACTAATTCTGGGTGTTTTCGGCAGTTTCAAATTCTGGCAGTGGATTCGAACAGAATCCTATGTTGAGCCTGATTCCTCTTATACCAAGATTTGCATCCACGCACCGATTATCTACCTCTACGACGAGCAATGCCGCGAAGCTACCGTGAAGCTCAATATTGATGGTGAACTGACCTGCACATATCCAACCTACAGAAACGGCTGGACAGTGAAGACGTCTCCTGATGGCACACTCACTGACGAAAACGGTCGCCAGTACGAATACCTGTTCTGGGAAGCCAATCTCAATATGGTCCCGGATACCTCCCATGGTTTCTGCGTAAAGGGTTCCGACACAGCGACCTTCTTAGAGAACGCCCTTTCCGACCTCGGTCTTTCTGATAAGGAAGCGAACACGTTCATTATGTACTGGCTTCCCCAGATGGAAACAAATCCGTATAACGTCATTTCTTTCCAGACAGAGGCATACGAGAATATAGCAAAATTAGACGTCACACCTTCACCCGACACGATCGTCCGTGTGAATATGTTTTTCTACTCATCAGACGAATATGTAGAGATTGAAGAACAGGATCTTACCTCCATGAACACATCCCTCGACGAACGTAAAGGCTTCGTCCTCGTCGAATGGGGCGGAGAAACTATTGAATAAAAATCAGGAACCCTAAGACATGAAGATCAGTGGAAGAAAATCTTACGTAACCATCGAAACCTCCGAATACACATGTACATTCGGAGGCGATCTTTGTGGTGACGGATTTGGCGCCGATCCACTCTCCATCCGCTGGGACAAACTACCGGAAGATCAATCCGAAGCTTCCCTTATCCGAGTGATCCGGGAAGTCTGGAATGAATGCAAAGACAAGAAAGAAAAAGTGCACTTCGATTTCTTCAAAGTAAAAGATCTACTCGAAGTCCTGAACATGCTTCCTGATCGTATCGGTACGATCTCCGATGTCAACGACGACGGTTTTATCTGGCACCTGCCAAACGGTATCCTCGCCAGAGTCTACCTGACTAATATACCACCTAAAAAGCCGACATATCCTCGCATCATCGAATGGTATATCGGATACTCTTACCTGAAAAACGGCAAAGAAATCGCACTGTCACATTCTCATCTTGATCTTCATCAAATCTTCGAAAAACTGGTAGATATCCAGGACGGAAATACCTTCTGGGTGATTAAGACCAAAGCCTTCGGAAAAGAAACCCCTCCCCTCATCATGGGCAAAGAGGAGTTCGAAAAGATCAAGAACAAAGATAAATACCGAATCTTCTAAAACAATAGACATAACCAGAAAGGATACACAACAAAATGATCGATTACGAAACAATAGCAAGAAGCAACCATAGAAGCGGCATGAATTGCGCTGCTTCTTTATACGACGCTCTCGGTATGAGTAACCCAAACAAGACGAATCCCCCACGCCCGAGAGAAAACGGTGGTATGTGTGGCGCCGTCCTGGCCGCAGAACAGACCATCCGCGAAATGGGTGGCACAGACGAAGATGTCGCCGAGTTCGAGAAAAGATTCATCGAGAAACACAAGTATCTGAAGTGCGGAGACCTCCGTGGTTTCCTGAATAACAAGTGCAACGATTACGTGGGCACAGCGGCTTCCATCGTCGCTTCTATGGGTTTTGGAGATAAAGAATGATAATCCGAGAATACACTAATCAGGATCTTCCTGACATGATCCGAATATGGAACGAAGTGGTTGAAGACGGCATTGCGTTCCCACAAGAAGATCCTCTGGATCTCGAAAGCGGAGCAGCTTTCTTTGCCTCCCAGAGCTACACCGGCGTTGCCGAGGAAGACGGCAAGATCTTCGGACTCTATATTCTTCACCCGAACAATGTAGGACGCTGCGGACATATCTGCAATGCCAGCTATGCTGTCTCTTCCGAATCACGAGGCAAACACATTGGAGAAAAACTGGTCCTCGATTGCCTGAAGAAAGGCAAAGAAATCGGATTCCGCGTTCTCCAGTTCAATGCCGTTGTCGAAAGCAACACCCATGCACGTCATCTGTACGAAAAACTCGGGTTCACGCAACTCGGCACGATCACCGGTGGTTTCCGCATGAAGGACGGCCACTACGAGAACATCTGTCCTTACTTCAAAGTCCTGTAACCAAAGGAGTTCCCTATGCACGATCTGACAAAAGAACCTTGGGTGAATTACAACTACAAAGACTGGCTTGCTCACTTCAAAGAAAATGACCAGGCAAGGCTGCAGCTCGACTTCTCGGAAGAGCCGGTACTAACAGATGCCCAGCGCAAACTGATCTTCAAGTCGATCAAGGCTTTCCAGATGGGTGAACACAGCGAAGGTATGTATCTTGTTCACCTCGCGGAAAAGTTCGAGAAAGATCAGAACGAACCGCCCTTCGCCGAGACCATGCTTCTCTTCATCAAGGAAGAGAATTTCCACTCCGCCTACCTCGCCCAGTATCTGCTTCACCACAAAGAGCCCAAAGCCAAGCGGAATAAGCTCGACAAGATATTCAGAAATCTCCGTCACAACGGCAAACTCTTTACCGAGATCGCCGTTCTCGTCACCGCGGAAACGATCGCGCTGTCTTACTACTCTGCCCTAGGAAATGTTGCCGACCAGATGGGTTCAAAAGCTCTTCGTGCGATCTGCAATCAGATGCTTCATGACGAACTCCCGCATATCGTATTCCAGACCTATACGCTCTCCCATTTCGGCAACAAAAGATCCAAACGCTTCTTCCGCCGCTTCGTTATGAGATGCACGACCCTCGCCGTATACCTCATGTACGGAAAACTCCTCAAAGCAGGCGGATACAAGTACAGAAGATTCCACAAAGACAACTTCGCCTATCTGAAGCAGTCGATCAATATGGCCGCGAACATGTGTAAGAAGGACTAAACGCAAACAGCGAATCAAGGAGCCCTCTTGAACAAAGACCAATTGAATAAAGAATCCGAAACGAAACCTGTCAATTCTCTGACAGACTGCTAAAGCTCTAAATCACAGATGGCAAAGCGTCATCGTTCGGCAAAAATGACATAGCAATGTTGTTTTTGCCGAAAGCTTGAAGTATAATTATCTCAATATTAGGAATGGAGGTTACGACAGTGTATTATCACAGGCAATTGGAAAAGACTATTTTGAAAGCTGCTGGTGAGTTTGCCTGCATTACCCTCTATGGAGCAAGACAGACGGGAAAATCAACAATGGTGAGAACCATGTTTGATAATATCGAATATGTAACTTTGGACAACAGCAGAGAACGTACACTTGCAAAACAAGATCCTGAATTGTTTCTTGAGTCTCATGGTACGCCATTGATCATAGATGAGATTCAAAAAGTCGATACTTTGATGGAAGCAATCAAGATCAAAATCGATGAAGCAAAACTTGATTGTGTGAAAACCGGAAAGAATATAAGCCTAATGTATATTTTAACAGGTTCCAATACACATGAGATAAGGCAGAAAGCTTCTGAGACATTGGCCGGAAGAACCGCGATAATTGAAGTCGGATCGCTTTCAGAATGCGAGAAAAGACAAATAAAGGGGGATGCTTTTGTCCCGGACATCGAGAGAATCAAAAGCAAAAGAAAAAAATTAGCGGCAAAAAACAGATTTGAAGTATTTGAAGAAATATTCAAAGGCGGCATGCCGGAATATTGGATCAATAATCCAGACAGGACCACTTTTTTCGAAAGTTACATAACTACATACCTTGAAAAAGATGTCAGTAGAATGATCAATGTAGACAAATTGGATGATTTCCGTCGATTCATGACAATAACTGCACTCAGAACAGGTCAGCAAGTTGATTATACTGAAATAGGACGAGCAGTCGGCATAGATTCCAGAACGGTAAAAGGGTGGATTTCAATACTCGAAGCATCAGGAATTATAATGCTTCTACAACCATACGCTAATAATTTGACAAAAAGGATCATTAAGTCCCCTAAGCTGTATTACTTGGATACGGGATTATGCGCATATCTTTGCGGATGGTCAGAGTCAAAAATCTTGGAAGCATCACCCATGGCAGGAGCATTCTTTGAAACTTATGTAGTGAGTGAAATCGTCAAAAGCCTGCGTAATGACGGCAGAAGAATTGAATATACACTGTACTATTATAGAGACAGAGATCAGAAAGAGGTAGATATCCTTTACATTAAGGATCAGACTATTTATCCGATCGAAATCAAAAAAGGAATCGGGAAGGATAATGCTAATAAGAATTTCAGTATCCTTGATCAGTACAAAATGCCGGTTGCAACGGGATTGATAATAGACTCAGGAGAATCGATCTTACCACTCAACAGAAATACTTATTATTGTCCTGTTGGTATGATTGGACTATAAGCAAGGCGGTAAAATACTTCCGATGAAAAGTGCACAGCAAAACTGAAAAGTGAAAATAGCATATGAACAAGGAACAACTGAACATAGAATTCGAAACGAAATACGAAGAACTGAAGCAGGCGCTCAACGGTGATGATCTTTCTAAGATAAAAGCACTGACCCTTGAGGTACATGCTATCGTGCATCCGAGAGAGGTTTCCGGGAGATCTGAGAAAACCATTGCTGACTATGTTCTAGAGTACATGGAGAATGGAAACCAGAACGTCCAGGTGCCAAGACAGATCTGGGACACGGACCTCCACTACGCCGGTACGGATATGGTTCCCCTCTGCTGGCAGTTCTGGCACACCTATCGAATCGAAGACCTGGTCAGCAACATCCTGATGGCCGATCAGGATCAGATCTTCAACGACGAGTGGCAGAGCAAAATCAGCGCAACCATCACGGATACCGGCAATGCACTTGAGCCGGATGAGATCATTGAGTTTGGTAAGAAGATCAACGTACAGGCCTTAAAAGATTACATGATCGAGGTCGGAAAGAACTCGCGAAAGATCATTGAGAACTTGACTCTCGATGAAGTGAAGTCCATGGTCCCGGAAGAATGGGTCATGCGCATCCTGGAAGTCGGCGGCGTCACCACCGATTTCCGCTCCGTCTGGCTCCTAGTCTTCTGGGGAAGATTGACCCGCGCCGGCATGATCCTGACGCCACTTACCTACCACCACATGATGCATCTCCCCGCTTGTGTGGATCACCTGTCAATTCTCTGACAGATACAAAAGAACCCAAGGAGGAAAAGCACATATGTGGGCAACCGGAATGATGGATCCAGATTGGTGGAAAATAGATGCCCTGAATCACAGATGGTATAGAGATGAGGATGCGTACGCAGATTATTGCGAAACCGCTCTGTCACCCGGCTTTATTATCAGACATCTCGCCGTCCACTACGACAGCACCAGAGGCCGTTCTTCCATATCTTTCCCTCATTCCAACGGAGCTGTCTCCTTTACACCAACAGAAGAACCATTCGAAGTGCAACCAACAAAACCACTGGAATTAAAAGATCCCGAAGGAAACATCAAGTACAGCGTGAGCAGAATCGTCTGTGAGAACCAGACACTCACCCTCACTCTGCTGCAGCTCAGCACAAACCAAGAGATAACCGTAACCATGGGCATCGCACCCGAAGGCTTCATCACCGATCTCTTTGAAAAGCTCTTGCCCAAGCCTTCCGAAACTCCAAAACCAGAACCAGCAACGCCACCAGCGCCTTCAACCTGGCTCTGCCCCTGTGGCACAGAAAACAATGGAAAGTTCTGTATACAGTGTGGGCATGCACGCATGTAACAAGAAGATTCAAAAATGGCGTCAACGTACACTAACGAATTCCGAGTAAAAATGCAAAAAACTCCAGATAATAGCTGGCGAATCTGATTTTTGAAAATTGTACAATCTGTTCCCAAAAAGTTCATAAAACAACTATAAAATTACAATTAAGAGTTTGCTCGTTCACGTTGAATTTTGAAATCAGATGCGGACAAGGAGTCATCTCAACTATTGTAAGGAGTTCGAATTATGTACTGTTACAACTGTGGTCATTTGCTCTCTGATGCTAACAACTTCTGTATAAATTGCGGAACAAAAGTTGCAAACAAAGATGCAACTTCCGTTGCTAACCAGAACACTCAACTTTCAGTTTCAGCAGGTATGATGCCTTCGAATTCTGTCGCTATGAAACCATTGACATGCGAAATGTGCGGTAGTAATAACATCATCAAGACAGAAGGTCTCTTCACTTGCCAAATCTGTGGAACAAAATACTCTGTCGAAGAAGCCAGAAAAATGATGTTGTTCGGCAGTGTAGACGTTTCTGGTAGCACGGTAAAAGTGGACAATTCAGATTCAATTAAAAATTTCTACATGATGGCACAGAATGCTTACGAAGCCGGAAATCATTCAGAAGCAGAAAACTATTGCAACAAAATAGTTGAAATCGATCCCACTCATTTTGACGCTTGGTTTCTCAAAGGCAAGGCTGCCGGGTGGCAGTCAACTTTAGCACGAATTCGCGTCGAAGAAAGCGTCCAGTGTTTTTCAAAAGCTTTAGATTTCGCACCTAGTGAAAAGATTGACGAGCTCAAACAAACAGCATGTAGCGAAATAGAAAATTTATCTATTGCCTTGCTCACTTTGTGTTGCAACAATTTTGTTAATACACCAACACAACATCATGCAGATTCTATAGTAACTAATTCACTCAACACACAAAAATATGCTCTCCAACTGATTCAAAAATGTGGAATCAACTCAACTATCTATACCACAAAACTCGCCAGATTATTAGATAAAACAATTTCTCAAGCATGACCAAGCATAGTTCAAGATTATAGAAGAGATGCACATCCAGGGAAATATGCCTGGGAAAAATATAAGGAAGCATCTTTTGGTTGCATTTCAATTATACAAGCGTCTATCAAACTAGATCCTATTTCACCCCAAAACACCATTCAACGATATATAAATCTTATTGTGATTACTACCGAAGCAATCAAATCGTGTTCATGGACGCGAATATATTTCAACGGCGTTTATATGTGGAAACCAGAATGGTCACTTAATCTTGACGCTAAAGAGAGAAACATAGACAATATTATGAGATACCATATGATAATACACAGTATAGATCCATCGTATACAATTCCGAAAAGGCCAAACGCAAAAAAGCTAGGCAGATAATTCACTTCAAGCTTACTAATTCATAAGCCACAGGAACGCCCCCGTTTTCAGAATATCTTATCTATTAACTAGACCATTCTTATGCTATTCCCATTTTCCAGAGGCTATACCCCTGCCGGTACGCCGAGTCATACACCGGTCTCATATTCTTCTCAAGGATATTGCAGAATTCGTTCTTTGTATTTCCCTTACGGTAGAGTTCCTGTGTCGCCCAGATCGAGTGCAGATTGTCTTTATAACACTTTTCATACAATGCAAATATACCTTGTATTCTATGTATATGCTCATACAAGATAAACTGGTTGTTGGCGAATCCGCCGAAGAAATCATTCCATGACGGCAAGTTATTGTTCTTACCTGAATTCAGATTAGGATCCATCGGCATAAGATTCCAGAGTTCATCGTTCATCACAAAAGAAAACGGAACAAAGTGGTCCACATCATAGTTTTTCGGATCGATTGGCTTACCCGTGAAAACATCATTGATTTCAACGCAGGAAAAGACTCCCTCCCAGAGATTACGAACCGCTTCAAGTTTACGTCTTTTTCCATCGAGCGGTACAAGCTTATATACAAGGCCTGGTATCTCTGGATTATTCCTTTGAAGCCACTTCACTTTCTCATGTTGAATCCACCCTTTAATTGGAACAGTATTGTCTTTGATCATCTGAGCCCACTCTTCATCAAAGATGACTTCACGGGCCAAGCCAGTGCTTTCACCAAGCGTATACGGAAGTTTTGTATTAGTCGAATTGAAGAATTGAATCTGTCTGACCATGCTACCTATCGAACCATCGAGCGGCCCGAGATCATGGTTTATAAAGAAACCCGACAACGCCTTATAAGGCACCATATTGGTCAGCGTCTTCTTCTCCTTAAGAATTAGATGCTCATTGGCTTTTATGGCATTCTTAATCTCTGTCTTGGACGCGTTGTTCGCAAGAGAAGTGTTTTCTCTCAAAATGGTAACAGCCTTCTCGAGATTGTCTTTGTCTGCATACACAATACCACTAAGATGAATATGGAATTCCACTACCGAATACCACGCGTCCGCAATCATTTCGTCAATGATGTCATTAAAAGTTGTGTGAGTACAATTCTCAGTTATCAACGTAACAATAGCATCAAGCCAATAGAACTTGTAACAGAATGAAGGCGAATCCATCATTCTTGAAAAGCTCTCGACCTCAAGTGTATTGTAATACTTTCCATCTATGTGTAATGCGTAATCCATAATCTACCCCTTGCGAAGTATTACATCATACCATGAATTGTCCCGATCTTCTCTCACATCTTCAGAATACCACTCTTCAACAATACTTAATCCGTCAACATTACCGAGCACATTCCGAAAGCGTTCTGCAGTCATATCTACAAAATACCTTCCGTTCCGTTCTCCCTCAAACTCACCTTTTTTGAATGAAGCATAGATAATGCCTTTTTCGCAAACCGCATCTCGCATCTTGCTCAGCAAGAGTGGTAGTTTCTCACTATGAACATGAATGATCGATGCACAAGCCCAAATCGCGTCATATTTCGCCGTCTCATTCAAATCAAAGAAGTCACGGCACTTAACATTTATGCCGGTATACTCACTCGCGAGTTTGCTGAGTTCTGGCGAACCATCTATAGCCTCGACATCATATCCCAGATTCATAAAAGCTTTGGTATCTCTTCCGGAACCACATCCAAAATCCAAAATATGACCACCTTCCGGAATATATTTGAGAAAATGATCGTACAGAGAACTTACATCAGCCGATACCGTTGATTCAAAGAATTCATTCGATTTCTCATTATAGTAATTCTGCGTATTATCCTGGGACAATCGCTTCTTTTCATCTTGAATCGCCTTCACTACTTCAATATCCGCAGGCAACCAATTCACTGTATCAAGTTCATCCATGCCGAGCCACTTCGCTGCTTCGTGTTCCAGAAGTGTCATCTCAGATCTCTCAGCCAGTTCTGCCCAGAAGCAGTCCATAGAGAGATGAAACTTCGGGTAATCATATTCTACAGTCGTGAGAAGATCTCCAACAATTATGTCTGCCGAAAGTTCTTCGCGAATCTCACGAGCAAGCGCTTCTTGCGGAGTCTCACCAACTTCCACTTTTCCACCCGGAAACTCCCAACCATCCTTAAATTCTCCATAGCCGCGCTGGGTAGCAAAAATCTTATCCCCACGTCGAATTATAGCTGCAACAACTTTTACTGTTTTTCTCTCTTCCATACTTATCCAATCATCAACTTATTCGTTTTCTTCAAGAATTTAGCTGGTATAGGCCGATCCAGTCTCCATGTAATGCTCATCGGGCAATCGCCAGTATGAGTAACATAGTTGGCAGTACCTAAAAAAGTATATGCCCCGGCACCTCCACCATTTTCTTGTCGCTCAGTCTTAAACTCTCGCACAAACAACAATACTTTGCTTCCTGTTTCTGTGTGATGAATATACCTCTGACCTGTCTTTGATTTCGAAGAGGTCGTACTCTGACTCTGCCAATGAAACAGCTCTTCACTAATAGAATAATCATCATACAAGGTCGTTGGAGAATAATCCTTATCCGATTTGTTTAGCGTAACAAAGAAAACATCGAGTTTCTTCTCATCCAACCATTTTACACCTTCTCGCACCGTTGACGGTTTTAAGAAATCTAGTGCAACAAGTAATTGATCTCTGGTATAGGTACAATGGAGATCCAGCGGACATTCAAATCCAAGGTTGACCGGTTCATCAACGAAATCGATTTGATCAAACTTGTATTGAAGAAGTTCATCCATCTCCTGTAGCAGCACATCACTGTTAGCTAGATCATTAATTGAGGACAGGAACTCAGGGCTCTTCCAATCTGTAATAGTCTGATTAAAGATCGTCACATAGAACATTTGAAACATTCTCTTCTCAGAAAGAGACATTTTCTCATAGTCAAGGGTCTTTAGGTTCTTCAATATGCTTCGAATATAAGTAATCCATCTTCGAGAGTCTATCACTGAAAACTTAGAAAGTGCCTTTTGTATTCTCTCCTCACTTTGGCTCACCGAGAAATCTTCCTTCACATCAGCACGAACACACAATCTTGAAAACGTTGAATATTTGTATATATTTCGAGGATCCAACCGATAGTGTTCCAAAAAGGATGGGAGTGATAATCCCTTTCCTGTATCCTCTTCAAACGAAGCAATTTTGGATATCAGACCAGCCGTATTTCCATACGATGCTCGAATATTCTCAAGAATAACCTTACTTGCTTTTTTCTCAAGTTGAATATAACAGCCCTTTGGAACACTAATAAATCCGTCTTTGATTTCTCTTGTAACACCTCTTGAAGTATCCGATAACAAAGCAGCAAACTTACTTTCAAAACTGTACTTTTTATTCGCTTGGCCGATGAAATCAAGAACAGTAAGACACTCTTTTCCTTCAGACAGACGCAATCCTCTACCGAGTTGCTGAAGAAAAATGGTCAAAGATTGGGTTGGACGCAAAAATAGCACAGTATTTACTTCTGGAATATCTACACCTTCATTGTAGATATCTACAACAAAAATCACTTTTATCTCGCCAGAAACCAATCTTTTCTTTGCTGTCCATCTCTCTTCGTCGGGCGAGTCTCCGCTCAAGTACATCGAATTGATTCCGTGCGAATTGAACCATTCTCTCATGAATCGAGCATGTTCTACCTGCACACAAAACCCCAAAGCCTTGACATCATCAACATCTGTGACATACTTCAGCACGGAATTAAAAATCAAATCTGCTCGTTTTTCAGCCGCAAATCCGCTAAATGTATAGATGTTATTCAACTCTGTTCTGTCATAACCACCAGCAGTCCACTTTAACTGATCCAAATCGACAGTATCCGAAACACCAAAATACTGGAAAGGACACAAAAGTTTTCGATCGATAGCTTCCGGTAATCTAATCTCAGCCGCTATGCGATTACCAAAGTATTCCAGGACACTCTTTCCATCCATTCGTTCAGGTGTAGCAGTAAGTCCAAGTAAAATCTCCGGTTTATAGTACTCAAGAAGTTTCTTATAAGATGGAGCAGCAGCGTGGTGGAACTCATCAACAATGATGAATTGGTAGAAGTCGGATGTAGTAAGAGTCGTAAAGTCTCTGGAATTAAACGTCTGAATAGACATAAACAAGTGATCTATACCAGAAGGACGATTGCTTCCAACAAACAACTCTCCGAAATTCGGATCCTTCAACACCGACCGAAAGGTGCTTCTAGCTTGTTCAAGTATTTCTTCTCGGTGCGCCACAAAAAGCAATCGGCATGACTTTCCAGGATTCTCTTTAAGATATCGTTTATAATCAAACGCAGCTATGACCGTTTTCCCTGTTCCTGTAGCTGCTACTACCAAATTGCGATAATACCCACGTATTTTTCGTTCAGCTTCAAGTTTATCAAGGATTTCCTGCTGATACGAATATGGTTTCACATCAATCGTGTACGTATTTCTATCGTTATTCTGATAATACTTTTCGGCTTTTAATGCTCTGGCTAAACGTTCTTGTTGCCCTTCGTCATAATACTCAAATTCACTGGAATTCCAATAGTTCTCAAATGTTGCAGTTATTTTCTTAATAGTATCCGGCGAATCTTTCTGGGTAATCTTAAGATTCCATTCTAATCCACTCGTTAGGGCAGCATTCGACATATTGGAAGAACCAACATACGCCGTAGTGAATCCTGTATCTCTATAGAATATGTATGCCTTTGCATGAAGGCGTGTCGTCTTTGTATCATAGCTAACCTTTACTCTTGTATTAGGAAGAGCACTTAATTCTTTAACAGCTTTTACATCAGTCGCTCCCATATATGATGTAGTAATGATGCTTAGCTCTCCACCTCGCTGAGTAAAAGTCTTCAACTCATCGATGATTAAGCGTAAGCCACTCCACTTGATAAAGGAAACAAGCATCTCAATTCGATCACAAGAAACAATCTCTTTTTTGAGTTCCGTAAACATCTGTGGCTCTTTGCTTGCCCCAGTAAAAATGCTCGAACGGCTCAAAGAAGTAACTGGACGCACGATATCCTGTTTTTCATCAACCGCAAGAATCGAATTTTTCTTATCGTACAGGGCTAAGAGTTGTTCAGCTCGATCAGATATTGAGAGCAAGTCGTCGCTATCTTCGATGCTTTTCATTGCTGAAGAAATGATCTCATTAACAAAATCGATCCGCGCTTCCATATCGCAGCCCCGATCATCCAATTCATTCAGTTTTTTCTCTACGATATCAGCCACATATGTTGCCAAAATCTTAGAAGCCTCTGCAGAATCTAATTTCTCCGTTTTCGAGATTCTATCATCTGACGAGAGCTCTTTTTCGATTGCTTTATTGATTACCTGTTCGTATAAGCCATTTTCTAACATTCTTCTCCACCCCAAAAGGTCGATAAACCTATAGAGACAACATTTGCGTTATGTAATGTATGTTCTCACCCGATCCACTTCACCTGCGGATAATTCTGCATGCAGAGGATGCCGGTGCCGATGGCGAAGCGTGTGGCGCTGTTGATGTCATACGGGGTCTCGATGCACATGCCGTTGTAGAAGGCGCCAATAATGACCGAGCGGGAGAACTCTTCCCATGAGGAGAAGTTCTTTTTGACCTCATCAACAAAGAAGACGACGGTCTCGCCGAAGTCCGTGTTGGTGATCAGGTCGGCGGCATATGCCAGACGTGCCATCGCAAGTACGGCGCTGAAGTCCCAGGCAGCGATGCCGGCTTTAGGGAGGTATTCCTTTACGTAAGTAAGCACGAGCTGCGTCGCTTCGAAGCGCGTTCTGCCCGCGATATTCATCTTTTCTACGGGGATCTCCACATTGTTTTCCATTGCATTCAGCACTTCCTGGACCATCGGAGCGATGCGGGAATTGCCGTACCACTGGCGAAGGCTGTCGATATCCGTGATGTTGTACTTCTTCTCAAGAAGCATCTTCACCTTTTCCTTGTCCTGATCGTTTTCGCACTTGAAGAAGCCATTGTCCAGCGGCAGTTTCAGGCTGATGGGTGTTGGAATGAACGATCCTTCGATCAGAGCAATGTAGTTGTGATCCTCCCCACCCACGAGATCTCTCGGGTCCGATGCTTTTGCAAAAGCATCGGCGAGATCAGGCATGAACTTATCAAAAGCATTCTTGGTGTTTTCCAGATCGCGCTTTGCGTATTTCAAGCAGCTGTCCATGAGCTCCTGAATGTCCTCGTAATCCGGGTTCAGCTCCTGCGTGTGACGATAGCACTCCAGTGCTTTTAGCTCGCAATTGGTGTTATCAAATGTATAGCCCAGCATGTAGAAGAGCTTGGCGTTGTCTTTGTCGTCGGTGCAGCGCTTGGAAAGAGTGCTGATCTCCATCTTTGCTTCCTGGAAGCGCTTGAGGTTATTGAGGGCACTGATCTTTCTAAACCAGAGCTTGTTGCTTCTTTCTTCCACCGGTACTTCGGCAATCTTTTCCAGGATCTTCTCGTACTGATCCTCATCGTGCCATTTATCAAGAAGTTCGTAAATCGGGTCGTTGTCGCTGATCTGTGCCATACATCGCAACCTCCATTTTGTAAAAGATGCTTTAATTTTACCATAATCGGAGGGGTGAGCACATAGTCTTGGGCAAACGAAAACCCGTCAGTGTGCTCCGGGTTTCATTTGGGGGTATTGGTTTTGAGGAAGTTATGAAAATGTTGTTTGCTTGTATGGCTTTATTATGCAGGACGAACCTTAAGCGAAGTTTAAAGCGGGAAAAGTTTTTACTTGTCCGACTTGCCTTTGGTTAAGCGAGCACACAGTAATGCAATTTCTGTGAGCAGCACAATGGCCAGGCCCACGTGAAGGAGTTTCGTAATATTGAAGAACATCGAGCCAACAATAATGCCAATACCAATTACTGTAACGCCGATTAGAATGATTGCCCCGTTCCTGATTTGCTTATTCATAAATATTCTCTCTGACTTCTGATCAATGTGCGATCGTATAAATGAACTCTCCAAAATGTGTGCCGAGTTCGAAGCTGGCTTTGGCAGTTAGCAGGATCAATACTGCATACAAAGCATATCTTACGGCTCTGTTGTGCTTTACCAGTTCTGCTGTGTTCTTATATAGATTCTTCATCGTTATTACCATGATCGTGTTCTCTCTTTCTTGCAAGCACTCGGCTCCGGTTGTTATGTCTCTATCTTACAGTTGGATGTTTAAGGCATCGTCAATGGATGATAAAGAAAGGGTTAAGATTACCGGAGTTTTCCAGGGCAAAAGAAAACCCGGCTTGGTGCTCCGGGCTTCATGAGGGTCTTGGGGGTTATGAGGAGGGTTATGAAAAGCTTGTTTGCTTCTATGGCTTTATTATGCAGGACGAACCTTAAGTGAAGTTTAAACTGAAATACTTTTTTCCATAAAGACAAAGATCAGCTCGTCATCGACTGCGCGGCGGTCGAATTCGCGGTAGCCGATGGACTCGTAGAGGCGGATGTTGTCGACGCTTCGGGTGCTGGTGAAGAGCTCGTACCGCGCGCCGGGGTAGTATTTTTCAATCTCGAGCAGGAGGCGTTTTCCATAGCCTTTGCGCCGGTGGTCCGGATGCACCATCAGCTTGCCGATATAGGCGGTTCCTTTTTCCTTTTTTGCCCGGACTGATCCGATGATCTTTCCATTCTCATCGACCATTTTCAGGATGATTCCGTGCTCGAACTCGGCGACCACTTCCTCGAGTGTTTCTTTCAGAGGAGGAATGTCTTTGTTGCCAAACAATGCCGCTTCGCTCTGGTATGCGAGGTATTGGAGTTGAAGGATCTCTTCGAGATCTTCGTGAGCGGCTTTGGTGATGGTGAATGAATTAGTCATGTTGGTTCTCCATAATCAGTAAGTTTAATCCGGGATCAGCCCGTCTGTGTAAGCAGTCACACCGTGGTCGTAATCGTCCAGAAGTGCTTTTTCAAGCGAAAAGATCCAGAAAAGGTTCTCCTGTTTGCTGTAGTATGCGTCCGGCTTACTACTCTGCAGGAAGACGACACTCCACACTTCGGTATCTCCAAAAAAGTTTGCGACGCCGATTCTGTCGAGAACAAAGCGGTATGCTTCCCCTGGGCCGAATGTTTGCGTGACCAGAACCAGAGCGTGTTGCTGAAAGAACGTCTCATCAAAGCCGGCAAGCACCTCTTTGATTGATTCGTTTTCGCTGTCGGCATTCGTGAAAGTGATGTATTGATCCAGCAGCTGCAGGAATTCTTCTCGTTCCTTTACGCTTCTCACGGAATAGCACGGGAAGCTCCAAACCACACTCAAACTCAACTCCGCGAAGTTATCTGCTTTTTCCCAAAACGCCATGCGCGCTTCATCAGTGATTTCCCCGCCGTATGCTGTGCGGAACTCGATTTTGCTTCGGCCGGTCCCGGTCTTGGTCTCACCCGCGCCCGCATCCGTCGAAGTTGTCCAAATCTCTGCCGACGTCGCGACCGGATCAGTCTTCTTTTCACTAAAAAGCAAGCCAGCTTTCCAGGCAATCAGTATCCCGGTAGTGACTACCAGGATTGTCGTGGTGAAAGCAAGGACTGTAACAAGTGCTTTTTTATTGGGCATAGATCTTGACCTCGTCTTTCAAAATTCCTCGGCCCAGGCTTTCAGTTTCTCTTCGGAGATGCTGGCTTTGAAGCGTTTGCCTTCTTTGACGATGGCTTGGGGAGCGAGGGCCTGGAGGTTTTTGGAGGATTCGCCCATCTCGACGGAACTTCTGGACTTCTTGCTCATCCAGTTCAGGTCCGCCTTGGTATAAAGAGTCTCCGGAACGATCTCAAAAAGATCCGCAGAAAGTGCTTTTGATAAGGAAAGGGCGACCTTCGCGGTCACACCGCTGGCACTGAAATATGCAACTAAAATCTTACCCATTGTTTTGCCCTCCTTGAGTTATTTTTCGACCTCGAATTCGACCGAGATCTTGACCGAGCCTTGTTTGAACAGGACGTAGTACGTGCCGTCGCCGGTGTAGGCGCAGTAGATGGTTTTGTCGTAGGACTCGCCCGGATCGAGCAGGCCTGCGGTTTCGACGCTGTCCCTGCGGAACTGCCCGTAAAGCGACGAAAGAACCAGCTTATTGTTATCGTCGTAGGTGTAATAGTCGAATTTGCCGAGGCTGTTCGGCTTTTTGCTCACGTTTTTGATCGTGACCGGGATGTGGACGCCGTTGTCACTGTCGACGTAAATGTCGTCGTGGACGGTGATCTCGAGTCCATTGAACTCAAATGTTTCCTCCAGCTCGTAGGACCGGCCCTTTTTCCAATATCCGGTGAGGCTTTTTCTGCGGATCGCGTAGGCGCCGCAGGGTGCGACGAGGCTGAGCACGATCGCGCCGACCAGGATCAAGGTCGACATCGAGGGCTTCCGGCCGCAGGTGGTCATCGACAGGAGGCTGCCGAGGTTGATGATCGCGAGTGACAGGCCGATTGCACCGCAAATAAGCTGGTCGGAGTAAGCAAGTGGCCATGCGAGGCCGAGGACCGCGGTGATCAGGTGTGCGACCATTGCAGCGATATTGCCGGACTTTTTCGGCGAGTTGCGGCTCGCGATGTTGATGATGGCGCCGACGAGGAGTCCGAGCGCGGCAAGCATGCCGCCGATGCCGTTGCCCGTCCTGCCCGTTTTCGCGAGCGAGTCGAGCAGGGCCTCGCCCCAGAAAATAATGAAGAATTCAAATAGGAAAAATGCACTGACGACTATCCCGATGATGCCGAGTGTGAGTCTGCCTGCGCTCCACGCGCCCGGGGCAGGCTGCTTATTCGGGAGCGCACGCATCTGCACGCCCGGTGCGTAGCCCTGAACAAAAGGCGCGTAGCCGGCAGAGCCCGGGACGCTCTGCGGGTAAGCACGCTGCGGGTATTGGCCCTGTAGCGGGTACTGGCCGGGGTACTGCTGGTTTTGCTGCGGGCCGGATACTGGGACGAAAGGTTGCGACGTCTGCGACGCCGGAGCCGTTGGCGCTGGCGTTGCCGACTTCTGCCCCGGCAGCGGATTTAAAGCCGGAAGGCCACTGCTGCCAAGCGCATTATATGAAAACTTTACATTCGACTTGCCGCAATTCGGGCACGTCGGCATATTATCTGCGAAACACTGCCCACAATAGGCACAAAACACATTCGCCACGAAAACTACCCCCAGTCGTTGAGCCGCCGGCGGTCGCAACCACGCCGCCGCGAGCTTTACAGAACAAGTATAACACAGCCGGCGGCAGTAATCCTGGGATATACTTTTGACGCAGACGAGACATGGCGGTACGATCAACCCTTTCCGCTCATCTGTGCCGTCAAGATTTGGGGAGACGGCGGCATGATCGGGGCTTCGGGCCCATTTCTACCGTCTCGCAATCGAGACATGGCGGTACGATCAACCCTTTCCGCTCATCTGTGCCGTCAACTAACTGAAGGATGACAGTATGATTGGGGGTTAGGTCCCATCTCTACCGTCGCGCAGCCGAGACACGGCGGCACGATCAGCCATTTCCGTTCACCTGTGCCGTCAACTAACTGAAAGATGACAGTATGATTGGGGGTTAGGTCCCGTCTCTACCGTCACGCTGTCAAAAGACGACGGTATGATTGGGGCTTCAGTCGCATCTGTGCCGTCGCGCTGTCATGTTTCTTACTTCTGGCGCTTCACCGGAAAAAGCACCCGCCCCAAAATCCACTGACTCCGCCTGTCGCCCATGCTGCCACCCTCGCGCAGGCCGCCGCATTTGACGAACCGCCGCAACTTCCGATAGAATCAGAGCAGACAACCCGCGCAGCCGCGTGGTCTCAAAGGAGGTTTTACGATGCCATTTATCGATGCGAAATTATCCGTTTCTCTGAGCGAGAACGAAAAGGAAGAACTGAAGGACGCGTTTGGCCGTCTGATCACGACGCTGAACAAGAGTGAGGCTTACCTGATGGTGAGCATCGACGATGCCAAGGACCTGTGGCTCGGTGGCCGCAAGCTCGAAAAAGGCGCTTACATTTCGGTCAGCCTGTATGGTGCGGCGCCGTCCGACCTCTACAGCAAAATGACCGGTCAGATCTGTGATCTTTTGAATGAAAAACTGGGCATTCCCGGCAACGCGGTGTACGTGACGTACCACCCTGTCGATGATTGGGGTTGGAACGGAAGAAATTTCTGAGATCCGGCTCTGACGACTATTCAAAAAGCGCTTCCAAAGGTTTGTAACACTGTTACAAACCTTTTTATTTCAGCACTTTTCGAATATCGGATTCCGGTGCATCGAAGTGCTTCTGAACTTGCTTCACGATGCGTGCAAATGACTCCTCCGGGGCGTCGCTATACTTCTTCGTGACGAAATCGTACCCCCATAGGTACTCCGGGAGGGTCATTTTTGCGATTGCCCAACCGAAGGTCTCGCCCTTCTTGTTGACCCGCATCTGGAAATCCTGCGTCACCAGGTACGCCTTCATCTGCAGCTTCGCCAACGTCGCCTCAAACCCATGCTCCCCGTTCGTGCCGAATCCGGCCTTGTTCCTCATATCATTCGTAAAAAGCACTTCTGCGCAGCCATACTGCGCAAGTTGACTCTTCTTCACTTCTCCAAGGTTCTCGAAGTTCCCACTTGAAGGAATAAACAGGTCCATGATCATCTTCTCGCGCCGCTCGGCCTTGCCGTCGTCAAAACGCGCATCGAAATCGTAGCCCTCGCGGCGGTAGTTTGCAAAATCCGGAAACCACTTCTTCGATACGAAACCTGCTTTGTTCCCGAAGAACTTGCCATACGCAACCTTCCCGGTCCGGGTCAGCACGACACGCCACTCCCAAGGATCCACCTCCGGACGCCCGCACCACCAGCAGCTCGGATCTGTCATACTTTCGACAGAAAACCCCTGCACTTTATTCGCAAAAAGCGGCAGGAAACCAACTTTGTCGACCACCTTCAAGAGCTCTTCCGCACTGTGGACGCAGCCCTCTGCCTCCCAGTCGATACCACTCATGATCCACTCACCATTAATGACTTCCATCGCCGCTCACCTCTAAATCTTTCTTCATCAACATCGCAACCTCAGTTCTCTTCCACACGCGGTTCTCCATTTCTTCCACACGCGCTCACCTCTCTACCAGATCCTCGACCTTGCAGCCCAGTGCTTTACTAAGATTATAAACCGTAATCAATTGTGCACTGTTAATATCTCTTTGGCGTTGCTCGAAAAGCTGGATCTGCCGAATCGAAACATTGGCCAGGATTGCCAGTTCCGACTGTGACAAAGAAAGATTCTTCCGCATCGCCGCTAGACGCGTCTCTGGGAAACGCTGTTTTAAATTCTTTTCAAGCGTGCGCACAGAACGCATAATATCCGCCTCATGATAAAGATCGTACATCTTGCGTAGTACCGACGCCCGTGTCGCCCGAAGAATCCTGGCGAACGACTCATCGCTGTACCACTGATAATACGCCGCGACATACCCGCACCAGTATTCCGGCGACTTGTCCGGATACTCGAAATATTCAGGCATCAGAGGCACATCGTCCTCCTTTTTCAAAACCTTCACGACCAGTTCAAATCCATTCATTCCCGCGATGTAAGCAGGATTCCCGGACGCAAACTGTTTTGACACGTCCGACTGCACAAAACAATCCGCGAACTCGTCGATATCCATGCCAAGTGCCTCTACTGCATATTCAAAAGCACTTCCCAATATCCGTGTCGAACTGTCCAAATACATCTCTTCATATGCGCGCAACATCATATCACCTCAAATCTGCAACCTCTCATCTCCTGAAATGATCCCTTGACGCATGATATCCAACATAAAAACATCGCTTATAGAATCCTTCTCACCCTTAGATAAACGGTACTGACGTCGGGCCTCGGAATCACGAGACTTCTTTCGACTGAAATACTCCTCAGCCTCCGCAGGGACCGACTCTACAAAGTGTATCTGCCTGAATGCTTTTTCACTCTTCAGAACGATCTGTTCTCCTAACTTGCCCAGCCGCATAGCCTGAGACAGTTTTCTCAAAGAAATGGCATTGGAAACAAAATCTTGAGCAAAGGTAAAATACGAATCATCCGCCCTGTATCCGACGATCACATCGAATTGATCGACATCCACGTAAAAATGTTCTTGCAAGTAGTTCTTCGCCTCTTCCGATATGGTGTTTTTCTGCCAATATGAGCGAAATCTCGTCAGAACGGCTAGCCTATTCAGGATGTTGAAATCTTCGGAATTCAAGTTCAAAACAGAAAGACCTCTCATGTTCAACTCGTATACATTTGCATATCCATCGACGTCATCCGCGCAGGCCCATTCCTTTGCCAACTCCAGATTCTCCGTACAGTAGAATCCTCGGCCATAGTCATTGGTAAAAGCACCCTTCCCGAAGACCGGTGTCTTTATTATTTCCGTTGAACCATGATAGATCGTTTTCATAATCCAAAATACCTTCTCCGCCTTCATGCATCACGCCGGTTTTCCTTGTCGCTTCTCCAAAAGCACCCGTTCATGCTATATCGCTGCAGCGATACATTTTCTTGATTACATTATATCGCTACAGCGATACAAAATCAATCTGTAACAAAATCTCTCCTTGCCTGTTTAATAACCAGTAGGAGGTGGATATCATGAAAAAGGAAAAACCGGCTATCTTATACTTCGGAATCGTTCTACTCGCCGCAGTCGTTCTTTCGTGCGGTCTCACCTTTATCACGTTCCCATACCACAAAGAAACCACCTCGTACGAAGAAAAACGAGCAAGAGAAGAAGCGGCCATCAATAAAGTCGAATCCGCCGTTGTACGAGGACTCCAAAACATGGACGCAAAGGAAATCAGAGAGTGCTTTTCGAGCAAAGTACAGAGCACATGCGACGACCTGGATCAGGGTATCGAATATCTTCTGAGGAACTTTGGCAACGCCGAAATCAAAATCATCGACGACAGTTACAGCACGTTCAGCGGCAACTCCGTCGTGATCCTCGATGTCACATGCAGCCTCCGCATCAAAGACGACACCTACAATCTGGCCTGGATACAATACTATGAGAGCGCGAAAGATCCCGATCTGCTCGGCGTGTATTCCATGTCGATCTCCTTTGGCTATAGCAAAGCAACTCCGATCGAAATCGCCGGCATCTACACCCCACGCCGCGATGATGTCACAGGAGTTCTCCTCGCAATTCGGGACATCTCCCGGAAGCGCGGCACCGTCCCCGCGGAAGATTTCGTCTACGTCGAAAGCACTTGGGCGTATATTTTTGATCCGGATTTTCTTGACTCGCTTAATGAGAAGGAAAAGCGCGACATGTTCGGATTTTTCATCAACCAAACAATTGATTACTACAACCAGATCCGCCTCTCAACGACCCCCGACGGCTCAATCGTGCAAGTCGAATTTAACGACATGAACCTTCACGGCACACTCAGCCTGCGCATCAACAACGAAAACCTGATCAATGCAGTCAACTTCAAGCCGAGCGTTGAAGTCTGACGGCAGGAAGAATGTCTCGCCCAGCGCCTAATCCAATTGCCGCGAAAACCCGGCGCTCTCAGTGTCGATCCTTGTAGTAAAATGAAACTATAAAATCACTGGAGCATCGTATGGATTCTAAGAAACTCGCTATCATCATCCCCGGCATGGGCTACACCAAAGACCGCCCTCTTCTCTACTACGCCGGAAAGCTTCTCACCGCCGCAGGCTACGAACTCCTGCACATCGAGTTCACCAATCTTCCAAAGAAGATCCGGGGCAACCGCGAGCTGATCCTCCAGACCGCCATCCAGTGCTACGACCAGGCCAGCACCCGGCTCGCCTCCACCGACTTCTCTGCCTACACCGACATTCTCTTCGTCGGCAAAAGCATCGGCACCATCGTCGCAGCACGATACATCGCAGAACACAATCTCGACGCCCGCCAGATCTGGTACACACCACTACAAGAAACCCTAGACACAGTCTTCTCCGGCACACCCAGCGTCGACCCTGAAAGTATACTCGCCTTCATCGGCACCGCTGACCCCTGGTCCGACATCCCAAAACTGTTGAACACCGCAGCAGAGAATCACCTCGACATCCACGTTTACGAAGACTGCAACCACTCACTGGAAACACCGGACGTAGATAAGAATATAGAAATCCTCCGTGATGTGATGGGCATCACACGAGGTTTCGTATATAATTGAATCAGGAAACAGTTAAATCTGTTTCCCCTTAGATTACAAAAAAGTAACCGCTGAGGTGTCAAAATCAGGCGGTTACTTCTTTTTTGTATTGTTTTTCTTCCTTCAAATATATACAACAAGAGCGATTAGAGCCTACAAAGGCCATATACATCTGTTATGCATAGAACAAAAGCGAATTTTCAGCTTTTTGAATATCTATTTACACTTTGGCAATGAACCCCCCGACTATCATTGCTATAATCGGCTTATAGATTAGTTAACATATATAGAATTCAATTTCTATCGCAAATTAACCAGACAAGTGGAGCAAAGGAGGCGTGTAGTATGAGGTGTCCAAAATGTAGTGGTGATAATGTGACAATTCAAATGGCTGAGGTCGGTTCTAGGACTTCGAGAAGAGGAAATGGGTTAGCAGGTAATACATATAACGCTGCTAGAGGTTTGATTGCAGTGTCAACATTGGGCGTGTCAAATCTTTTCATGCCTAAAGCAAAAGGCCATAACAAAACAAAAAACAAACTCGAGAAATTCGCTATTTGCCAAGAATGCGGGCATTCTTGGACGGTCAAGTGAGATTTTGTTTAGACTTTCTTCGGCGGTAATACCAAACAAAATGATGAAGAATCACGCTCTGTTGTGATCAGTAAGTCTATGTAAAAAAGTCTGTATAATAGATATGAAATATTTAGGTCTCCTCAAGGGAAATATGAATCTTTAAGGGGGCCTTTATTATGTCAAGAGAAAAGGAAAATGTACAAAAGTTCCGTTGACAGATGGAAAGCGACAGATCATCCAGCATCTTCTGCAGGAATATGACATCGAACCACTGAGGATATTCAAAATGCTCTATATCCTCTGGGCGGTACCATTACGGAACTGATTGATGCAGCAAAGGATGACCAGTGCTCTTTTCAACAGGATTGCTTCTCGACATTCTGAGATTATTCAATAGCAGATCCGGACCAGATTTCCTGGTCTGGATCTGCTACCAGTAACTAGCATTTGCTACTAACGAACGTGCGGTTATTCACATTCCGTTATCTCCAGCTTGATAAGCTGCTTAAGTTCAGCGCAATTATCTTCCGACTCTTCATCATCCACAAGGCTCGGTGTGCTGTAGTTCTTCCTGTCTGAAAGATAGACGACCTTCTTGCAGCCTTCAACGAACCACTCGGGTACGTCGGCTTTTCCAAGAGCATCCATCATGGATTGAGGAATACTTCCTGAAGAGAAGTGTCCCTTCCTGACCTTCTCCGAGATTGCAAATGCCATCTCTTCATCGATGCCGTGTTTGATCAGGAAATCCCGCACATCCTGTCTTGATGCTTCCTTAAGAAGAACGTCTTCGTTCACAATTCTGTGTGGTTCTTCAACCTTATGATTCCGCATACACGGATCGACAAATGAGTCCACATACGCAATAAGTTCCTTTGCGCACTTGGCGCATAGCCGGAAGTTGTAACGACCGTCTTCACCTAGCCTTTCGATACTCAAGCCGCCACCAATAGCTTTGCCGATGCCCTTGCCACAATGTTCACATATATATTCCATACTGATATCTCCTTTACTCTGTTATTTGCGCTCATTCCGAGAGCTTTGCCCGCAGCGCCCTGTATGCATCGAGAAGGTTGGAGTGGTAGTCCGGGCTTCTGCCTTCTGATCTATCCTTTTCCTCCCACAGTTTCTTCAACACGATAATCCGCTCGTCCTCTGTGAAGCAATCCGAATGCTCTAGCGTAAGGCTCTTCTCAAATGCAGCCAGCCGTCCGCTGGTCACGTTTTCCGTATCATGGTTCACAAACTGGAATCCATCCCCGCCCACGATCAAGGACGTGAGTACTCGGAATCCGTCAAGTTTTGCACTAGACAGCATCATTCGAACAGTCAACTCTTGTTTGAAAAGCTCGTTGCGGATGTTCTCCTTCTCCAACTTCGCGCTGTATGGATTCAGCCAGCAGAGGTACCCGTCCTCATCCACTACGGAATCGTGGTTTGGCACCCTTAGATTCAGCAAAAGCACTGCATTCGGCAGGATCAGCGCGGCATCGATAAAGCTTTCCACCTGGTAATACCAATAATGCATATCATAAAGCACTTCCCCGTGTTTCTCATCTGCATATCGTTCCACGGCTTCACGGAAACGCCGTTTCTCACGAATACACGCCTGTGCATGTTCCTTCAGCGTGCCCCATTCCTCGCCGGCAATTTTGAACCGCATCAGCTCACTATGAACAAGCAGGTTCTTCTCATCCGCCCGCGCCTTGAACTCCTTGAGGCAATCCGTCAGCGTGTACTCCTCTGGATCTGCATTCTTCCCGAATGTTTCACGGATAACCGTCTCCCGCTCTTTCTTTAGAGCCCTCAGCCAAGCCGTCTCCGAACGTAGCGAAGATGCTCTCACCGACCCAGCACGAAAGGCCTTCTCCGTGTCAACCAGGTGCAGTTCCACTTTCGGCTCTTCACCGTCCCCGCCTCCTGGACCAGATCCACCCTCTCTTCCTTCAAAATCCCGATGATTACTGTAATATCGCGACATAAAGTCACCTCCTGATATGTATTTCTATAACAGCGCCCGATTCTGACGCGAAACCCCAACGTGCTTTACAGAATCAGACCCTCTGCACCTGATCGTATAGATTGACGGTGACGCATATCGGAATATGTGCCACCGTCGCTCACATTCATCGGATCGACAATCCGTCAGACTCAATCGATAGTACTTCGTCCTCTTCGAACTGATAACAGCTATCTGCATGTTATAAATTGGTCGAAGACGAAGAATAGCCAAAAGAGTCAACGCCGCTCATCGATACATTCCGACTTTTCCTCTCCTTCCGAAAAATCATGATCATCGTTATCTTTGCTCTGAATCCGGGTTTTTACTCCATCGCAGAACGCTATTATCGCTGCGTCTTTCGCTTCGCTAATAGCAGAACATAAAACTCTACCAGTTTTAGAATTCGCAAATCGCTGCATCTTCGTCAACAACATGGCAATCATGTTCTGTTCCCCTCGGTATGGCTCATACTCAGAATCATCGATACGATATACACGATTGTTTCCGATATTTCCATTCTCTTTCATCTTGCCCCTCCTTTCTATCGTGATGAAAGCAGTATAGATCGTCTTCGAATCGATTACAAGAGTATCTGGGACTTAATTAGTCCCAGATATCTAGACAGACTTTCAGTACATATTTATACTTAAGGTACTGTAAAAACTATCATAAGGAGATCACCGATGAATGACAAAGCAATAAGCAACATAGAATATGACTCCATTAACAAATCAGCATCATTAGTAGATGATAACGATGACTGGAAAAGCTTTATCAAAGAAAAGAGGGAGCTTTATGAAACCTTTAAAGGAGAACTATCCACCAAAAATCTTGCAAAGCAAGTCGGAATTGATTATGAAATGTTTCGAAAGATACTAAACCAGACGAAGCCAACCAAAAAAAGAGATTGTATTATAGCCATTTGCGTTGCTCTTAAATGCGGACCTGGTGAAGTTGATGAAGCTCTTTATAGATACCTTCACCAACCAGGGCTATATACAGAGACAGATCCTCGTGAACGTTTCATTTCAGATACGATCAGCGTCCACTGTAAAGAACAGGACCTTACTGTCTCAGAATTAAATCAACATCTTGAAAAAAGAGGATTTAAAAAGCTCGATATTCTAGATAAAAGAAAGCAGAACAAGAAAAAGCAAATTAAACCATTACCATACATTGTTGGCAATATTATGATTAAAAATCCAATTGGTGCAGATTTTTACGAAGTTGAAGACAATTCTTTATCCACACAATATAATCCAGATCGATATCTCTGCCGGGGAATAATTCAACTCACGAACAAAGCAAGCAAAGTGGAAACAATTTTGATGGCTAATTCAAATGGCGAAATGACATCATATCATTCTGAAATCGACGATGCAGACAAATGGAAAAACTATTCTTCAATTGAAGAAACAGGTGATTTTCAATTCTTTTTTCCTGATTTACTCAGCGCAATAAACAAAGAGAGAAAACGCCTTTTATCAATACTTAACGACTCTCGAAACTATCCTGAGCACAAACGCGTCTCCGCCAAAGTCAAAGATAGAACCATTTACATTTTTTCAGAGTCTTTCAACACTTGTATACCGGAACTGAATGAATACTATGTTATGACATATATAAATGGAGAATATCAGTTATTGGTATACAGAAAGAGTGCATTCATGTTCTACTATTTGACTAATAAACAATATAGCGATGCCTTCGATGAATCTTCACCTCGAGAATCAGAATTATACAATTCGTTGAAAGAATTAGATGACAATATACAAGCTACACAAGCCAAACCGAACATTCATCATCTTCTTCAGATACGAAAGAAGTTTTTTCTCAAAGCAAAAAATGATATCGATGACTTATTAATTAAGCTTAGAAGTCGGAAATGTTTTATACAGGATCCAAGATACTTTATTGATTGTCCAGAAGGTGTTTTTAAGTATTACAATTTGGAGGAATCATTCCATTGCAAATACGATAACGATTTCGACGAATTAGAGTACCATGACAACTCTGCCAATTTTACATTAGCTAACAACACCACAGTAACAATAACTTATCAAGATCTTGTCAGAGCATATGAACTGGGCATCGAGTCCGTAGATGACATCTGTCATATCAAATTGGAATTTGGATCTATCGATTCAGTACTTCAGTAATTTCTTTTCGCTCTAATGCGTTTAGCGAATCAATCAAATGTCAGAAGCTCTATAAAAAGATAGACGTGCGGATTGTTCTTCCGACACGTCTTTTCTGTTTGATCAAAGTTTGCGCGGCAGTGCTTTTGGGGCGGGAGCGTGGGCGGTGTTATTTCTTTACGACGACGTCCATGATCTTGTTGCCGCAGTACTGGCAGGTGTAGTTCTCGTCGACGGCGCCGTTTATCGGGGAGGCGCAGGTCGGGCAGTGATCCTTGACGATCTTCTTGGCGAGAGCGATTTTGAGGATGGCGTCGTGGACCTCGAGGGTGCAGTGGTCGAGGTAGCCTTTGCGGATGGCGCCGCGGACTTTGCCGAGTTTCTTGCCGCTAGATGCGTTCATGGTATTGAGTTCTTCAGCCTGGATGAATGGCTTTTGGAATTTCGAGAAGAACTTGGCAAAAGCGCCGGATGCGTTGATGTAGCGGATGCGCATGAGGCGGCGGATGAACAGGATGACCATGAGTACTGCGAAGAAGCCGCCGAGGATCACGGTGTGCAGGATGTCCGCTTTGATCAGGTCGAAAGAGCGGAGCTTGCTGTCCGGATCGAGGAGGATCTTGGTCAGGTACTCTTTGTCGTTGTATTTGGTGAGCATGTCGATGGCCATCGCGGACGAGATCACCGCGATCGAGGCGGACACGATGATCAGAAGGACGGACATCACACGCTTCAGGGCAAGTGCTTTTCCCTCATAATAGGTCGGACGGTTGACGCCCTGCTTGACTTCGTTGGAGATGCTGTAGAAGCGGTCGCCTGCGAGAACTTTGGCGAAGATGTCGGGGCTGCCGCAGTACGGGCACTGGCCGGTGAAGTAGAGTTTTTTCTCGATGCCGGCGCCGCAGTTCTTGCATTCGCAGAGGGTCTTCTTGCTGAAGAGCTCGACTTGCTTGATGCCGTCGATGGTCTTGATCTCGAATTTTTTCATGTAGAGGATGCGGAAGAGCCGGAGTTCGAGGCCGACGCGGAATTCGGAGCGGCCGGTGACTTCGGCGAGGTCTTTGATCGGGATCTGGCCGCTGAGGTCGCCTTCAAAATAGCTGGAGTAGAATCGTGCGTCGCCGATGAGTTTTCGGGACAGATTGACGAACAGCAGGACGATGACGCCGATGATGGTGCCGCGGATCGCGCCGGGCATGGCTTTTGCGGTCAGAGCTGTGTTGATGTCGTTTCTGTAGTAGACCAGAAGGTCGAGGGCGATGTAGGTCAGCGCGACGATCTGGAGAATGCTTAAGATGATCAAGATAATGTTCTTGACCTTGTAAGCAACCAGTGCTTTTGATTTCAAATACATGGGGTTAGCTCCTTCTTCTCTATTTATTTCTTTTCCCTTGGGGATAGTATAACACAGAATCGGGAGCGCTTCATTTTGTTGGGGCGTGGTTCGATGCGGCATGATACAGGGGTTGTGTTGGTTTGTGCCGTCAATTTTTGGGTGCATGACGGCAGAGATGATCTTTTACACCGAATCATGCCGTCATTTTTTTGTAGTGCGGCGGCATGATTGTCTGTTAATGGTTAATCATACCGTCAGGCACTTGATACTTGACGGCACAAATGGCTGTTAGTTGTCGATCATGCCGTCAGGCACTTGATATGTGACGGCATGGATGGCTGTTTGTGGTCGATCATGCCGTCAGGCACTTGATACTTGACGGCACAGATGCCTGTTTGTGGTCGATCATGCCGTCAGTTACTTGATATGTGACGGCATGGACAGTGGATTAGGGCCGATCATGCCGCCAAGTGCTTTTCAATAGGAAAGAGAACTCGTGCACGCGGGGTTATTTAGCTGTGGCAGTTGCACCTGCGGCGCCGGCGTGGCTCTTCTCTTTCATCTGCTCGTACGTGATGCCGTATTTGAGGGCGATGTTTCGGGCGTAGGAGCAGTTGTCGGGCTCGCTGCGCTTGAGCTTGAAGGTGTTGACGTCGCCGCGGATCTCCATCACGATGCTGACGATCTTGCCGGGGCCTTCCCACTCGTTCATTTCGGGGATGCTTCTGGCGAGTTCGTGGATGTGCGTGTTGAAGATGACGGCGGCGCCGATGTCTTTCAGGATGTGCAGGAGGTCCTGCGAGAGATAGAGCGCGTCGGTCGACGAGGTCGTCGAATAGGTCTCGTTAAAGATGACCAGTGTGTTGGCATCGGCTTCGCTCGCGATGGTCTGGACGCGCTTGGCTTCTTCGCCGAGTCGGCCGTAGTTGATCGTCAGGTTCTCGTCGATTGGGAAGTGCGTGAGGATGTTTTTGAACGGCAGGCCGCGGAAGGAATGCGCGGTGACGTAAAGGCCGAGTGAGGCCATCAGGGAGATCAGGGCGATGCCCTGTTCGAGGATCGTCTTACCGCCGCGGTTCGGGCCGGTCAGGATGAAAAGCTTCTCCTCATCCGAGAAACGGAAGTCGTTCTTGACGATCTCTTTGTAGCCGAGGATCGCGAGCCGGATGTTGTAAAAATCCTGTAGTTCCAGCGAATGGTCCGGAATCTCCTCAATCTGAGGGATACAAGTTTCATATCCTTGTTCTTTCAGCGTCTCGGCAAACTTCGCGCACAGCAGATAGAAGGTCAGTCCTTCGTACATTTCGGTGAACATGCGGTTGTCCATCTTCGTGTACTTCGCCATCGTCTTCTTGATATCCGTGAAATGCCGCTTCAAGTGCTTTTCGATAAAAGGCGCCATCCGCGCGAGGAGCGGGTCTTCGTAGTTGAAAGAGCGGCCGCCGAGGGTCTTCGTGAGCGCCATGGCGCCCTGGCCGGCCTGGATGATCGGACCGAAGATCGCTGCGAACTGGGCGAACTTGTACTTTGACGCGGTCTGGTACGGGAGGAATTCGATCGCGGCGATCGACTCGATCGTCAGGTCCGGCGCAAAATTGATTCCTATGATGGCGCTTTTGACGGTGGACAGGTCCTCGAGCATCTTCGCGATGTCTTCTTCGGCGGTGGTAAAATCTTCGGTCGCCATGATCGCGTGGATGTCATTTTTGAGTTTGACGAGCGCCGGGGATTTGAGCTCGAAGCGGGCGAGTTCCCCGTCGAGATATTTGACTGTTTTGACATACGCCGACAGCGTGCGCAGGTCGGAAAGCAGCGTGTAAAGCGCATTGTCGGAGTCGCTGACCGCACGGCGCGTGCCCGCGTGATCCTTCATGGTCTTGATCATCGGCAGCGCCTCGTAAAGCGCCGCGCGAAGCTCTGGCTGTTCGGTCAGATCTTTCATGATGCTCTGGCGGTAGCGGATGTCCTCAGGGTTCTGCGGGATGCGCGACATGATCGCCCGCAGGATCGATTTCTCCTCCGGGACCGTCGTCAGCCGCGTGACGAGTTCGTCCAGCGCGAGATCCTTCATTGTCTCGTCCAGAAGCTGCACGCATTTCTTATCTGAACCTTCCGCAAAAAGTATATCCATCTGTTTCTCTCCTCCGCTGTCCAGAAGCACTGGTGTCTTTCTTTTTCTAAGTAAGAATATAGATTTTCGCGGTTTCCCGATATACAATGATATTATGATTTTTGTCATGATTCTATGTTGATAAAGGAATGCATTTTATGGCGGAGAGAAAGAAAAAGGCAGCGGCGGCGGGGGCACCGGCAAAGAGGGGTGCGGCGAACGAGCGGCGTGTGGCGTCGCTGAAGCGAAGCGCTGCCAAAGAACCGCAGACACTGATCCCGAACAGTGAGATCCTGATGCTTCTTCGCGAGAACAGCGAGCGGGATTTCAAGCATACTACCTACGAGCGCGAGAGCCGTCGTTTTCATCTTCTGATGCAGGGCGACATGGAGGCAGTCGAAGAGTCGGTGTGGGTTCTGGATTCGGAAATGCAAGGCAAGCTTTCTTCCGATCCGCTTCGGAATTTCCGGTATCTGTTTATCGTCAACACGGGGCTCGCGACGCGGTATGCTATCGAGGCCGGTGTTCCGCAGGAGATGGTGTATTCCTGCAGTGACCTTTATATCCAGCAGGCTGATGTGGCGCAGTCGATCAAGAAGATCCAGAACCTCAACCGTGAGTTCTGGACCAAGATGGTCGAGATGGTGCAGCGCGCGCGTGCGACCGCAGTGCATTCGCGCATTATCAGCGACTGTCTCGACTACATCGATGCCCACTTCACTTCCCGCATTACGCTGTCGGATCTTGCGGCGCATACCGGGATGTCTGCGACTTACCTCGCGGCGCTCTTCAAGAAAGAAATGGGTGAAACTTTCGTCGCGTATCTGATGCGCCGCCGGATCGATACCGCACGCGCGCTTCTGATCCGTACCGATTACACCTATTCGCAGATCGCGTATTCCCTGGCTTTCTGCTCGCAGAGCCACTTTATCGACTTTTTCCGGCGCACCACCGGGTACACGCCGCGCCAGTACCGGATGCAGTTCTTTAACGAGAATATTTCGGCAAGGAAAAGTTGAGAATAAAAAACGTGGATGCCTCGCCGTTTGAAGTTCGAGGCACCCACGTGGGTTCACTATTCTAAAATCACTATATTGCTCCCCACACCGGGCAAGTGCTTTTGGAGCAGAAAAAGCTTACGCGATCTTGTCAGGCTGGACGGACTCGTCGAAGAAGACTTCGATCACGTGGTTGAGCTCCTCGTTGTCCTTGCCGGCGAGCTCGTAGAGCACGGAGAAGAAATCCGTCTGGTCGGCGTTGGTGAACGCGTTGCGCTGGACGTACTCGCGGAGGATTCCGTAGAAGTTCTCGAGGCCGACAGCGTCGCTCATTTCGATGCAAGCCTCTTTACCGAATGTGTATGCTCCGTAGATGTACGCGACCTCCTGTGAGAACTGGAAGTACGAGCGGTTGATCGGGACAAAGTCATTTTGTTTCAGCATATTCTCAAAATCATCGCGACTGCCCTGCTTGAACATATCCGCATCGTTATGCACATTGCCCGGATTTACGGCCATGTCGTAAATGTACTCGGTGAAGGATGTGATGGATTCGTCAAGCCACGGCTGTGTGCCGGAGTTGCTGCCGACGATGCCCATGAACCACTGGTGGCCGATCTCATGGGAAACGACGCTATCCGCGAGATAAGAAATGTAAAAATCCATGTAGTCCTTATTGTTCTCGAGGCCTTCCGGAATTTCCTTCGTGATGATGACAAGGTTCGGGTACTCCATACCACCCGCATCGATCGGCGCGAGAACGACTTCGAGATCTTTGTACGGATACTCGCCAAGAGCGGAGTTGAATGCTTTCAGCGAGTCTTTGGCGGCGCGGAGGCATTCGTCCGCGAGAACCTGCTCGATGTCGCCGTCCATTTCTTTCACGTAGGCAACGCGGATGTGTGTGTTTTCGTAATCGCCCTCGACGATTATGAAATCTTCGCTTGCGCAGAATACGAAATCTCTTACGCAGTCGGCGTGGTAGCTGTGTACGACCTTGCCGTTCTTTTTCTCTTCGCCGTTCTCCAGACCTGTGGTGAGGAGGATCATCTTATCGTTTGTGGTGATCTTTACGTCGTAGTCCGAGATCTCGCTATAAAAGCACTCGCCGCAGTTGTAGAATTTTTCATGTGACCAGCCGTCTTTGGTATATTCGGCGAGGATCGGGTAGAAGTTAGTTACGTTAAACACACCGTCCTGGACGCCGTAACGGTCGGCAACGGTCGGGATCTTCGCTTCGAAGTCGTAAGACAATGTCATCTTTTCGCCCGGTGCGAGTTTCTTTTCAAGCGTAAGCCATACAACGGAAACGTCCTTGTCACGCTCCATCTTGATCGTCGAGCCGGATCTGCCGTCGGTGATGTTGTCGATCTTGGTGGTCGCGCCGTTTGTCTTGAGCGCGCCATCGTAGCCGGCAGTAGCTGCGTCGATGAAAAGGCTGGAGTAGTCGCGCAGGCAGAGCTTGTCCCAGTCTTCGTCGCTGTCGTTAAAGAAGGCAAACTCGACGTGGCCGCCGATCGTGTTTTCTTTCTCATCGAGTTTGAGATCCATGTCGTAGTGGTAACGCTGGTCTTCTTTCTTGAACTCGATCTTGCAGTTCTCTGCCGGAACGGAGCCCAGAAGCGGCGGTGCGTCGGAATCGGACGTGGCACTCGTAGCCTTCGTCGAGTCCGTAGGATCGCTCGGGTCGTCCGTTGCTTTTGTATTCTTTGTATCCTTTGTCTCCTGCGACTCGTCCTCGGTCTCCTCGGTCGTCGCTTTTGTCTTCTTAGTCTTTTCGGTCTCTTCCTCGTCGGTCTCTTCTGTATCTTCCACAGTCGTCTTTCTCGGCGACTTCGACTCGTCGCGCGATTTCAGTCTACAGCCCGCAGCCGGAAGCATCATCGAGGCCGCCAGGATCACACCCAGCCACTTGATTGGTTTCTTCATTTTCTTTCTCCTTTTTACTTCTTTCTACTTCATAAGTGTTTCATAAATGTCACTTGACCGCGGCCGCACGGCCGCTTCGCAAAAGTCTCATTGTACGGATAAAGTATACCGCAACCCGCCGCAAAAAATCATGATAGTTTAGTCACATATGCGCGCGGGCGTGCGCGAGCCAAAAGTCTCCATTTCTGTCGCTCAAAACACCCTCCCGGGATACAGTTCTGGAGACTTTCGCCGTTTGTCTCCATTTCTGTCGCTCAAAACACCCTCCCGGGATACAGTTATGGAGACTCTCGCCGTTTGTCTCCATTTCTGTCTCCAAAAGCACTCGCCCTTGCGACAGATCGAGCGACTGCGGCTTCCATTCCCCCACGCAGCGCAAAAAAAGCCGCGGCGCGCCAGTGCTTTTCGGGCAGAAGCGCAGCCAGCGGCCAACGGCGTTGAAATTATGACACCTTCTGCGGCTGGCCGTTCTCGTCAAAGTAAGCGGCCATCATCTCGTTCAGCTGTTCGTTGTCGGTGCCGGCGAGTTCATAAAGCACTTCGAAGAAGTCGCTCTGGTCGGCGTTGGTGAACGCATTGCGCTGGATATACTCGCGGATGATGCCGTAAAATTCGTCGCGGCCGAGCGTCTCGCCGATGTTGAAAATGGCTTCCTTGCCGATCTGGTAGACCGATTCGACGTAGGTGAAATCGTCCGGATAAGCGTAGTACGCGCGGTTGACCGGGGTCAGGCCCTGAGCTTTCAGGAACTTCGCGGTAGTTTCATTGAAGAACATGGAATGGAACGCAAAGACCGGCGCGACGGCGTCATCACCGCCACCCTCCTGCTGCTTGATAAAATCCTCCGTTGCTTTGCGGGCAGCTTCGAGCTCCTCATCCGTCGGCGGCGTGTAACGGCCGGAATCCGGGTACACATAGAGATCGTAGACGATTTCCGTGTAGGACGCGAACGACTCGTCGAGCCACGGCTGCATGCCGGAATTGCTGCCGATGATGCCCATGAACCACTGGTGGCCGATCTCATGCGAAACGATGTAATCCGCCGTGTTCTTGCACAGTTCTTTGAAAGAAGCCGTGTCCGCGGCCGTCTCCTTGTCCACGTTCTTCGTGATGATGACCAGGTTCGGGTACTCCATGCCACCCGCGGAGATCGGCGTGATGATGACCTCGAGATCTTTGTACGGGTATTCGCCGAATGCCGCGCCAAAAGCACTGAGCGAGTCGACCGCGGCGCGCAGGCTTTCGTCGGCGAGCATCTTGTTGGCTTCCGGCAGGTCGTCTTCGGTGTAGGCCACGCGGATGTGCGTGTCTTTGTAGTCGCCCTCGACGAGCTTGAACTTGCTGCTCGCGCAGAACACGAAATCTCTCACGCAGTCCGCGTGGAAGCTCTGCGTCTTCATGCCGTCCTTCTTCTCTTCGCCGTTTTCCA
This sequence comes from Clostridiales bacterium, assembly GCA_017615755.1. Taxonomy (GTDB): domain Bacteria; phylum Bacillota; class Clostridia; order Saccharofermentanales; family Saccharofermentanaceae; genus Scatonaster. The sequence continues at coordinate 6,671 of JAFZZM010000032.1, read as the reverse complement.
GGCCGGTCGTCAGGAGCACCATGTCATCTTTTGTCGTGATCTTTACGTCGTAGTCCGAGATCTCGGAGAAAAAGCACTCGCCGCAGCCGTAGTATTTTTCGTGTGACCAGCCGTCTTTGGTGTATTCGGCGAGGATCGGATAGAAGTTAGTTATATTAAACACACCGTCGTCCACGCCGTAGCGGTCGGCAACGGTCGGGATCTTCGCTTCGAAATCGTAAGAAAGAGTCATCTTTTCCCCCGGGGCAAGTGCTTTTGAAAGAGAAAGCCAGACAACGGAAACATCCGTTTCGCGGTCCAGTTTGAGCGTCTCGTTTGATCTTCCGTCCGTGATGTTTTCGATCTTCGTGAGCGCACCGTTTGTGTCGAGCGCGCCGTCATAACCCGCAGTCTGCGCGTTGATGAAAAGGCTCGAATAATCGCGCAGGCAGAGCTTCTCCCAGTCCTTGTCGGAGTCGTTAAAGAAGGTTAACTCGACGTGGCCGCCGATCGTGTTGTTCTCGGTATCTAAAGTCAGATCCATATTATAGTGGTAACGATCCTCCTGCTTTTTGAACTCGATCTTGCAGTTCGGCTCCGGCACCGCGCCCTTCAGGTTTTTCAACTGGAGGGAGCCGGAATTTGCGTTTCCGTCTGCGTTCGCGTCCGCGCCGGATGCGTCGGACCCGTCGGCCGCCGCGGTAGTTTCTGCAGTAGTCGTTTCTTCCGCAGTCGTCGCCACGGTTGTCTCGCCCGTTCCGGACGGGGCCGTCCACTTTTTCTCCGTCTCCTTGGAATCTTTTCCGCATGCCGCCATCGAAAGCGCCATCGTTGCCGCGAGCATCGCGGCGACAACTTTAATAGGTTTTTTCATAATCGTTCTCCTTTATAATGCATAACAGTGTTGTCGTTTGGATTACAACGCAAGTATAGCCAACATTTCACAAAAAAACGTGATAATTTTGTCACCGACTAACGCGAGCCGCGGCGCGCTCCCCCATGTGACAGAATACTCACCTTCGCGTCATTTCAAAGTCATACGGCAATGCGACAATGAATTTGTCAGAGGGCGATGGCACAGCCAAACACCAAGTAACCCACTTCTCCAAACCCTCTGATAGGGGAATTTCCCCTCCATAATATCTTCTATTTTATTTCATATCGTGGAAGCGGATTACCAAGGTCCGCTTCCACACCCCCTCCTTACAACTACCCCCTCCATGCTAACCATAATTTCGTAGGAAAAAGCACTAGTTCCGGTGCTTTTTTCTACGTTTGTAACTGTTTTATTTCAGGTGACACTTTTTTCACTCAAAAAATAATAACATCCGCTACAATGGAGCCAGAAAAACACAATCGACACCAAGGAGGAAGACAATGAAGAAAATATACCGAAGTGTACTTGCAGCAGCGCTGGTGACGGGCATGGTCCTGCCGATGGCGGCTTGCAGCAAGAATAACAAAAACGGTTCCACTTCACCGGAAAACGGCAATGGCGGTACTGATGGAAGTAAACCTTCTGCCAATGCTCCGGAACTTACACGAAAAGAAAAAGGACGTATCATTGAAGAAGGCGATGCATTCTTTAACGCCAACATCGCTGAGATGAAAGTCAATGTCCCGAACGGAAAAGAGATCCTTTACACCGAATTCACCAGCGCCTACGCTGTCGGCGAGCGAGTACTTTCAAACGTACATATTGAGTTTAAGAAGCCGGCCGAAGTCGAAGCGGAAATGTATAAGCTGAACCTCGATAATGAAGCCGAGTGGGATCGCTACAACAAGATCTGTGAAGAATACTCCACAAACAGCCTGCAGCTCTTCGATCTCGAAGGCAACAACCTCGGCACAGTCGAAATCGAAAACGGCGCAGAATTCACAAGTGCTTTTGCACTCGAAGATGGAGAGATCCTGGTCGTCACAGGAAAACTGGACTTGAAAGACTGCTCCACGACACCGAAGCTTTTTGTACTTTCCGCAACCGGCGAAAAAGTCCGCGACATCAACATCGATATAAAAGAACCGCTCAACGATGTGCATGTGTATGTGGCAAGTAACGGCAACATCCTGCTCGCCGCCACAAGACAGATCTTCGTTCTGGATCCGCAGGGCAAGCTCATCAACAAGATCGAGAACCAGGACCTGAACGGCCAGCTGTTCTGCTCTGACGGCAAGTGGTACGCCGTGATGCCGAAGTACGAATCAGACAGTTATTCCGCGCTCGTGCAGGAGCTCAAAGTCGGTACCGGCAAACTGGTCGGCGATCCGATCAAGGTCGACGACAAGATCTTCTCACTCAAGCAGGGTGTGAGTGACTGCTTCCTGATGAACACGAACGGAATCGAAAAGTACGATATGACCGACGGAAGCTCAACCATGGTCTTCAACTGGAAAGATACCGACATCAACTCGGCAAATCTTAAGACCGAGGGCGGACGGATCGAGTCCGAAGATTCCATGGTCTTCTTCAAGATGGAATACAACGAAGAAGAAGCCCGCACCGCGATGGACCAAAAGGGCGGCGTCGGAAACAGAATGTCCGTCGTCAAAATCACTCGCGCCGATAAGAATCCGCACGCCGGCAAGGAAGTGCTGCGACTGGGCGTGGACGGCATCGACGATTCGTTATTTCTCGATCAGATCATCGCGTACAACACCAACCCTGAAAACCATGCGCGTGTCGAGATCTTCGACTACTCTGCAAACTCAAGCGATTATTGGGACATCACCGGTTCGACACAGCGTCTCGCCGAGAGCGCCGGCAAACTGACGCTCGATCTTTTAAGCGGCACGGCCCCGGATATCCTTGTCGGATTCTCCGAAGTATCGCAGTTTAATAATGACAACACATTACTCGACCTGAAGACGTTCCTCGATAACGACGACACCATCAACAAAGACGACTACTTTACGAACATCATCAGTGCTTTTGAAACGGATGGCAAGCTCTTCTCACTTCCGATCACATACACGATCGATGGTATGGCGGTCAATTCCTCGTTCAAGGGCGCCAAGGAAAAGTGGACATTCGCAGATCTGGATGCTGTTGCCGCTGCCGTTCCGGATGACGTGCAGGCCATGCAGAAGATTGAGTACAAGGAGATGCTCACCAGATGGATGTACGCCATGACCGAAAAGCTCGTGGACAACGTGAACCAGAAGGTCAACTTCGAGTCGGATGAGTTCAAGGCGATGCTCGAGGCAGTGAAAAAATACGGCGAGCCGGAGAATGCGGGTTCAACGGCAACCGACGGAATCTCAGATATGCCGTTATCTTCAACTGGTCACCTCAACGATGACATGCTCTTCCTTATGGGCATGGTCGCATCCTGCAACACCTCGCTTCGTTCCCTTGATGATTACGCGGCACTGGTGAACAACAACTACGGCGCGAATGTGATCTTTACCGGCTATCCGTCAAAAGAAGGCATGGGCATGACCGCATTTGGCGAGATCGCGATGTCGATCACGAAAACAGCATCGAATCCGGAGCTGGCCTGGGAGTTCATCCGCTCGTTCCTTGGTGAAGACGTGCAGCGCGAACTGAGCTTCAACATGCAGACATTCCCGGTCAGCAAAAAAGCATTCTACACAAACTGCACGACCGAGATCAAGGTCAGTGAAAAGTTCGCCGAAGATTACAGGAAGAGTTCCGGAAATGAACAGGAATATAAGCCGAACGTTCTGACGCAGGCTGATGCCGATAAGCTCGCTTCCCTGATCTCATCTGTTGAGACTTCGAAGCAGATCGACAACGACGTGCTGAACATCGTACTCGAAGAAGCCGCGGCATTCTTCGCCGGCCAGAGAACGATCGATGACGTATGCAAGAACATTCAGAACAGAACGACTCTTATCGTTCAGGAGCGTTGAAAACAATGAAAAGAGGAATACCGATCAAAGCAGTAAGTTAACCAATTGAAGTGATGAAAATGATCACAAACCTAAACAGACATTTTGAGAAACAGACAGAAAACTTTGGAGGAAAAAGGAAATGAAAAAGACGATCAGAAAGATCTGCGCAGTAGCACTGGCAACAGGAATGGTCCTGCCGATGGCAGCCTGCCGCTCGAAATCCAAGAAGGACGACGGCAAAGACGACAGCACGAGCAAAAGCAACGTCACCGACACCGCAGACAAAGATGGCGATGACGGAAAAGACGGCGACAATGGCGACACCAAGGGAACGGACGCTTCAGATGACGGCTCTTCCAGAGGCCGTGCGGGAAAAGAACTGAAGCAGAATCCGGTACGTACCCTGGGTGCGGACGATGCGTATTACACCACTACCACTGCGGAGCTTAAAGTCAAGGTACCTGACGACAGACAGATCGAACGAACGCAGTTCAATGAACTCACCTCGGCAGGCGGCCTGATCCTGGCCAATGTCTTTGTAAATATCGTGATCCCGGATGATGTCCAGAAGGAGATGAACTCCATGGATCTGAATAACGATAAGACATATGAGAGATACCTGGAGATGCAGGCCGAGTATTGCTACAACAGTCTGCAGATCTTCGACATGGACGGCAACAATCTCAACGCGATCAAGCTGGGTGAGGATACGCAGTTCCACCGTGCGTTCGACATCGGAAACGGCGAGATCCTGGTCGTCACCCACGTCATGGATTGGTCGACCTGCGTCTCTGTTCCATATCTTTTCGTCATCAATTCCAAGGGTGAAAAGGTCCGCGACTTCGAGCTGGAAGGTGCTTCCAAGCTTGATCACATGCAGGTCTACTATGTTGAAAACGGCAACCTGCTCGTTTCCTGCGAAGGCAAGTTCTACCTCTTCAACAACCAGGGCAAAAAGATCAACGAAGTGGAAAAGAAAGACCTCAACGGTCAGATGCTCTATGACAACGGCAAGTGGTACGCTGTCTACATGTTCGGAAATACGCCGGCGATCCAGGAAGTCGATGTGAACACCGGCGAACTCGTCGGCAAAGAGTTCGGCGTCAACAAGGAGTTTTTCAATTCGCTCCACGATCGTTATGACAGCTATTCTTTCGACGTTTCCGGCGTACAGAAACTCGATCTGGCCAACGGTACCATGACACCTGTTCTGTCCTGGCAGGACACGGACTTGAGTTTTACTGCGCTGGAAATTGACGATGCTGTCGTTGAATCGGAAGATTCCATGATCTTTTTCAAGTTTCTCGTGGAAGGCGACATTTTCGATCTCGCCATTCACTGCAGCGATGACCTCTACTCCCGCATGGCCGTCGTGAAAGTACAGCGCAGCACGGATAAGAATCCGAATGCGGGAAAAACACTTCTCAAGATGGGTGTGTGTGACGTTACGGATTCCACGTTCATGGATAAGGTCAATGAATACAATTCCGATCCGAACGGCAAAGCACGCATTGAGGTCGTCGATTATAGTAAGCCTTCCCTCGGTTATTCGAATCAAACCAAGGCGACCATCATGCACGAAAGTGCTGAAACGATGCTCGACGATCTGTACGGAGGAACGGGTCCGGATATCCTCGTCGGCTTCTCGTCGCTTTCCGATTTCTCTGACGATAAGACACTTCTTGATCTGAAGACCTATCTGTCCTCCGACAGCACGATCAACAAAGACGAATACTACACGAACATCTTCAGTGCTTTTGAAACGGAAGACGGCAAAATGTACTCCATCCCGCTCACCTACACGCTCGAAGGCATGGCGGTCAACAGTTTCTACGAGGGCGCCAAGGAAAAGTGGACATTCCAGGATGCAATGACAATGAAGGAAAAGCTCCCGGAGACGAGAATGTTCCTGCCGAAGTATCCGGCCGATGATCTTCTAGTAACATGGCTGGGGGCGTCGACTTCCCGGTTCGTCGATAACGCAAACCGCAAAGTCAATTTCGAGACAGATGCTTTTAAGGACCTGCTCGATGCCGTTAAAGAAAGTGGCGACACACTGCCGACCTCTCCTAATAACAGCAATTTCTACGAAGGCCGTTACTGGGATGACTACGAGCTCTATGTCGAGGGTCAGTACGCAGCATGCAATATCATCATGCGCGACCTGGAAGATTATTGCTTCCTCAAGGAGCCGAAGGTCGGTTCCAAGACGATCTTCACGGGTTATCCGACGAATGAAGGTACAGACATGCTCGTAAACGGTCAGGTCGCGATGTCCATCACCAAATGCGCTTCTGATCCGGATGCGGCCTGGGATTTCATCCGTTTCCTCCTCGAGGAAGAAAACCAGCGTTCACTCAGCTACAACACGAATACGCTGCCTGTCAATAAGAATGCATTCCACTCCAACTGTAAGTCAGAGATGGAGCTCGCCGGAGAAGTTTTGAAACAGTATAAGGAAGACCCGTCCGGCTTCGGCAGTGAACCGTATGTTTTCCGTGAGGAAGATGTTGATGCTCTCGAAGCACTCATCTCTTCCGTCTCCTCTTGCAAGACGATCGACGGCGCGATCACGGACATCGTCGTCGATGAAGCGCACCATTACCTCTTCGGCTGGACCAGCTTCGATGACGTCTTAAAGAACATCCAGAAACGATCGACTATCGCCGTACAGGAAAGATAAGGACGTGCTACACTCACGTCGCCTGACCGAATAAGCCCCGCTGTGTCGAGTGCTCTGTCTCCCTCGAAGCTACCATCTGCTTCGCCCGAGCACTCCCCCGGCGGGGTGTTTTTATGCGCCAAAAGCGGCTGGCGCGGGCCCCGGCCGACAGGCC
>JAFZZM010000031.1 GCA_017615755.1 Clostridiales bacterium | reverse complement strand
GCGTGATCGTTATGGAATCGGATTTCATAGATGCCCTCTCCAAAATCACTCGTCATCCATAGGGTGGTACTGGTCTTCGTCACCTTCCAAACGCTCGATCTCTGCGCCAATACCGCGAAGTTTCTCCACGATATTTTCGTATCCGCGGTCGATGCGGTTTGCTGCCGAGATCGTCGTCACACCATCTGCTGCCAGGCCTGCCAGGACCATAGCTGCACCTGCGCGAAGGTCGAGAGCTGTTACACTTGCACCACAGAATGTGCAAGGTCCGTTGACCAGCGCGCATCGGTCAATTACTGAGATAGACGCGCCCATGGACTGCAATTCGGAAACATACTGGAAACGGTTATCCCAGACATTTTCGTGCATACGGCTCATGCCGGCCGCCTGACAAAGAAGGACCGTTGCCTGTGGCTGAAGGTCTGTCGGGAATCCCGGATACGGACTAGTCTTAAAGTTGGTAGGTTCAAGCTCTACATCGTCATCGATGGAAACACGGATCCAATCATCGCCCTGCTCGATGTCAAAGCCCATTTCGACCATCTTCACAGTCAGCGGCTCCATGTGTTTCGGGATCAGGTTATGGATCGTTACATTTCCGCGGGTCACAGCGGAAGCGATCATATATGTGCCGGCCTCGATCTGGTCCGGAATAACGGAATAAGAATAACCGCCCGGGAGTACCGGAACGCCCTTAATACGGATCGTATCCGTACCGGCACCCTTAATATTGGCACCCATAGCATTCAGGAAGTTGGCAACATCAACGATGTGCGGTTCTTTTGCCGCATTCTCAATAATCGTCATGCCCACAGCCTTGGTCGCGGCAAGCATCAGGTTGATCGTCGCGCCGACACTGACAACATCGAGGAAAATATGCGCACCGGTAAGTTCTTCTGCAACGATACGGATGATACCATCACGGATATCTGTCGCTCTTGTACCGGTCGCACCCATTTTACGGAAACCCTTCAGATGCAGATCGATCGGTCTGGTTCCGAAATTGCATCCGCCCGGCATGTACATCGTTGCTTTTCTAAAGCGTGTGAGCAAAGCACCGAGCAAATAGTATGATGCACGTATATTCTTAACTTTCGGATTCGTTGCTTCGTATGTGTTGATATTCGTCGGATCGATCTCGTAGATACCCTCTCCACAAGGTGTGATCTTCGCGCCAAGTGTTTCGCATATCTCCAACATGGCCTGAACATCGACAATATTCGGTACATTCTCGATCTTACAAGGGCCATCGAGCATCATGGCTGCAGCAAGGATACCTAAGACCGCGTTTTTGCTTCCGCTGACGCTGACATCTCCTTCCAGCTTCTTTCCACCATGAATCCTATATCTAGACATATTTTCACTACCTCTTTTACTCTTTTTCAGCCGTCTTTTCGCTTACAGTCGGACTGGTCATTTCATACAGCATGCTCCGCTGTGGAGCCTTCGCCTCTTTCGGCTCTTTGACCGCCGTCTCCTGCGTCCCCTCTTCGGCAATGATGCGCTTCAACATGCTGGGCACTGAAACTGTATCATCTGCCTTTTTACGGCTCTCTTTCTTCTCTATATCGTCACGTTTCGATGCTTTCGCACCGGAACTTCCTGCTTTCTTGTCAGCCATGGTCTTTGCCCTGGACTTCTTCCGCTTCTCAGCATTCTGCGTGCCGATGGTTTCCTTGCTCAAGATCGGCTTACGAAGTGCCGGCGGATCCGGTACCAGTTTCGCTGTCTCTAATTTCACCAGCGGCACCAATTCTTCGCTCTCCGGTATCGGAGCAGAAGCTTGCTCAACAGGAGCGGAATACTCCGGCACCACCTCAGGAGCAACTTCCGGAATGACTTCCGGGACGACCGCTTGAGCAGTTTCCGGCATAGCTTCCGGAATAGTTTCCGAAATGACCTGTGGAACGACCTCCGTAGGAGCCTGCGGAACATATTCAGGAACTGTTTCTTGAACAACTTCCTGCTCCGACGGGACATAACTATACTCAGGTGTTACCGGATCTTCATTATACTCCTCCTGCTCTATGTACTCAGGTGGAATCTCTCCGGCGCTCTGTTCCAGAGTCATTGCCTGTGGCTCAGCCTCATCTATAATATCACAATCATCTATAAATATGAGATGCGAGATCAAAAGATTTTCCTCATCGCCCGGCTTCACCTCTGCCAGATTAAATCCAAGGTCATAATCATCATTATTGACTTTATCCATGTATTGCTTTGCCTTACGGTAAAGCACTTCTTCCCGCTCAGCGCCTTCTCTTACTCCGGTCAGCGTCTCACGGAATACGGTTTCCGCGGTCGGCACTGTGATATAGAAATCGCTTCCGACCTCCGAACGCATGCTCTCGTCCTCTTCTGCCGTCCGGGATACCAGGCTGATGGAGCCTTCCTGTACTTCTGTCATCATCTTCACGATGGCAAGGCCCAGTCCGCTTCCTCCTGCCGCACGTGAACCTGTCTCATCCACGCGAAAAAAAGCTTGGAATACTTTGTCCCGATCTTGCTTGGAAATGCCCTTTCCCTGGTCCTGTACCTTGATCGATACATTGTTTTCATGTGCCTGAACATATACCCAGATCCCGGTATTTCTAGGCGAATACTTCAGCGCATTGTTGATCAGGTTGCCCACCATCTGCATCATCATGCTCTGGCAGCCGAAGACCGGGGGCATATTTCTTGTAAGGCTCTGATAATACAAGCGGATGCCCTTCTTCTTCGCCTCATCCTGATAGTCGCGGCATACTTCTTCAACAGTCTTATCGATCTTATAGACTGTCATGTTGATCTTCTCTTTATTATTCTCGATCTGAGAAAGGAATGTCAGGTTGCTGATGATCGCCGTGATACGCTGGCTCTCTTCATTGATCTTCATCACATCATTGAAGATCTGGTCCGGACGCTTTTCACGCAGGCCCCAATCGATCAGCGACTCGGAATATCCGTTGATCGTAGCCAGTGGGGTCTTCAACTCATGGGACACCGTCGATACGAAAAGTCTTCTCTGCATCTCCTGTCTGGCAGCGGTCGTAACATCCTCAAGTACAACGACCCATCCTCTAAGTGTCGACTGAGGGAAAAACGGCTTGGAAAAATGGAACTGGATGATTCGGTTGTGGATCTCCACACGTGTCGTAACTGACTCGATCTTTTCCGTCTCAATGATTTCTTCATCGCTCTCCGGCTTCTTCTCATCATCAAGAAGAGACTCATAGAGGCGGAGCTTGATCATTATCTCTTTGTCTGGTATGAATTGCTGAACGAAATCGGAAAATGACTGCGGCAGTTCTTCCACGCGCAGTTTCTTTAGGCATGTCTTGTTATTGAAAAGCAGCATTCCGGATTCGGTGAAAGCCACTACGCCCATCTGAACGATATTCATAACTGAATTCGAGACGCCGTTTGCTGCATTGAGGAACATCATTTTTCTCTTCTTGCGATAGAAAGATGCCCAGAAACAGTTATAGACAACAAGGCCTGCGATCAGCGCACCGATTACAAGCCCGATAAAAAGCATGGGAACGGGTTCCAAAACCCGGTCCCATATATTTAACCTAAATCTTAAACCAGTCAAGACAACAACCCCGCTGCTTACTGTGCTTTATCAAAATAGTATCCGACACCGCGTTTGGTCAAAATATACTTGTAGTTATTCTGATCCGGTTCAAGCTTTTCTCTTGTACGTCTAACGGTAACGTCTACTGTACGCACATCTCCAAAATACTCATAGCCCCAAACGTGCTCCAAAAGCGCTTCACGAGAGAATACCTGTCCTGCATTCTCCGCCAGGAAAAGTACAAGCTGGAATTCACGGAAAGTCAGAGCAACATCTACACCGCCGCGACGGATCTGATATGCCGCCTTATCAATTTCCAGTTCACCGATCCGAATGACATTCTCCTTAGAAGAAGAATCATTCGCACTACGCTCAACCTTACGAAGCTGCGCCTTCACACGTGCCAATACCTCACGAGGACTAAAAGGCTTCGTGATATAGTCATCCGCACCGATCTCCAGACCAAGAATCTTATCGATCTCCTCGCCCTTTGCAGTAACCATGATGATCGGGGCATTCGTCTTCGGACGAAGCTCGCGGCAGACATCGAGTCCGCTCTTTCCGGGCATCATCCAGTCGAGGAGTATCAGATTCGGTTTTTGACGTAATGCCAGATCGATAGCCGTCTGTCCATCAACGGCGGAAATAACTTCATAGCCTTCTCTCTCGAGGTTTGCAGTTAGTAATTCTACCAACGGCTGCTCATCGTCAACTACCAAAATCTTCGCGCACATAAACATTCTCCAATCAATATAAATCCACAATATGTTGTGGCGATACCCTCACATTCCCACAACAGTTATTACAATTATACCATTCTTATTCTATTTGCAACCGCAAATATTACAATTTTATTTCATTTTTTCATATAGGGGAGAGATTAGATCGAGTATATATTTATAGGATATATATCAGCTAAGTAGAGCAATAAGGATAAAAAAAAGAAGCTCAGCTACGTTTCCGTAACTGAGCTTCATATAATCCGGCAGTGATCTATCTTCCCGGGCCGTCTCCAGCCAAGTATTTTGGACACATACGAGCTTAACTTCTGTGTTCGGAATGGGAACAGGTGTGGCCTCGTCGTAATAACCACCGGAATGGTTGAGGGTCTTTAAGCTGCACCCTCAAGACTGCATAGAAAACTATAACACACTCCGAGTCGAATTGGAATAGAGTATCTTTTCATGTTTTGGTTATGAGATGTTTCATATAGAGAATCTT
>JAFZZM010000002.1 GCA_017615755.1 Clostridiales bacterium | reverse complement strand
TGGTTGTTTATGCTTCCGTATCTGTTATCCGTTTTTTCAGATGGAAAAGAACGATCCTGAGACTTTCAAAACCTTCCCCATATTACGACGCATTTGTTTCCACGTTCGCGGAAGAGATGGAGATCGGTCCGGTGGAAGTCCGTATCTCGGATGCGGTATCTTCCCCCATGATGATCGGCCTTTTCAAGCCGACCATTTTACTTCCGATCCGTCACTATGAATACGATGAATTAAGACTGATCATCAAGCACGAACTGACGCATTATCTCCACAGGGATCTCTGGATCAAACTCCTCCTGATCTTCTGCCGCGCAGCACACTGGTTTAATCCGTTTATGGTGCTTGTCGCAAGATCCCTCGAGCAGGAGTGCGAATACTATTGCGACATGGCCGTCATGGAAGGCGAGTCGGAGCCGATGCGGAAGGTCTATTGTGAATCGATCGTGAATACGCTTGCGGATCAGGTTCAGAGAAGAAAACAGAATGTCAGACCGGTACTGGCAACGAGTTTCTATTCACCGAAATCAGGACTCAAGCACCGTTTCTCCATGGTGCTTCGGGGGAAGACGAGAAAGTTCGTGGGTGTCCTGATCCTGGCGGGGATGCTGACCGTCGTATCCGGATTTGTGTTGGGTGGAAAAAACGAGAATGAGAATGCCGGTTCTGCCGAAAAGATGAATTCGTCAGGTTTTACCGTGACGAGCGAAGAGAAAGTCGCGAATCCGGAATGGTCAGAGCAGGAAGTGGAAGAAACGACCTGGATAGATGAAACGGGAATAGAAGAAACGACTTGGACAGAGGATGGGGAAATAGAAGAAACGACCTGGATTGAGGAAAAGGATATAGAAGAAACAACATATTATGAAGAATCCGCCACATATTACGAATCCTCGGAATATGAGCCGACAGTATCCGAGAGTGTCCTGTGGACGGGTGAGATGGAAACTGGGGAAATGACGCAAGTGGCAGAGACTTTCTTAAGTGAGCCATATGTGGTGAGACCTTCGGATAGCTGATACACGAGAACGATCTTTTTTTGATTTTGAAAACTACATATGTAGTGAATGAAAGGACGAGAACCAATATGAAAAAGACAGCACAGAGAATAGCGGGAGCAGGATTGGGGATACTGATTCTGATCTCTTCGGTTTCTTGTAAAAACAAAGGCAAGGAAAGCGTTCTCCCTTCGGAAGGAACGACCCGTGAAGAGATCGTGGCTCTGAATGACGGGCAGTATGTGAAAGAAGATGACCCGTATTTCGAATGCAGGGAGATCCCGCTTTCTATCCGTCCGGAAGAGGGGAAAAACATCAAAGATTATGAGCTTTTCCATACGACGATCGGTGAAGGGAAGATCGTCGCCGGACTCTATTCGAGATATACCGATGGAAGCGACAGCAATCGGATCGTGACTTTCAATATGGATGGAGAAATCATCAGTAGCACTACGCTTCCGGAAGGAGAAAGCCTGGTCTCTGTTGCGAATGGAAGAAACGGAGAGATCCTGGTCATGACTGATGCGAATGCTTCGAGTAAAAACGAAGCGTTTATGTGCGTTTACAAAGTCTTAGATGACGTAACTCTGGCAAAAGCACTGGATCTTCCTAAAGGAATCCGGATGAGCAGCAATGCGTTCTTTACCGAAATGGAGGATGGATCGTATCTTACCCATGACTACGGACGGATCCTCCGGTTCAGTCCTTCCGGTGAGATTCTGACGGATATGACAGTCGGGAACGCACAGCACTCGATGATCCATATCGACGGGGAATGGTTCGTGGTCACCTATGAGTGGAATGATGATTTCACGGAAGAGGTGAACTCGATACTAAAGGTCGATCTTTCTGAAGGAAAGACGGTTGGAGAGAAGATGCGGATCGACAGTAAGTGGATGTATAGTTTTACGCAGACAGGAGATGCGTGTTACCACGCAGATGTGAACGGGATCTATAAACTCGACATGAAAGGAAACACGAAGAGCCTGGTACTTTCCTGGAACGAAACAGACTGTGTTCCCGGCATCATGAGTGATCCGGTCTTCCAGGTTCCATCTTCTGACGAAGTGCTTTTCGTGAAGAAGGATTTTTCGCATGAAGACATTGTTTCTTCTGTTCCGAAGTATTCTCTGATGCATCTGACGAGGGCGAAGACGAATCCGCACGCAGGGAAAAGGATCCTGACTGCGGCGGTGGCCGGGGAAGAAGGAAAAACGGAATTTCATGAGATCATGATCCGGTATAATACCGACCCGCAGAGTACGGCCCGTATCCAGATCGTAGACTATAACGGTCTGTTCGGAATCTATGGTTCGACAGAAACGATGGAGGATCTTCTGGATCGGATCAACATGGAGATCATGTCCGGAAATGGTCCGGATATTCTTGTGAACTGTGCCGGATACCCGCGCTTTTCCAGCGGAGCGCGGATGGCGGATATGAATCCATTCCTGGATGGATCTTCCGGGATCACGAGAAGTGAATACTACGACAATCTTTTCCATGCATTTGAGTCCGATGGGAAACTCTATCAGATCCCGATCTGCGTCGAGATCAGCGGTCTGGCTATCAATGACAGTGCACTCGGAAACAAGCACGAGTATTCCATTCATGACCTGCTTTCCGTCTCGGAGACGCTTCCAACGGATATGGCGCTTTTCCCGGTATATTCTCACGAAGATATTCTGGATATGCTCCTTCCGGTAGCTTTGAAAAACTTTGTAAATGATGACGGTCATACCTGTAAGTTTGACTCCCAAGAGTTCTGTGAGCTTCTACAGTTTTGCAAGACATATGGATCGCCTAAAGAATCCATAAGTCAGAATGGGAGTGCATGGACGGATCCGATCGACTATCTGGATCTGGAGACGGTTGCCGTAGTTCCCTATTCTTTCGATTCATTCTTCCATTACGGAGAATACATGACCGCACTTCACGGGAAAGTGCTTTTCAGCGGGTATCCGGTAACAGAAGGGACGGGAATCGCGGCGGAAGCGGTCATGTCGGCGGGCATCTGCGCCTCCTCATCTGGTAAAGAAGAGGCGTGGGATTTCATCCGGTATCTTCTCTCTATCGAGACACAGAAAACCATTGCCGGATCCGGCGGGGGATTCCCGGTACAGCGTCAGGCTTTTTCTGAGCATATAAAGACACGGATGAATCAATATGAGTCGCGCCTGGAGGGATATTCCGACTCAGAAGGAGACATTAAGCTGCGGGCGATCCTCAGCGAGAAAGAGAAGGTGCTGGATGGCCTCTCGGATCTTATGGCACGCGTTAATTCCCAGATCTCCTCGGATCCGTTTATTCAGGATATTATAAAAGAAGAGGCAGCGGCTTATTTTTCCGGACAGAAAAGCGCGGAAGAGGTGAGCCGTATTATCCAGAACCGCGCAATGACGATCGTCTTGGAGAGAGGATAGATCTAGGCATACGACGATATGCCGGAATTTTATAAAATGGTTATACGAGGCATGGAACTTGTATGACAGAAAAAAGGCGCTCATTCCCAAGGATTTCGTGAAGAGCCAAGAAAAAACGAAAGAGAAGGTAACTGTTTTGTTGATTGAAGAAAAGAATTCTATCATGAAAAAAGTGATATCTGCTATTCTCGCTGTAGCGGTCGCTCTGACTATGTCGGGATGTAATATAAGCACTTCGTCGGAAAAGCAGAGCGGATCTTCGGTCAACACGAAAAAAAGGCAGGAAGTCGTTGCGGAGTCCGACCCGTACTTCAACATAACGGAGAAGGAATTGTCTATTCCCATTGAAAAGGACAGGAAAGTAGTCTATGCCGATTTAGGAGAATGCAGATTCGTTGGAGATCAGGTCTTTGTTTCTTACATGCTCTTCTACGAAACCGAAGGAGAGCCGGAAGGCGTATTCGGAAGAGTGCTTTTCGACAAGGATGGGAATCTTCTTGCGGATCTGTCTTCAAAGGCGGAGTCGAACGAACGGATCGTGAAGATCATCGAAGATAACAGTCATGAACTTCATGCGATCACTTTCGAATTGTCGGAATTTACTTACTCTATCCAAAAACTCAATCAGGATGGATCACTCGGAGAAAAAAGAAATCTACCTGCGGAAACAGACGAAGACAGTGAAGTGCTTTTTCTTCCGGATGGAAACCTGATGATCGCCAATATGGGCGAGATGAAGATAGTTGCACCGGATGGCACGATTGCCGGGTCATGCAGCCAGGAAGAATTCATGGGATGGGTCTTCATTCAGGACGGGAAATACTATGGCGGATGTAACCACTATTCCCCTGAAGATTGGGATGAAAGCTATACATACATCCAGCAGATCGATCCGAAGACTGGTGAACTCAAAGGAGAAAAAATGCGTTGCGGGGATCTCTCACACATTTCACGGGGAATGGACCGAAGCTATCTGATTACGGAGGGAGAGATCACGAAGGTCGATCTTCTGGACCTTTCTAAGAATCAGGTGGTGTTCAGCTGGAATGATACCGATTATGATTCCGCGCGGATCCTGGATACGAAGATCAGCTCGGATCAGGAATTCTATTTCATCGAAGAACCGGGAAATGCGGAATCAGAAGAGAACGACGATCCCAGAGTGGAACTGAAACTACTTCAGGCTGTCCGCGCAGAGAAGAATCCCAATGCCGGGAAGAAGATCATTCTCGTCGGTGTTTTCGAGCAGGATGTGAATATCCGAAGACATGTCATCCGGTATAATCTTGACCCGGAATCGTCCTGCCGGGTGGAGCTTTACTACTATTCTCTCAGTGATGTTTCCGCATCTTCCGGACTCGATATGGAGAAACGAGTTGCGGAGACGATGTCGTTGGATCTGCTGAGTGGTAACGGGCCCGACATCCTGATGAACGCATCGTGGCTTTCCCGGTTTAATTCGGACGAAGTGCTGGTGGACCTGAATACTTTTATAGACAGCACAGATGGGACAGGACTGGACAGAAATGCATATCTGGACAGCATTTTCCGAGCATCGGAACAGGGCGGGAAACTCTACCACTTACCTCTGGCTTTCTATGTGCGCGGCTGGATAGCCAACCGGGAACTTCTGGGGGATACATCTTCTTATACGTATAAGGAATTTCTGGACACGTGTGAAAAACTTCCCGAAGATGTCTCTGTATTCACGGAAAGCCCATATAACGATCTGCTTTCACTGCTTCCTGTTTCTGAGTTTGTCGACTATGAGAAAGACCAGGTGCATTTCGAGGATGCGGAGTTTCAGCAGCTTCTGGAACTGGTCAGAAAATATGGCTCACCGAGGACACATGAACAGCTTGCGAAGGATATGGAAGAGGAAAGAAATGTCCGACCGGACAGCGGAGTGCTTTTCCGTGAGAACATGCTGGCCTTTACATTGGAATCGTTTGAAGATCTTTTCTCATATGCCAGAGCGAAAGAAAGGCTTGGCGAAAAGGGTGTTTTCTGCGGGATCCCCGGCCGCTTCGGTGGATCTATGATGGCAAGAGTAAACATCTCTATGGCGATCTCCGCATCTTCCAGGAATCAGAAAGAAGCATGGGAATTCCTGCGGTTTATGGTATCGGATGAGCAGCAGGAGATGATGACGGAATCCCTAAACTGCAATTTTATTCCCGTTTCGCGAAAAGCACTGGATCTTCAGAATGAAAGGTGGATAGCCTTTAGTCAGGAGCGTATCGAAAACTTCGTTCCCGATCCGCGGTATTCGGATGAGAAGCCTCTCGGAATTACCGATGAAACGCTTTCGGAGTATATGAAGATCTTGGAGAGTATCCGGCTCATTTCATCTTCCGATCCGGAGCTGATGTCGATCGTGATGGAAGAAGCGGCAGGGTATTTTGCAGGTCAGCGGAGCCTGGACGAAGTGTGCAGTACGATAACGAACCGGGCAAAGACGATCGTGCAGGAAAGAGGATAAGGCCGGGCGGATCAGGGAAAAGAATGGAAGAAGGAAAAACGAAAAAGAAAAGGAAGTGCTTCTGATGATCAATAGAGGAAAAAGAATAGGGATGAAATCGGCGGCTGCTTTTCTCGCGATATCGATCGTCCTGACCATGGCGGGATGCCGTAAGCCGAAAGAAAAACAGAAGAAAGAATATCGTGTTGTAAAGGAGACCGATCCGTATTATTCCGCCTCAGAAGTGGAGCTGATTATTCCTCGTAAGGAGGGAAAAGAACTGTAGCAGTTTCTTGTAAATAAACCGGAGATCGTGGACGGGAAGATCCGCTTTGAATTCGAAGCGAGCTACAAGGTTCCGAAAGAACTGAATGACAAGCAGTACCTATGCGCGCAGAACCTCGATAACTTCACGGAAGAGGAGAAACTGGCGATTTGGGAAGAATGGATCAGCTATTTCGATGAAGGCATTGCCTGCTTTGACCTTAACGGGAATTTCCTCGGAGTGGAAAAAGAAGAGGAGAATCCTCGTGCTTCCATGCCCTGGGCGGACGAACACACGGACCTGTTTTACTGTAAGTCTCTTCCGGATGGAAGAAGTCTCGGCTGGAGCTTCGAGAAGATAGTGCTCTTTGATCCTGAGGGAAAAGAACTGGCGAGCTACGATCCCGAGCTGTTTACGGGAGATATTTTTGTGGCGGGAGATGAGATCTTTGTTTCCTGCCGCCACTATGAAGAGGAAAAGACCGAAGCGTCGTATGACTATATCGTCCGGCTGGATGGCCAGACGCTGAAGGAAAAGGGAGATCAGATCCGCCTTTCCGGGTCGGTCAGTAAGGGAGATGTCTGTTCGAGTGATCAGGGGATCTTCCGCATGAGTTCCAATGGAATATATAAGATCAATACCGATAGTGGAAAAGAGGAAGAATTTCTTCTCTGGAGTGATACGGATCTGAATTATGTGGGCGTGATCGGAGATGGCGCGCAGATTGGTAGCGATACGTGTCAGCTGATCAAGTATGTGGACGAGGAAACAGATGAGAATGGACATCTGGTCATGCACGTTCTTCTTGTCACGCTTACTAAGGAAACGAAAAATCCGCATGCCGGGAAGACCGTGCTTACCCTCGGTGATGCGCGTGAAAACGATGCGGATCTTGTTAAGGCTGTGGTTGCGTATAACTTGCTTCCGGATAAGAAAGTGCGGATCGAGGTGCACGACTATTCTTCCTATGCAAGTGCATATGGCGCTTACGAGAAAGTTATCTCCAAAATCGCGGATCAGGTTTATCTCGATCTTCTCGCCGGGACCGGTCCTGATATCCTCGTGAACTTCGCTACCTCTCCTTCTTTTCAGACGGAAGATGTTCTTCTGGATCTGACGCCGTACATAAGCGGAGATGGCGGGCTTTTGGATCAGGAATACTACAGCACGCTTCTTCGTGCGTATGAAAAGGACGGAAAAGTATTCCATCTTCCGACCAATGTGGAGCTCTACGGGTTCTGGGGAAACAGCGCACTTCTTCCGGAGGGACCGGCGATCTCTGCCTCTGATTTTGATGCTGTCCGCGACAGTCTGCCGGAGAATACGATGCTTCTTCCGCCTATGGAATATGACGATCTTCTGAAGATGCTTCTGCCTCTTAAAACGGGCCGCTATATCGATTCTAAGAAAAGCCGGGCGGACTTCTCCGACGCCTCCTTTGCCGAGATCCTTGATGTGGTGAAAAAGTATGGTTCCCATATAGAAGAACCGAATGAAGAAACTTATGAGGAAGCTATGGCAAAAGCACCGGAGACGCTTCTTCGTGAGAGTATGGTCGCGATGATCCCGTGCATCATATCTACTCCGACTGACTATAAGAATTGCCTTGTGCTTCAAAACGGGAAGGGAAGAGTCTATGCATTTGGCGATGAAAATGGTTCGGGCTTGCCGGATGTGGCTTCTGGGAATGACGGACGGTCTGGTCAGCAAGGCATGACGATCGACAGCAGGATGTCTGTTGCAATCTCGAAAGAGACTCCTTATTCGCAGGAAGCGTGGGACTTCATTCGGTCGCTTTTTAACGAAGAAAACCAGAGGTACTTCGCAGAAAGCCTCGGTGGGATCCCGGTGATCCGAAGTGAGGTGGAGGCACTCTGTGAAAAATGCGGGATGTCCGAAGCGGAGAAAAGTGCTTTTGCCGAAGAACTGGAAAGAAAGCATGAAGTGCGCGTCACCGACGATGCGGTCCTGAATATCGTAAAAGAAGAAGCAGAAGGATACTTCCTCGGACAGAAGAGTTTGGACGCAGTGGTAAGCACGATCCAGAACAGGGTAGAAACGGTGCTGAAAGAGCGTGGATGAAATTGTCGAAAAAAAGTTAACCAAATGTTAACCACGCGAACGACAATTGTGGATTATCGTAGATGTTTTTCCTTGATAAATCAGCAGGTAAAGAAAAAACAAAACCCCGAAACCTTTGCGGTATCGGGGTTTTCGCTCTGGAGCCGATTGCGAGACTCGAACTCGCGACCTGCTGATTACAAATTGCATTTTTGACGTTTGTTATCGTGGCATAAAATTGCGATGAGTGCTGAAATTACTGTGCTTGAGATGATGCCTCGTTTCGTATCGTTGCCCAAAAAAGTATAGGTTTCCCTTGCGACTGTCCCCAAATTGTCCCCAAGATTTTATATCAATCACGCTTGAAATGACGGTTGATCTTTGTGATGGCATTTCGCTTGGCTTCGTCTTGTGGATTGGCATAAACATTCATCACAAGAGAAGGGGAACTGTGCCCGAGAATAGCAGCCGTTGTTCGTGGATCCACACCATCAGCGATCAGAATACTTGCAAAAGTGTGTCTCAATCCATGAACGGTGATTGGCGGGACCTCGCACCAAGCCAGGTACTTTTTGAGCCAGCTTCTTAACGTGCTGTCATATACCGGCTTCCCGGTTAATGTGGTGAAGAGTCTTGTTTTCTCTCCAGTTGCCCCTTCATACAAGACGTCAAGTTTCTGGACCTGTTCCTCTTGCCAGTTTTTGTAGTTTTCTAGTTCTCTTACAAGCTCCTCAGAGATCGGTATGGATCTCACAGAAGTCTTGCTTTTAGGTGTGGTTTCAACCATGCCCTGACCGGGAATGTATTGTGAAGTGCGGTTGATAGATAGTGTGAAGTTCTTAAAATCCACGTCACGCCACTCCAAGCCTGCTGCCTCTGCCTCCCGGATGCCAGTACTAAGCATCAGTTGAATAAACAATCTTATTCGATGGTCATGATACTCCGGAAGTTTATCAACAATCTTTCTGAAATCTTCAATCTGTAGTGCTTTAACCTCGGATTGGGGCTTTGATGGACTTTTGACTCTTTTACAAGGGTTTTCGTCTATCAGTTCCCACTCGTATGCTTTGCCAAGTATTGCGGACAGCGTACGAAACCAAACACCGGCACTGTTTCTCGAAAGAGACTTGTCACTGCCGTCTTTGCGATCAAGACTAGAAAGCCATTTGCGAATGTCAAGTGGTGTGATGCTTCGAAGTTGCATATCTCCAAAGAAAGGAAGTAGTCTGCTGTCAATGATGATCCGGTATTCGCTGATGGTTCTCGGCTTTAGTGTTTGGAGATGATTCTTGTCATAGAGGCCATTACAGAATGCCCGGAAAGTCATTTTGTTGTATTGGATGGTAGTGCCACCTTTAACCTTCCGCTCAAAATCCTCGGCGAACTCCAGTGCTGCTTTCTGTTCCTGCTTTGCAGTAAGCCCCTTTGGAGGAACAAATGTAGCGTACCGCTTGACACGTTTGCCGTTCTCATACCCACAACTTATTGTGATTCTATATGAATTCCCTCTTTTTTCTATATTCATACTATCCCTCCTTTAACCTTGGAATACAGGTGGTTCCCAATATTACTTATCTAAAGTATATCTTGGTAACTGTCCCAATATTGACCCGACAAGTCTTAGCGCCGCAGCAACACTACTATTTTCGACGAGTTAACTACTGTTTTCGCCGAGAAACAAATCTGAAATGCGTGCTGTGTAATAATCTCCTTCAAAACTGATAGGAGAGG
>JAFZZM010000030.1 GCA_017615755.1 Clostridiales bacterium | reverse complement strand
CCAGAGAAAGTGTTGATCTTATGATTGCTTCCCTGAATCACAAAAAAGCACGACCAATATATGAGAAATTATTCAATCAGTATCATGAAATGCTCACAGAAGATGAGGAAAAACACTTACGGCATGATTTTATTAGCCATTTCGACAATCCATTTGCTAACAAACTTACTTCGTCTGAGGATATATCAAAATGCTTAGGTGAAGTGTCATCGCAGGAGGATTTTGATTTATTGTATGAATATGTTCTTCGAGTTAGTGAACGTGTGAATTTCTCATCAGATGATTCTTTATGGGGTAGATTTCTGCTTGAAATAGTAAAATGCCAAAATAAACAATATATTGCTTGGCTTATTAACTGGTTCCAAAGTGATAACGATAACAAGTGGTGGCCGTTAATACCTGTAAATAGAGTTTATGCTGAGCTTATAAGGCTTTCATGCCAGTATGATAAGCCTGAATGTATAGATATGCTTCGATATGGCGGTGTGAATTATGATGATATTCGGGAAGAATGCTGGGATGAACCATGCGTTGCCTATGATAAAGAAGATGATGAACATAGTTCTCCGCTTGCTTTCGCTATTGATGCTAATTCTAAAAACTGCTATATGATCTTATTAAGTTGGTTGATTGAAACAAATTCAAGTTTCAAGAAAGAAGGTAAATACGTTTGGATAGAAAGTGAATTGAAGGATATATTTACCGGGATTCCTGATTTGTTGAAGGAGAAAGGATTGGACTGGCCGATAAGTCTCGAATAGAGAGCATTCTTGTATTGGAATTTGTTAAAAAAGGACTTCGTACGAAGTCCTTTTTTATTTTTCTGCTCACTTTTTCGTAAGCGTCAAACCATACGCCCCGAGCAAAAAATAACGCTGCGTTGAGCAGCGCTTATTTTTTGTAGCAAATTTCAGGCAGGGCCTTCGACCATGGCACCAAGTTGTCGATATCTTCCTTCGGTATAGGATCACCTTTGTCCATGAGCTCCGGAATCTTCTCCAGAAGATACTTCACATACTGGTACGGCCGAAGCTCATTGAGCTTCGCAGTCTCGGTTATACTGTAAAGGATGGCGCTGGCCTTGGCTCCGCGAATCGAGTCACAGAACAACCAGTTCTTCTTGCCGATGCAGAACGGCCGGATCGCCCGTTCGGAAGCAGAGTTATCGATCGGTACCTCTCCGTCTTCGAGGAACACCTTCAGATACTCTTCCTGATTGAGGTTATAACGTATGCCTTCTGCTGTTTTGCTCTTCGGCGGAACTGCACCGGAGAAAGCAACATCTTTCAGCCATGCGAAATACGCCTCCACAAGAGGTTTAATCTCTTTAGTCCTCTTCTGTAGTCTCTGTTTCGGATCCAGATCTTTCAGTTTTCCTTCTATCTGGTAAATTCGGGCAATCCTTTCCAGTGCCTGGTTTGCTATCGATTGTCGTATGCTTTCCGGATTTCCTTTGCCTGCTGCCTTGATCGCATCTGCGAAATCCCTTCGGGCGTGTGCCCAGCAGTTTGCATTTGTGAGGTTCTCCAGTTTTCTGTCTACCAGGTGGTATTGGGAAAGTCCGTCTGTTACCAGTATCCCGGTATAGTTCCTGTAGAACTCAAGCGGCAATTCGTGCGATCGGCCTTTCTGGTATTCGAACAAGACTATCTGTTTGTCTTTGTAGAACTCTCCGGAACGATGCACCCACATATAGCTCTTGCTTCCCGGACTTCGTCCGTCCTTTATTACCTGTACCGGTGTCTCATCGCACTGGTTTACGTGCAGCGTAAGCAATTCTTCCTGCATCCTGTCATATAAAGGAACAAGGTATCTTTCTGCTGCATCTATCGTCCAGTTGGAGATGGTCTGCTTAGAGATATTGACTCCGTTACGTTTCAGTTCCTGCTCGATACGGTGGATCGGCATACCATTTACATATTTCCCGTTAACAAAGCCGCTTACCAAGGATGGTGTAGCGATACTGTTCCGGAACAGATCTCTCGGACGCTTACCACGTAAGAACTCATCCTGGTGTAATCCGTCTGTTCCAACAGCGACCTGTATGGTATGGAGCTCAACCGTGTAAGAAGCAGGTTCAAACCTGACTCGTTTGTATGTCTCATCCGGCATTCTCTTCCAGTTGCCGGCGCCATAGAAGGCATCCAGTTCTTCGTCAGATAAAGCATGTGTTGGGACGATCTCGACAGGCAGATCTTTCAGATCCTCATCCCGCTTGCCTTTTTGTTTCTTCTTTTTCAGCGAAGGGACTAATTCTTCGATATCCGGTTCAACATGGTTTTCTTGGTACAGGCTGTCGAATTCGTCAAAGATTGACTGTTGTCCTTCCAGAACATCGAGTTTCTCGGAGTGGCGGCCGAATCTCTGCTGGTTAGCAAGACGGATCTGTTCGATGAGCTTCTCCATGTCGTCGCTCAGGATATCCATCTTGCCCTGCATGGACATAACGATCCGGACAAGTTCTTCCTTGCTACAGTTATTCAGATCTTCAGCAGAATATCTATCGCCCATTTCTTCGCTCCTTCAAGTATATCTACATTATACCCGAAGGTGCTGAAACTGCCTAATTTTCGGCATTCCATTCTTCGTCAAAGTGCATATGGCTGTATGCCTGCTGTGCTTGAAATAACGGACTCTTGTGCTCGAATCGCTCTGAATCCGAATTGCCCAAGCAGAGGGAATGCAGACAACTGCAGGTGCCAGCCAGGCGATGCCGTTGCCGCTGATACGCCTGAGTTTTCGGTCTTTTTGAGCCCTGTATTTTTCTCTCTTTTGCACAAAGGTCAGAAGAGCATCTTCGGAGAAACTTCCTTGATCTTCGGGTTTAGAGGATTCAGCCCGACCATGAGCAGGTTGTATTGTTCACGTGTCAGCTCTGCTGCCTCGGCCTGATTCTTGGGCCATGAGAATTTCCCGTTCTCCAGCCTCTTGTAGAGAAGAAGGAAACCGTCTCCTTCCCATAGAAGTGCCTTGATCCTGTCGCTCTTCCGTCCGCAGAACAGGAACAGAACATTCTTCTCGAATGGGTTCAGCGAGTAGTTATTCCCGACGATCCGGGATAGACCTTCTATTCCCAGACGAAGATCCGTATGCCCGCAGGCGATTACGATTCTGTTGATTCCGTGCGCTTCAGCCAGCATGGGATATATTCTCCAGGATGGCGCGAAGAAGTGTATCCGACACGGAGTTCGATATACCGATAAGAACATCGCCCTTACGAAGCACGGCATCCGGCTTGAACAACTCCAGATTCTCCGATGGACTCTGACTCGGAGGACATTGGATCTCCGCAAATGTCACTTGCTGCTCGGGAACCACAGAAGGAAGCTGCGGATGCATGAGCTGTGCCATAGCCCGACGGACTTTTCTCTGCCAATAGTAATAACTCTTTATTCCGATTCCGTGTTCTTCGGTCCACTTTGTTACGGTCATCCCGCTTGGCCGCCGCGAACATTCCTCCACGATTTTCGTCCACTGCGCCAATCGGATCTCATACGTGCTCTTGTCCATACACGCCTCCAGACTCTAATTTCTCCAACTAGTTTTTTGAGTTTTTTAAAGTCTGACATATCCGGGCTCATTTTTGAAGGCGCATGGTTTGACGCTTACCTTTTTCTTCGGCGTACAAAATATGGAGATTTTTGAACCCTTGCGTATTCAGAGTCATAGACAACAACAGAAAGGATGTGTTGATTATGACAAAGTACAGATACAATGCAACAAATCTTATAGTGGAGACATTTAATGAGCGTGGTGTCAAGTTTGATGTAAGGGACAGGCTTGACAGCGAACAGGTGCTTGCCGGTTTTTCAGTTGACTGTGGTCCTAGCGTCATTGTTCGTTTCATAAGCCGTGATGATGACAATGATGTGGCTGTACGGGTGGCAGGTTTGCTCACCAATACCCCGAAGGAGAAGCGTGCACGTGTTTTGGAGGCATGCAACATTCTTAACCATAAGATCCGTTATGTTAAGTTCGTTTTGGATAGAGATGGAGATATCAGTGTTGAATATGACTTCCCTATTCATACGCCTGATGAAGGTGTTGGAGAGATGGCATTCGAGATTTTTGTTCGCACGATGCAGATTCTGGATAGAGAATACAACATCTTCATGACTGCTCTGTACTCTGATGATGAGCTCCAGACAGATGATGAATTCCCAACAGAGTTGATAAGTAGGCTTGAAGAACTCAGATCTAAGGTATTGGCCAGAAGAAATGAAACGGATTTTTGGGGCGATATTATCGAGATAGTAGATCCGTCAGATGTTGACGACGATGATTCCTTCGATGGAGGCAATTGAAAAAATAGTGAGCAAGACTCTTTGCTTCGTTTTCTTAAGCAACAATATCACAACGCAGAAAAATGGATAAAGATTTAGTTCCCTCGTCTTTATAGTTACCTGATCAGAAAGGCGGTGAAAACAATGACTGAT
>JAFZZM010000029.1 GCA_017615755.1 Clostridiales bacterium | reverse complement strand
GCGAGATCTCCCCGCTGTGGCTGGCTAAGATGGGCGTAACATACTGCATCATCGGTCACTCCGAGCGTCGTGAGTACAACGCTGAGACAGACGAGACAGTTAACAAGAAGGCTCTGGCTCTTCTGAAGTACGGCGTAAAGCCGATCATCTGCTGCGGTGAGTCCCTGGCTCAGCGTGAAGCAGGCGAGACATTTGATTGGATCAAGGGTCAGATCGTTGCTGCTTTCAAGGATATCCCGGCTTCCAAGCTCTGCCAGATCACGATCGCTTACGAGCCGATCTGGGCTATCGGAACAGGCAAGACAGCTACAGACGAGCAGGCTGAAGAAGTTTGCAAGTTCATCCGTGGCATCATCGCTGAGCTCTACTGCGAGAAGTGCGCAGAGGCTATCACGATCCAGTATGGTGGATCCTGCAACGCAGGTAACGCTGCCGGTCTCTTCGCTCAGGCTGACATCAACGGCGGTCTCGTCGGCGGTGCTTCCCTGAAGGCTCAGGACTTCTCCGTAATCTGCAACGCTGCAAAGTAATGTAGAGTATAGAAGTTAATAGACAAAAACGATGGGGCTGCCTCGAAGAGGTGGCCCCATTTGTTATTTGTATTTGCCGTTGCAAAAGCACTCGCATACCCCCTGGGGGTATGCTCGAAACGACTTCACTTCTTCGGCGTACCTTCGATCAGATCGATCGCTTTCTTTCCGACCTCGATGATGCAGCCGCCATGGACCTGTGAAACACCATCCACGTCTTCGACCGCGTCTCCTGCCTCGGCTGCGGCCTTGCTGGCCTGGTTACCGATCTCGAGGTAGAAGATCTTGAAATCTTCATATTCCGGATCCATAGGATAACCGTGCTGGCCTTTTCTGTACTTGCCGAGCTCGTAGCCGGGCTTGGCAGAGAAGCCACGACAGAATCCGTCGCCGGTAGCGCCGCACAGGCGCATCTCTTCGGCACTCAGCTCACGGGATACAGCATCCATCTGCAGGAACTCCTTGATGAAATCGTCCACATCCTGCTTGAGTTTATCCGAAGCAGTCGGGGAGATATAAAGGAAAGCACAACCGTGTGTGGTATGGAAATGCACATCCTGAAGCGAGAAACCACGTGCTGTCAGGAGCTCGTTCGGATGCAGGTCTTCCTTGATGTCCAGGCTGGAATGGTCGCTGAAGATCAGGATCTCGAAGTTCTCCATGCCGACCGACTCCATGGCCGCCAGAAGATGTCCCAGACACTCGTCGATACGGCCGAGCGCCTCGGTCGCTTCCTTGGAGGTGGCGCCGTGATTGTGCTTGCAGGTGTCCACATCCAGAAGGTGAAGCATATACAAGTCGGCTTTATTCTTGCGGATCAGATCCGCGCCGGTCTTGGCGATGAGCATGTCCATGCCACGCTCGCCATCTTTGATGATATGTTTTCCGTACTTCAGCATACAATGCATCATGAAGCCTGCAGAACCGTAATACGCGGATTTCATGACACGATAAGCCAGATTGCTGCGGCCGGGGATCTCGGTCATATGGTAGCGGATCTTCTCGCCCGCGGTCATCGGGTACATCATGGCACAGGTGCGAAGCCCATGCTCGTAGGCACGCTCAGGAAGAGTCTTTCCCTTGATGAAACGCTTGTGGTCACGCCACACTTCCGTACCTTTCACCGAATCCTGGAACGTATTATCGAAAACACCATGGTCACAGGGCATCAGGCCTGTGTTGATACAGGTGTGTACAGGATAGGTACTGGTCACAAGGATCGAATCCACCTGCCGGTGTAAAAGTCCCAGCCTGGCCAGACGTGAAAAGTTCGGACAGGTCAACAGATAATCGACGTTACCGTCAGATACGGCATCAAGCGATACCATGACGATCGGGTGCCTTTTTTGATCCTTATTGCTCATGTGGTAAGACCTCGCTAACTTGATTCCTTATATTATTATAGCGCGAAAACCCAAAAACAGCGTTTGATGTTTCAAAATACGAAATGCCCGAAGGATCCCGCTGCCCGAATCCCGGAATCGCCTGTTTTCAGTTTGTTCATACTTTACCCATCTTTTCTTTAACTATGCTTTACTCTTCTTTAGAACCGGGATGGGATAATGAAAACATCAAGATTGCAAGAAATCTTTTAGAATTATAGAATGAATCCTGATATGCACAACAAGGGAATCGACTTGATGAGAATGGGGTTTGGCATGAGACATACTTTGACGATCTTTAAGTGGGAAATGAGAAAGATCATCAGCAACTGGAGACGGACGCTGGTGGTGTTCCTTATGCCGGCCGTCCTCCTTCTTGTCGCACTGAATGTATTTCCGCTTCTGATCAATTATCTTTCCACAGGAAGCCTGCAGAGCCACCCGATCCTGGTCGTCAATGCACCGGATTCTTTCCGGCAGTACGCCGAGGACAGTGTCAAAAGCTCTGTCTACAATTACACCTTCATGAACTCGAAGGAGTTCTCCGAATATACGAATGATGATGAAAACTTCCTTCAGGAAAAGCTACGAAAAGGCGTGATCCTGGTCATGTTTTCCGCAAAGAATGAAGAGGGGAAAACCACGGAT
Source organism: Clostridiales bacterium (assembly GCA_017615755.1). Classification (GTDB taxonomy): domain Bacteria; phylum Bacillota; class Clostridia; order Saccharofermentanales; family Saccharofermentanaceae; genus Scatonaster. The sequence goes on along the minus strand of JAFZZM010000029.1, from coordinate 15,124 downwards.
TTTGATACCAGTGTCCGACGGTATTATTCCCACATCGCAAACGAAGAAGATGTCGGCGAGATGGAGAACAAAATGATCGTAGGTTTCGATGCCGATTCCTTTACGAATTACACCCAGGCCCGGCAGTTCCTTCTGAATATTGAATCCGAATACAAAGATTACCTATTCAAAAATCTCGGCGAAGAATACGCCGAAGTCGGAGGCGGAGACCGCTGGGAGACCGACGCTTTTAACCCGTACACCTTCGTCCTGAAAAATCGCGCCAATGCCAATCTCGGCGCCGCGAGAACGATCCCCGGTGTCATGATACTTCTCATGTACTACTGCGTATATTCTCTCGCCGGCGAGATCCTGGCCGCATCCAGACAGAGCGGTTTTCTTACCAAAGTCTATCTGACACCGATCCCGGAAGTTTCCCTTCTTACAGGAAAAATGATGACCGTCGTAACGGTAAGCTCCATCAGTGCGATACTGACGTATCTGCTTCTGTTCCTCTCGTCATGGCTGAACCACAGCAACAGTGCTTTTTCCTTATTGCCGTTCGGCATGTTCCTGACGCTGACACAGCTCCTTTACTGTTTCATCACGATCGTGGTGACGGCGTTCCTGATGTGCGCACTCTGCTTCGGAATCGTGTTCAAGATCCGGAGAATGGAAGACGTACTCCTCAATTTGCAGATTCCGCTGGCGCTCCTGGTCTTCGAATTATTCGGGCAGATGTTCCGCCCGTCCGCGAGCCTCGGCCTTGAATTCATGATACCTATCCACAATGCGATCATGCTGATCCGCGACATTTTCCTCGGAAGATTCCGGATGCAGAACTTCGTGATGACGATCCTGATCAACGTGCTTCTGACCGTGATCCTGATCGCACTCTGCATCAAGAATACAGACGGCATGATCCACATTTCGCAAGGAGGTTCCGATGATACAAGTAGAACACGTAAGTAAAAGATACAACAAAAGTGCCCTCGTGGTGAAAGACGTGAGCTTCCATGTGGGAGAGGGCCAGATCTTCGGACTCCTCGGCCCGAACGGCGCGGGAAAGACGACGCTGATGCAGATGATCAGTACGCTTCTGACACCGACCGAAGGCAGCGTTAAGATCTGCGGCCACGATACGAAGCAGTCCCCACGCCAAATCCGCGAACGGATCGGATTTCTGACGACGGAGATCAAGCTCGATCCCTTGTCGACACCGAACCAGCTGTTCGACTTTTTCGGTGAACTCTATGACATTCCGAAAGAGCAGATCCCGGTCAAGAAGAAGGAAAGCTTCGAGCGTTTCGGCATCACACCTTTTGCCGACAAACGTATCATGGAGCTGTCCACCGGCATGAAGCAGAAGATCTCCATCGTGATCTCCCTGATCCACGACCCGCAGGTGATCATCTTCGACGAGCCGACGAACGGCCTGGACATCCTGACATCGCGTCAGGTCATGGACTATCTTCTCGAGCTAAAAGCACTTGGCCGCAGCGTCCTTCTGTCGACCCATATTTTCTCCGTAGCGGAGCAGCTTTGCGATGAGATCGCGATCCTGGTGGACGGCACCATTGTGGAACAGGGTTCGGCAGAAGAACTGACAGCAAAAACGGAAAGCAAGAATTTCGAAGAAGCATTCTTCAAACTGTATACGAAATACCATAAGGAGGGGTGAACATGCGTCGTGCAATACGGGCACTGGTCCGGAAAACATTCGGCAAAAACCACAGCATGAAGACCGAAGCTTCGGCCATCACGATGTTGGTGTGCGTCGGTTTTTTCGTAGCCGTGATGGCGTATTTCACGAGCCTTATGGTTTATTATGCGAAGAAAGAAAGACCGGTCCACTACGCAGAGAACCTGATCGTGGTCAATCCGCCGGAATCCTGGATGGGCTTTACGGAAGAATTCCAGGACAGCCTCTCGGAGAATGTAGCCGGCGAAAGGACCATGATGGTCTACAAGGAATGGGATGCGGTCTATGACGTCTTTACTTTTAACGACTGGATGGAGGAAGAAAACGCCTACCTGACGATCGTGTTCCCGAAAGATTTCGATGAACTGGTCATGCAGAAAAAAGTGGATGAGATCCCGGAGATATTGACGTACTATCCGACCGATTATCCGGAGTATGCCACGGTGCAGAAAGAGTTCAATGAGACGGTCCTGCAGGAAGATTATATACGGTATATCCAGATGAAACTGGGTGTCCCGGTGGATGATATCGGCGTGATCGACAGCCCTATCGTCCCGATCGGAAAACCAACCGGCTGGATCCATATGCTCGTCGACAGAGGAAGCCGTATGGTCGTTCCGCTCCTGTTCTTTATCGGCATCCTGTACATCTGTATGTTAAGCGGTATGAACGCCATTGCCGGTGAGAAGGAAAGAGGTACATTTGCCGCACTCCTCATGACACCGGTGCCCCGAGGGACCATCGTTCTCGGTAACTTTATCGGCGTATTCCTGCACGCACTGATCCCTTCAGGAATACTCCTGCTGCCGATCGTATTCGTCGCCTCATCCGTCGTCGGATACATCGCAACATTCCTCCTGGTCATTTCGCTGGCGCTTTTTATTTCCGCCATCACGATCATGATCTCGTGCCTGAACAACTCGATCGTATCGGCGCAGACCACATTCCTGCCGATCTTTCTGATCATACTGGTGGTATGCGTGACCTGCATGCAGGAATCGACAAGAAACCCCATCAACCCGTTCCTGCCGATCTACGGACATTTCTACGGCATCGGCGATGGCCTGATGGGAACGGTCTCCTGGCCGGCCGTGCTGGTATGTATCGTCACGACTCTGGGCCTTACCGGTATCTGCCTCCTGGTTTCCGAGCGTCTCCTTCGCACTGAAAGCTTTACCGTCGCGGTCGAGACCAAGTCGGAAAAAGAACTTCGTAAAGCGGCAAAAGCACTTGCCCGTCAGGAGAAGGACTATGTGTCCGTTTCCCGTGCGGAAGTCTTCGGGTACAAAGCCAAGAAAAGAAAGTCCGTCGCTTCCTTCCTGATCGGACATGCACTGCTGCCACTCGCACTGCTGTCGCTTTTCCAGCCGATCGCCATGATCCCGGCGCTCCTGTCCTACATGAAAGATCCGGCATCCTCGGAATTCATCCGGATGTTCAAGGAACTCACCAGTGTCAAGGCAGTATCGGAAGTGGCGGAGGCCTCGGTCAAAGTCTTCTCCGGATTCATGCAGGATAAGTATTTCATCCTCTTCATGGGACTTGGGTACTGGGCGGTCATCGCCATCTACATCGGCATCGTCAAGCTTCGCGAGAAGAACCCGCTTTCCACACTGGGTTTCCCGAAGCTTTCCCCGAAAGGCTCGGCCGTCAAAGCGTATCTTCGCGGTATGGGATTCGGTCTCATCCTGATCTCTTCCGTATACGGCCTGCTGCTCCTGTTCGGTCAGGTGAAGTGCAACGGCTTCGCACTTCAGAAAGATTCGATCGTTCTCTTTATACTTTATATCCTCATGTGGCTCCCGCAGGGAGCGACAGAAGAGATCATGATGCGCGGTTACATGATGCCCCGTGTCGCAGCACGCTTCGGTCTGCCGTTTGCGATCTTCTTCTCCTCCATGTGCTTCAGTCTGATGCATGCCTTTAACGCAGGATTCTCCTTCCTGGCGCTCTTCAATCTGGCGTTCATCGCCGCATTCTTCGCGGTGTTTGCGTACCGCAGCGGCCACATCTACACGGTCTGCGCGATGCACACGGTCTGGAACTTCTGCCAGGGCAATCTCTTCGGATTGGAAGTCAGCGGTAACTCCGGTTCCGCATCCATCCTGTCTTCCTCGTACACGGAAAAAGCCGGGAAACTCCTGAGTGGCGGAGATTTCGGACCGGAAGGCGGACTTTGCGTCACCATCGTGATCGCGGTTGCTTTTGTAATACTTATACTGGCCACGAAGCGCAGAAATACGGCGAAAGTGTAAGAATTGTCACGAACTTTTTCTTAAAAGTAATGTAGAATGTAGATGTGAGAGGCAGCCTGCCGTATGGTATACTTTTCGGTAGGCTGATCGTTTTGAGTTTTTGGTAAGACAGGGGTAATGAAATGGGAAAAGTATTACTGGTAGAAGATGATTCCAGCATCGTAACAACATTGTCCGCATTTTTAAAATCTGAAGGATTCGAAGTGATCTGGGCTCCGGGTCAGACAACAGCGCTGACGAAGATCGAGACAGAGAGCTTCGAGATCGCGTTGATCGATATTTCACTTACCGATGGTAACGGCTATGCAGTCTGTGCCGCGGTTAAAGCACAGAAGCCCGATCTGCCGGTCATCTTTGTTACGGCTTCCGGTGATGAGTACAGTGTTGTTACCGGATTGGACATGGGTGCGGATGATTACATCAGCAAGCCGTTCCGTCCGAGAGAGATGCTTTCCCGTATCAAGAGTGTCATGAGAAGAACACATAAATCCCCGGACGTTGTGGAGTTCGGCAGTATCAAGATCGATACGGCACGCGCCAACGTCAGCAAGGACGGACAGGAGATCATCCTGTCGGCGCTTGAGTACCGACTCCTTCTTTTGTTTGCCAATAACCAGGGTGTGGTGCTGACACGTGCCAAGCTCCTTCAGGATCTTTGGGATGTGGGCGGCGAATACGTCAACGACAATACCCTGACTGTATATATTAAGAGACTTCGTGAAAAGATCGAGGATGATCCGGCCCAGCCGACATTGATCCGTACGATCCGTGGTTTCGGCTACAAGGCGGGAGAGTAACATGATCCGCAATAACAGCGAACTTCGTAAAGAATATCTGGTCAGCATCGTGCTCGCCATCGCGATCGCGGTGCCGAGCTTTTTTATGGATCTGAAATGCGGCCTGCTCGTAACGGGTATGGCGTTGCTTCTTATCCTCGTGCGCTACATCGCGGACAGGAAGAGATACAACCGCATCCGGAATCTTTCTGACAGTATCGATCAGATCCTTCACGGTGCGGAGAATGTTTCTTTCGAAGAGTATAAGGAAGGCGAAGTTGCGATCCTGACAAGTGAAGTGCACAAGATGGTGATCCGTCTTCGTGAGCAGGCTTCCCAGCTTCTGGCAGACAAGCGGTTCCTTTCCGATTCCATTGCGGATATCGCGCATCAGCTCCGTACGCCGCTTACTTCCATGAATATCGTCGTGGATATGTTTTCGGAAGAAGAGCTCTCGGATGAGAAGCGTTTCAATCTGCTTTCCGAAATGATGACAGGTCTGAACCGCATCGAGTGGCTGATCAATACACTTCTGAAGATGAGTAAGATCGATGCGGATACGGTTTTCTTCGAAGAGAAGGAATACCGCCTGGCCGACATGATCAAGCGTGCTACCGATACGTTGGCGGTACCGCTGGATATCCATAACATCGCATTGAAGGTGCAGGTGCCGGAGGATGCCACGCTCCGTGGTGACATGATGTGGACCTGCGAGGCGATCGGAAACATTCTCAAGAACTGCATGGAACATACACCGGAAGACGGTCAGATCGAAATCGCGGTGAAGGACACGCCGATCTTTGCGGAGATCACTATTACCGACACCGGAACGGGCTTCGATCCCGACGATCTGCCACACGTGTTCGAGCGCTTTTACAGAGGAAAAGTGGCGGTCACGAGCAGCATCGGTATAGGTCTTTCCCTGAGCAAGATGATCGTGGAGAGACAGAGCGGTACGATCCGCGCGATGAATCGCGAAGAGCCGGAACATGGTGCGAAGTTTGTCGTGCGTTTTTATAAGTCGAAGAGGTGACATATGGAGATTTTGCGAGCGGAACATCTTACGAAAACATATGGTAAGGATGAGAACATCGTCGCCGCACTGGATGACGTTTCGCTGAGCGTGGAAAAAGGCGAGTTTGTGGCGATCATCGGCGCATCCGGTTCCGGAAAGTCGACGCTTCTGCATATGCTCGGCGGCGTGGACCGGCCGACTTCGGGACGTGTCCTGATCGATGGAAAAGATATCTTTGAACAGACCGATGAACAGCTCTCCATTTTCAGAAGAAGAGAGATCGGCCTGGTGTACCAGTTTTTCAATCTTATCCCGGTGCTGACGGTGGTGGAGAACATCACGATGCCGGTGCTCCTGGACCACAGAAAGGTCAATCAGCAGAGGCTCAATGAGCTCCTCAATATCCTTCAGCTTTCGGAGAGAAGGGATTTCTTCCCGAATCAGATCTCCGGCGGACAGCAGCAGCGCGTGGCCATCGGCCGTGCCCTGATCAATGCGCCTACGATCCTTCTGGCGGACGAGCCGACAGGTAACCTGGACTCGAAGAACAGCCAAGAAGTAGTCGACCTTCTGAAGTATTCGAATGCGAAATATAACCAGACGACGATCCTGATCACTCATGACGAGAATGTGGCACTGCAGGCCAAGAGGATCATTACCATTCGTGACGGCAAGATCAAGCACGATGAAGTGATCCGGAAATGAGGGAAAAGATCCGCGCATGAACAGCCAGAACATTGTCGGAAAATATGCCAAAAGGACTGTATTCAAGAATCGTGGCAGAACGATCTTGACTATGTTCGGCATTATTATCGCCACAGCGATGTTTGCCGTAGTCTTATCGGCCAGAACGAGCTGTGTCGATATCCTCAAGAGTTTTCAGGATGATGACTACGGAACGTGGCATATCCAGGCCTATTCGATGACTTCGAGAGATTACCAGAAGGTCATGAAGGATGAGAGGATCAAGCGTTCCGCATATATCCAGGAGGCAGGTTATCTGAAGGGTTCTTCGGACATGTCCGAAGAGGATGTACAGGAACTGCTTTCCTACGAAAACTTCGACATCTTTATTGCTTCTGTCAGTTCAGATTTTGAAGATCTCTGCAACATGAAAGTGGTGTGGGGAAGAATGCCGGAAAACGAGAATGAGGCCATCATTTCCCTGGAAATGTACGCGGACTACAGGGATGAAGTTTACGATAACAGTACAGCCGTGTATTTTGAAATCCCGTATTACAGCCGTTATTCGGAAGGCCACAAGGTCAACGATCTGAAAACGATCCACCACGATAAGAACGGTAAAGCAACCGAGTCTCTATATAAGATCGACACGCTTGAGTTCCAGGTGGTCGGTTATTTCGTTGTTCCGGAATATGCTACCTGGAAAAACCTGAGCCGCTATACGGTCCTTCTGGGACCTTCGAAGGGTTCGAATCTTACGGCCGGCAATGCCGTGAACGCGTACTTCGAGTTAAATGATCCATCGGACTATGTACAGTTTGCAAAAGACTATTTCGAGTCGGAAGACGACTGCCTTTATAACAAAGACTACATCCGCATGAAGGACTCGGCGGACGATACCAGGACGATCCGCTGGCTGGATATTCTTGCGGTCAGTGCGCTGGTGATCATACTGCTTCTGGCCGTCATGCTTATCTATAATTCGTTCTCGACTTCCTCCATGGAACGTATCCGCGCCATAGGTCTTCTGAAGTCCGTGGGCGCGACGAAGCGGCAGGTGCGGGAACTGATGATCGCCGAAGCTTTCTATTACATTATCATCGCGATCCCGATCGGAATCCTGGTCGGCAACCTCAGCGCGATAGTGCTTTTTTACAAGCTCGGAAGCATCGTAAAAGAAGCAGGATTTTTCCTTCTTTCGCAGACGGTGGACCTCCGTTACCGCCTCAGTATCGAGAATACGCTGTTCCCTGCGATCCTTTCCGTTATCACCATTTTTGTCGCGATCCTGATTCCGATGGTGCGCACATCCAATATCACGCCGATCGAGGCAGTGCGCGTCAATAACGTCTTTACCACGAAACCTCTGCGTAAGAGATCCCGCGGTCTGGCCGTACGTCTGCTGGGATTTACGGGAGCGCTTTCGCTGAAGAATTTCTTCCGCTACAGAAAAAGATACCGTGCACCTATCTTGTCATTGATGTTGAGTATCCTGATGATCTTCAGTACCCATCTTCTGGTCCGTGCCATCACCAGCCAGTTCTCGACAGGTAATTCGGATGATGCGGATTTGCTGACGTATTCCTACTATTACGGCGAGAATTCTTTTGACGAATCCGACCGGACACTTTACTACCAGCTGGCCGGTATGGAACAGGTCAAGGACAGCCTTATCATTCTGCAGACAAGGAAAGATGTGGTCGTGGAAGATGCGGTGATGACATCGGATTATCTGAGCAGGATGGATAAGGGGGAGGACGAAAACATTTCGGCGGCGCTGGTCTTTGTCGAGGACAGTGCTTTTCGAAAACTATGTACCGATAACGGGATCGACCCGGACCCGTATATGACGTATGGCTCCAGGAATTGTCTGACCAATAACCATGTGGAAGTGGATGAGGACGGAAAATACGACAAGGTGAAGGTGTTCAGCAACGCCGTATTTCCGTTGCATGTGCGGCTGGACTTTACCGAAGGTACGGGGATCACTGCGAAGAAAAAACTCATCGACATAAACCTGAGCGAAGAGATCCCGGATCCTTTCCTGGATTCCCAGAGTGGTGCGGCGGCGCAATTGCAGATCTATATGCCGCTGAGCCGTATGAGTTATTACAGTGCGTCATATAAGGGAGTGTACGAGTATTTCATGTTCCGCGTGAATGACCCGGAATCGGCCTATTCCGCAATGAAAAAAGAACTGGAGAACAATCTTCACAGTGGTGAGAATCTGCATGATGCGGGCGCATACACGCGTGCTCGCGATGCGATCTCTTCGTTGGCGCAGGTCCTGATCTACGGATATGCAGCGCTCCTTTGCCTGATCTGTTTCCTGAACGTGATCATGACGCTTCTGACGAGTATCCTTTTCCGAAGGAAGGAGTACATCCTTCTGACTTCGGTGGGCATGTCGAGAAAGACACTTTTCCGGATGGTGATCACGGAGAGTATGATCTGTTTCCTGGAGAGCCTTCTTCTTCTGGCGGTCGTGCTGGCGGTCCTGATCTTCGTGGTCACGACGTTCCTGAATATTTCCGTATACAGCAAGAAGAATCTTCTTTTTGCGGCGATCACGGTGTTTGTGCATCTCCTGATGGTCACCTCAACTGCAGCATTCGGACTGAGGCATGTCATGAGTGAGAATGTCATCGAGGGAATCAGAAAAGATTATTACTGATGCGCTTTTGCGAAGTGCAACCGTTCCGTACCGATAACGAGTTTCCGTAAAGAGCGGTTTTGGTGTATCCTATAAACAGAAGTTGGCAAACATGATCTTGGTGATCACGGTGATCCGGGGGCAATATGATTTATACGATTACACTACATCCGGCGATGGATAAGCTGGTCTTTGTGGACGGTCTGGTTCCGGGCGGACTGAACCGTGCCGATAAAGTAGTATTCCGCGCAGGCGGAAAAGGCATTAATGTTTCACGCGAAGTACGGCGCCTGGGTGGGCGGACCGTGGCAATGGGAGTGATTTCCGGACAGACCGGCAAGAAGATCGCAAGAATGCTTCTGGAAAAAGGAGTGCCTTGTGATTTCATCGAAGTGCCGGGTGAGACCAGGACGAACTGCAAAATCATCGACCGGAAGACCGGCCAGTGTACTGAAATCAACGAGTACAGTCCTACGCTTTCCGAAGAGAATCTTCAGGAGATGGAGAGAAAGATCCGTGCCAATGTGAAAAAAGGAGACGTTGTCGTCTTCTCCGGAAGTGCGCCGGTTAATACCCCCGCCGATGTCTATCGCAGATGGATCGGGATCGCATCCGAACTTGGCGCCATGACAGTGCTCGATGCAGATGGAGATCTTCTCCTTGAGGGAATTCAAGGGCATCCGACCGTAGTAAAACCGAATCGAAAAGAACTGGGTGTGCTTCTTGGCAGAAACGTGGATATCGTCAGTGACGAAGTAATCCAGAGCGTACGTGATTTCCTTACCGGTGATATGAGGATGATCTTCCTGACACTGGGTCCGCAGGGTGCGGTGCTGGTGGAACGTGATAATGTGATCTTTGCGCCTGCACCGGACGTCAATGTAGTATCGACTGTTGGTGCCGGAGACGCGATGGCCGCCGCAATCGCCGTGGGCCTTTCGAATGGCTATCCGGCCTCCGAGATCATGCAAATGGCTGTGGAAGCAGCAGGAAAAACGATCTCCGAAGATCAGGATCTGTAACTCTTACGATTTACTTTCATCCTCTTTTGAATCAGGTTCTTTTGTATCCGGCGTTTCTTCTTCAAAATCGACGGCGTCTTCGTCCACTTCGTCTTTATATTCCTTCTGGTTCAGCCAGTCATCCGCATTCCACGGACGACCGTGACCGCTGAGGTAATACTTGCACTTTAAGCGGATAAGACTTTCCCAGGAAGCAGCCATCTGTGATTCGTTGTCCACGAAGATCGGAGCCAGTACACGACGCTTGAACTGCGCGCAGTCACCGATCAGAGCCACATCACGGATCGCAATGGAAATGGAATCCTCGGTGTGTCCCGGAGTCATGAGAAGCTGCGCATCTTTTCCGAGTAGTTCTTCTACTACGTCCTTAGTAAGAGGCTGCACATTCTGGCATCCTTCGTAAGGAATAAACGACGGAAGTTTCAGCATCAGGGAGGCGGCACTGCCGACCTTTTTCATGTACGGATGGTCCTTGGGCGGAAGCCGGGAGACACCATGCTTGACCAGCTCGATAGAAGTCTTGACGCAGTATACCGGACAGTTGTAAAGCATGGAAAAGTACTCCGCGTTTCCGGCGCTGTCGCCATGTGAATGCGTCACGATGATCGCGTCGATATCGAAGATGAAATCTTTTTCGAGATTCGATTCGATGGTGCTTCTGTCCACTGAGGCACCGGTATCGATCAGGACGGCTTTGTCCTTATAGGTGACGCAGTAACACTTATATGTTTTCGTTCCGATGCTGAAAAACTGATACTCGGCATCCCGGGTAATAAGCATATGAGAAGACCCTTCCTTATTCATTATCCGGCATGACCTGAGGCTTGCCGTAGTATTCTTCCAAAGTCATGATGTTATTATCGTGCATTTCCGTCGCTACGTCTATACCGACATAACGGAAGTGCCAGCCCTCAACGCCGTAACCGGTGATGAAACCGTAGTCCTTCGGATAGCGCCAGATGAAGCCGTACTTATATCCGTTCTGCACGACCCACTCTCCGGCCTTGGTGTAGACGAAGTTATCGCGGATCTCCGGATCGCTCTTGATGTTGATATCCAGCGCAAGGCCGAGGGGATGCTCGGAGCGTCCCGGATAGGCATTCTTGCAGCAGGTCTTATCGAGACCACGTCTTGTGATGGCGTTATTGAAACTATAGGTCTGGGTCGCCCAGTCACGGTAACCGGAGATCAGGTAGAGATCTTCACCGGTCTCGGCCATGCAGGCGTCGTGGAGCTGTTCCCAGGCGGCTGCGGCTTCCGGACGAAGCTGCTGACCTGCAGAATACTTGGCGTAGACCAGTTCCGGAACGTAGGATGACGGGGATGCGTAGTATTTGTTGACGAGAACGGCGATGTCGCTCGGATCAGCGACCACTTCCGCGCGGATGGTCCTCGGATCGACATAGCCGTCGTACCAGACAGCGCCGCCAGTGATGATAGGTTCGATATATTCCGGCATCGGCGTCGGTGTCGGAGACGGTGTGTCCGTCGGAGAAGGCGAAGGAGACGGGGAAGGACTCGGAGATGGTGTCGGAGTAGAGGTCACCGACTCGGCGGCTTCCGTCATCGTGGCTTCGGATGAAGAAGCAGACGTGGAAGGTGCGGATGTATTGCTCTGACTGTCCTTGGACTTGCAGGCGGTGCCCAAAAGCATCGCAAGTACTAAAACGAGTATGCCGGCTCTTTTTCTTCTTGAAGGCTTGTTAAACATGTAAAACCCTTTCTTTTCCAAAACGATCATGTACAGTATAGCGCAAATTCCGTCATTCAGTACACAAAGTGTATTGACACAAGGATCGGCGTGTCCTATAATCTTGCCGTAACTTCGGGGCGGGGCGTAATTCCCCACCGGCGGTGATACTTCCGACAGTACCAGAATAGATGGGAGGAAGCGAGCCCGCGAGCAGTAGCAGAACCGGTGAGAATCCGGTGCCGACGGTTATAGTCCGGATGGAAGAAGAGTCGATAGCTGTGATGTACCGGAATACCGGACATCCGGCAAGTGATGAATTTTCTGTAGCAATCTTCCGAAGTGGGAGGTTGCTTTTTTGATGCTTACGGAGAATCGAACCTGTCAGGAGAAAGAAGAGGTAACAGAAAATGACAGAAACGACAGAGCTCAAGCAGCAGAACAAGAAGAGAAAGTCCATGATCTACAAGATCGCACTGACGGGCATCATGACCGCGCTGGCCGAGGTACTGATGATGCTCGAGATCCCGCTTCCTTTGATGCCGGGATTCCTGAAGTACGATTTCAGCGACATTCCGGCGCTTTTTGCAGGGTTTGCCTGCGGACCGGTTGCAGGTATCATCGTGGAATTCCTGAAGAACCTGATCCATATGCCTTTCACCGGCACACAGTATATCGGTGAAGTGGCCAACTTCATTTCCGGAAGCATTTTCGTATTCACCGGCGCCATGATCTACTGGAAGATGAGAAGCAAGAAGGGCGTGGTCCTTTCCCTGATCTTCGGTACCATCGCACTGACAGTAGCCACATGCTTCGTCAACTATTTCTTCAGCCTGCCGCTTTACGAGAAAGTCATGGGCTTCCCGATGCCGGCGATCATCGACATGTGCGACAAGGCCAACACCGTAGTTTCCATCAAGACAAAACTCGATGTGATCCTGATGACTTTCGTACCGTTCAATATCTTCAAAGGCGCGACAGTCTCCATCGTGGCATTCCTTTGCTACCTGCCGCTCCACAGCTTCCTTTCCAGGAGAGAAGAAGCGTAAAGTCTTTCGTTGACTAAAACGAGTTAAGCCGCATTTGACGGGTTCGTCAGATGCGGCTTCTTTTTTGCAACGAATCCTTTCCTTCAGTCGTCTTATTACTGAAGGGCGGGAAGAACTGCCCGAAAAAAGGATGTGGAGGAAACACACATGAAAAAGTTACTGGCATTTGTATTAGCGGGAATGATGATCCTTGGCACCGCTTGTAACATACATAAGGGAACATCGGTATCGAAACACTTCGATGGCAGTTACGATCTGTATAAGTACAAGACTTCGTGCAACGAAGAAGTGATGTACTGGCTTCCGAAAGAGGATAAGAACGGATTTACCATCGAGAGCATCCGGATCGAAGAAGTTGATTTTGATTCGCCGACGATGGTCAATCGGAAAACGATCATAGCCTCACTGATCTACTCGGCGGAAGAAGACACAGAGATCAAGTATCTGTTCGTTGATGATGATTCGCTTCCGCACTGGAAAAAGGATATCAATGGTCGGGCAAGAACGGATGTCCTGCGCGCAGGTGAGCATGTCAAGGCGAATCTCCTCTTCGGCGAAGCGAAGAAACTGAAAGAGGGCAGATATACTTTCGTATTCTTAAGTGGCGACAGCAATGTGGAGTGCTTCTGCAATGCATATATGGAAGGTGCTTCGGCAGAAGATCCCGGTGCGATCGCGGTAAAGAAACCGGTCATCTATCTCTATCCGGAAGAAGAAACAAAGGTCAATGTGAAACTCGATCTGGCATTTGCGCTCGGCACGACCTACCCGCATTATGATCCGGCTTCCGGCTGGAACGTGATCGCAAAACCGGACGGAACACTTTTCAACCTTGAAAACGGAAGGACCTATGATTACCTCTTCTGGGAAGGCTATACCGGCGCAGATCTGGCAGATTTCGGAAACGCCGCCTGCGTGGCAGGAGAAGACACGGAGAAGTTCCTGGAAAAGTATCTGACCGAGGCAGGATTGAACGATAGTGAGATCGATGACTTCATCTCTTACTGGCTCCCGCAGATGGAAAAGAACCCGTATAACCTGATCTCCTTCTCGACCGTAAAGTACGAAGAACAGGCAACGCTTGAGATCATCCCGCGCCCGGACAGTGTCCTTCGTGTATTCATGTGCTTTAAGGCACTCGAGGAACCGGTGGACAGCTGCATGACTTCTCCGAAGCCCTTCACAAGAACCGGATTCACCGTTGTAGAGTGGGGCGGATGTGAGATCATCTGATGAGTAAAGTTGATGACAGACACAAGAAAGAGTACAATTCTTTTTGAAAGGAAGGAAGGAGACTGAAAATGAAAAAGATAATTACAGTATTGCTTGTTGGAGCAATGATCATGTCAGTGGCTTGTACGAAGAAAGAAACAACCACAACGACAACTACTGCAACTACTACGAAAACAGAAGAGACCACTACAGAAGCTCCGGACAAGAGCGATATACTTGTCGGTAAACTCAAGACAGATCCGCGTGACCTTGATGCCGGTAAGATCGAACTGGTCCAGCCGGTAGAACCGGGAAATATCCAGATTGCTTCCTATGAGAAAGCAGGCGAAGGTGATTCACTGATCAACAATTCGATCGTAGTCGGCGAGAAGACAGTGCTTTCGGTGAAGTATTCCGCGAAAGAAGATTCGAAACTGACGATCTACGTGCTTCCGTTTTCCGAGGCATTCCGCTGGAACAAGAGCGAAGCACTCGCCAGCGCTACCGTGGATGTAAAAAAGAGCGATGACGGACAGGTCGATCTCGAGTTCACGATCCCGGCCGGGACAGAGTCCGCTAAATACGCATTCGTTTTCGTTGAGAACGAAGACACTGTAGTCGGATATTTCCAGGATGTCGTCCTGACGGATGCAAACGACAAGAAGCCGTTGTAAGAAAGCGCTTCGAATAAGTGAGGAACAAAAAAGGGACTGTCTCAAAACAATGAGGCAGTCCTCGTTAGTTTCGACAAACTTTGAGAAGCGCATAAGTCGGGAATCCGGATTTCGCCATTTGCGACTTACTGTGATCTCAGGAGTGAGAACAGGATTACGTGTTTTTTTCGGAATTTGACCGATAAGACTGTATGATTTTAGATGTTACGGTTTAATTTTCAAAAATGACGATTTCGCACGTAATCAAAATGACCTTTTGCAGTGAAAACCAATGTAACTATCCCTGATTTGATCAGACGCTAACGGATATTACGTGCGTAATGTTCATTTCCCCAAAAAAGACTGTAGACTCTTCATCTGTATACAGTCTAAAAAAGGATTTTTGAAAATAAAACTGTAGTCCCAATTTGGAT
>JAFZZM010000028.1 GCA_017615755.1 Clostridiales bacterium | reverse complement strand
TTCGGCCATATTCGGATCCTCCTGTCGCAATGAAATCTATCTTCTATTGTACCCTATATCTGCGCAGATTCTTTACGAAAAGCTTCAATCAAAAAGTGGGCTACCGCGTCCTCCTCGTTATACCCGATCACGTCCGTGGCCAGTGCTTTTAGCTCCGAACGGGCATTAGCGACCGCATAGGCTTCATCGGCGATTTCAAACATCGATACATCGTTCAGGGAGTCTCCGAAAACTACTAAACGGTCAAAGCCATAGTCTTCTTTCAGCTTCAGAAGTGACTTGGCTTTGGTGCAGTTTTTCGGGCAGATCTCGAGCCAGTATTCGTCGCGGTAGGTGTCTTTCTGGAACATGCTTTCCCAGCAGTCGTAGGCATGAACTCTTTCGTAGATCGGCTCGATCTCTTCCTTCTCGCCGATCGCGGTCACATATCCGGGAAGACCGCAGAACATGTCATCGTAGGAATCGACATGCTTCATGGTCGGATCGTCTTTGTAGTAGTCCAGGTATCCCTGAAGACCCACGCTGTGCTTTCCCGGAAGCGTGGTTCGGATCATCGTTTCTCCGAGAAAACAGGAGACATATCCGCAGTATGGAATATCCGTGAGAAGGGATTTCAGAAGCGCCACTTCACTTTTGGAAAAGACGGCTTTCCTGATGTGCTTCCCCGTGGCATTGTCCGCCAGGACCGCGCCGTTTCTTGTGACCACGGGAAGGTTTAGTTTCAACCCTCCGGTAATTGGTCTTGCACTCTCGACCGAACGGGCTGTTGCATAGGTAAAAGACAAGCCCTTTTCCACCAGTTCATTGATGATCCTTACCGTGTTTTCGGAAAGCGTCTCATCGTTTCGCATCAGCGTGCCGTCCAGATCGGAAACATATAATGTTTTACTACTCATACGACCTCTTTTCTTGTAGTGAGCTTCTTCCAGATTCGATTGTAAAGCTTGATCAGTAAGCCCACCAGTATGGCGGCAACGATACTTCCTTCACGGACACCTTCCAGCTTTCCGAGGAATCCTAGGCAGATGACCGCGGCCAGCGTGATATAGAAAATATCGAAAAAGATCTTCACGTTCTCGTATCTCTTTCCTGTCACCTGCGAGATGGCACGGTTCATGGCTTCACCCGGAAGCATGGCCACATCGGCTTTGAACTGTATCCATATGCCCAGTGCGAGAATGATGCATCCCAGAAGCATGAAGATAAGCTTCGCGCCGTAGGTGACCAGAAGGATATCTTCAAGGAGCCAGCAGGAGAAGTTCGTGAGATAGCCGTATACAAATGCCAGGATCGTCTGGACCGTGATCTCCAGCCAGTTGCATCTCGACTTAAGAAGCAGGATCTGTACCGTGATCTGAATCACACTCAGAAGATTCAGCCAGCCGCCGAAAGAAAGAAGATCGCTTACCCGGGAAACCGAGTACGGGACCGAGGCAACCGGGGATGTACCGAGTTCCGCTACCGTGGAGAAAGCAACGCCCATCGATGCAATAAACAGTCCGAGAAGGAAAACGGAATAGCGGCGGACAAGGTGGTCTTTCGGTGCAGGTTTCGGTTTGGCTGCCGCTTGCTCTTCGGGCTGTTCCAGAGTATTTTGTTTCTTCTCTTCAAACCGGAACCGGTCGCAGAAAGACTTCATCAACTTTTCCACTTCATACCGGCATTCATCCGGATCGGTCACTTCATCCGTGACACCGTAAAGGCCGGCATTTGCAGTTGTATTCCACTTGATCAGTTCCGTGATTTCCACGCAATCGAAAGAAGTGGGTACTTTACTTCCTCCAAGCACTTTCAGTTTCTGGGAAAGGTTTTGGATCTCCCCGTCCTTTAAGAGGGAGAAATACAGAAGGTGATGTTCGTAATCTTTATCCAGAACGACCTCCACAGAGTACTCCTGACCGAGGTGTTCTTTCACATATTGGTCGGCAATTACCTGCGCATTCTTTTTTGTTTCACCCAGAAGCGGCACCAGCTCCTCTTCTTTATAGAATCTTTTGTGAAACTGTTGAAGGCAATGATCAACGAAGGCGATGTTATATTTCCCGATAGCTGTATATACATCGGGACGACTCAGCTTATATCCAAGCATTTTATCTTTGAATTCTTCGCGGTCCTGCGTGCGGAAAGAAGACTCATTATCCAGATCGATTTCAATACTGCGGATCGTGTCGAACGGAATCAGTTTCGTCGAGAGTCCTTTTTTCACTTCAATACCTTCACGGGTAACGGAGAATTGCATCAGGTGCCTCCTTCTCAACTAAGGTTACTGCTGAGTATTTTCCACGTTTTCCAGCCACTGGTGCATTCCGGGACCAAACTTCTCACTGGGCCGGTCGACAAATCCGAACTTCTTATAGAATTCATTCTTTCCTTTGGCAGACATGAGGGTCACCATAAAGCGATATCCGGGCTTGAGCTGCGAGCGCAGGAACGCCATGATCGTCTCCATCAGTTCCCGTCCGAGGCCCTGTCCCTGATATTCGGGAAGGACGATGACATCGGCGATATATACCACATATCCGTGATCCCAGACCACTCTTGCCAGGCCGATCGGCTTGTCGTTTTCACGGATACACCATTTGTATGAATTCCTAAGTCCTTCCGCCGCCTGCTCGACCGGGAAATCATGCCAGCCGACGATTTTTCTCATCTCCATATATTCCTCAGGGGAAATGGTATCTGTCATCACATAGTTCGAATTCATAAGGTGCATCCCTCATTTCCATATCGATTGACTACCATTATAGCAAAAGATCTCTTTCTGAACTTGTACGGCTGGTATACATTTTCCTTTACTGACCGACACTCTTGATTCATTGACCATCCGCCCCGTTTTCGATTACAATCGGAAAAGGATAAGGACAGATAAGGGAGGACTTCTTCTATGACTCTTAAAGATGCTTTTCAATCCAGATTCAAAATGGGCGCAGCCATTTCGCGCATGAATCTGGAGATTGCTGCAAATACAAAACTTCTTCTCGACCAGTACAACAGTTTCACCGTAGAAAACGACATGAAGCCGATGTTTTCTCTCGATTGCGACGCGAACTGTAAAGAACCGGAAAAATATAATCTGGAACCGAAACTCTGTTTTGATTTTGCAAAACCATACCTCGATTTTTCGAAAGAAAACCATATCGCGATGCGTGGCCATACACTTGTCTGGCACAACCAGACGCCGAAATGGTTCTTCTGCAAGAACTACGATGAGACAGAAGGTCTT
This sequence comes from Clostridiales bacterium, assembly GCA_017615755.1. GTDB lineage: Bacteria > Bacillota > Clostridia > Saccharofermentanales > Saccharofermentanaceae > Scatonaster. The sequence goes on along the minus strand of JAFZZM010000028.1, from coordinate 246 downwards.
GCGGACAGAGAAACCATGCTCGCCAGACTCGAGAATTACATCAAGGGCGTGCTGAACTTCGTACAGGAAAACTACCCGGACCAGATCTACGCATGGGACGTAGTGAACGAAGCGATCGACGAAGGCGCGATGAGAAAATCCCCGTGGACCGAGACCATCGGCGAAGACTTCGTGATCAAGGCTTTTGAATTTGCAAAGAAATACGCCGCTCCGGGCGTGAAGCTCTTCTATAACGATTACGATACA
>JAFZZM010000001.1 GCA_017615755.1 Clostridiales bacterium | reverse complement strand
TCTGCTGTTAAATTGATGGCCTGAAGTAACAGATCCAAGTGCTTTTCGTACGGGATGAATGCTATATCGGTCTTTCCACCCTCCGATATGTGCCGATATGGGGGAGGGGGTATAAGAAAAATACATACTTTTACACGTTTTTCTCTAAAAAAGTATGTAAAACTCCCGTTTCCGCCTGACTGATCGTTATAATTCGGCAGATTGGTTTTGAGACAGCTCCTTTTTGCATTATCCGCTCAGTATAAAAAAAGTCGTTTTTGACAATTTCGTGGTAGTATATGTTGAAAGCTATGGGGGGATGACGATGGAAAAGAAGAAAAGAGACAGTACTTTCAAACAGCTTCGATACGCGTTAAAGCAGGTGTGGGATGCCGATCGGTTTCTTTTGCCGTTCACGCTTTTCAAGAACTCCATAGAACAGATCTTCTATGTATTCTTCTTCGTGTACCTGACCAAGTACATATTTAACTGTATCGAACGGAATATCGAATACAGTAAGCTTTTCTGGTTCCTGATCATTGCCTGTTCGGGTCATGTCTGTGTGCATTTTATCTGCGGATGGTACGAGACCTACAGGAAGATCAAGATGCCGGAGGTCTACCGGCATATCTTTCACCGAGTGATGGATATTTCAGATAGTTTGAAACTTTCGGACTATGAGTCTCCGGAGTTCTATGACCGGTATGCAAGGGCGCTGGACCGTTGTGCGGAACAGGCCATCGATCTGTCGATCAAGACAGGCGTATATATCGGAAATGTCGGCGCGACGATCATGTCACTGGTCATTGTCCTGACGGTCGATCCGGTTCTGCTGATCTTTATGGTCGTTCCGATGGTCGTCAGCCTCTACTACGGCAAGAAAAACGGCAAATGCAACTATGACAGGGAGAAGACAATCACCCGTGACAAGCGTATCGCGGATTACGTCAAGCGCGTCTACTACGAAAAGAAATATGCTTCGGAGATCCGTCTTTTCGATATCAACTCGATCATGCTCGACAAGCAGGAGACAGCTGTCGAAAGAATGGGCGAAGTCTCACTGAAGTACCGCATGAAGTCGGCGTTTTACTCCTTTCTCATGAAGGGCAGTTACTCTGTCCTGGCCGGTATCGCTGCGTATTTCTACGTGGCTTTCCGGATCAAGAACGGCGATGTTTCCGATATTTCCAGTTATGTTGCCATGATCACGGCTATGGCATTTTCGACCGATCAGCTTAAGCATGCGGTCGAGAACCGTATCTACCTGAGCAATGAGTCGAGGCTTTTCAAGAACCTTCAGGAATTCCTCGAAGCGGACCGCGTGCAGGAGGAGCAGAAACCCGATATCGGAGAGATCCGGAGTATCGAGCTTCAGAACGTTACGTTCACTTATCCGGGTGCAGAAAAGAGCACGATCCGTGACGTGAGCTTCAGCTGGAACAAGGGTGAGAAACTCGCGATCGTCGGCTATAACGGTGCCGGCAAGACGACATTGATCAAACTGATCATGGGACTTTATCCGGTTACTTCCGGCAAAGTCCTCGTCAACGGAACGGATATCAATGAGATCGACGGGAATGCGTACAGAAAGAGATTCGGTACGGTGTTCCAGGATTTGCAGGTATTCGCCATGCCTCTGGTCGAAAACGTCCTGATGAGACGTCCGGAGGGACAGGAGGATTACGATAAGGCGGAAAAAGCACTGATCGATGCGCAGTTTGATGTGCACCATCCGGGACTGGTGAAGGGTCTGGATACGATCGTCAGCCGTGAGTTCGATGATACAGGGTTTATCCCGTCAGGAGGCCAGGCGCAGAAGATCGCGATTGCGAGAGTTTTTGCGCATCAGCCGGACATGGTTATTCTTGACGAACCATCTTCTGCTCTCGATCCGTTAGCCGAGTATAACATGTACAACAACATGATGCGTCTCTCGGAAGGGCGTGGCGTGGTCTTCATTTCGCACCGTCTGTCTTCGGCGAGAATGGCGGACAAGATCTTCATGATGAAGGACGGCCAGGTCGTTGAGCATGGTACACATGAGGAGCTGATGGAACAAAAGCAGCACTACCATGAGATGTTTATGTTGCAGACCGAGAACTATCAGGACAGCCTGCCTGAAGAATTGCTGAAAGGAGCGGAGGCGTTCTATGAGTAAGAATAGTTCGAGAAGACTCGATAAGAAAAAAGAGAACAAGATCACCGTCCGCCAGATGATCAGCAATGTCAGGTATCTTCTGAAATATGCGGCTAAGTATGACAAGGGTCTGATCTTGAAGATCATGATCCTGAATATCCTTCTTCTGAGCGGTATGGCCGTGAACGATACTTTCATCTTGAAGATGATCATCAACCGTCTGACAGGAAAAGTGGAGTTCAAGGAGATCATCATTCTTCTTCTGATATCTCTTGTGCTTGTCGTATTCCTGGAGTGGATCCACCAGCTCCTTAACGAGTGGGCTAAGGCGAAATTGATCCCGCTGACCGGACGCATCCAGAGAGAACTGGCAGAGAAGAACAGTCTGAAGGATCTTATCTTCTACGATGATCCGGAAACATACGATACCTATGAAGTGGTGTCGCAGAGGGCAGATGCACTTATCGAAGACGCGGTGATGGTAGTAAGCCAGATCATCGGCGGTGCCGTCGCACTTCTGGTCGCGTCTGCCATGATCCTGACCATCGATCCGGTTCTGGCGATATTCCCGATCGCAGGCTTTATCGTGAATCTGGCGACCCGTTTTAAGATCGAGAAGATCAACCATACATGGTGGGTCGAGTACAGGAAGAAACTCCGTAAAGCTGACTACAGTAAGCGTGTCTTCTATCAGCCGGAATTTGCAAAAGAGTGTAAGCTTACCGATGTCAGGGAGCCGCTTCGAAAGCAGTTCGATGAGGCCCTTGATGAGGCGGCGGAAGAAGGAAGGATCTACGGACCTCCGCTGACATGGGTCTCGCTTGTGAACTGGATCTCCGTCTTTACCGTTTTCTCCTTTTTTGCGATCCCGGCCTACCTCGGCTATCTTGCCCTGGTAGTGAAATCCATCGCACTGGGTGAAGTGGCTTCGGCGAATAACGCTGCCAACTATGTCAGACGGAATCTCAACGAGATCAACTATTGCCTGGTCGATTTTCAGGTGATCGGTATGTACGGAGACAAGCTTATCAAGCTTCTCGAGTATGAGCCGAACATCGAAGTGGCAGACGGCCTGACACCGGAAAAAGGATCCGGGGATCTTGTGCTTTCGCATGTGTCGTTCCGCTATCCGAATACGGATAAGGATACACTTGAAGATATTTCGATCGAGATCCACCCCGGCGAAAAGATCGCTATCGTTGGCGAGAACGGCGCAGGAAAGACCACGTTCGTTAAGCTTCTGATGCGCCTTTACGATGTATCGGGCGGAAGCATCTCGTATAACGGACACGATATCCGCGAGTACAATACGCGTGAATACAGAAAGAAGATCAGCGCGGTCTTTCAGGATTACAACATCTATGCGGCGACTCTCGCTGAGAATGTCCTTCTCCGGAAGATGAAGGAAGGGGATGAAGAAGATGTTCTCCATGCCCTGCGGAAAGCGGATTTCGGCAGAAAACTGGATTCGCTGGAACAAGGAATACATACTCCTTTGACACGTGAATTCGATGAGTCCGGCGTGAATCTTTCCGGCGGTGAAGGACAGAAGATCGCTATCTCCCGTGTCTTCCTGAAGAACGATGACCGGGCCGTCTCGATCCTCGACGAGCCGTCTTCGGCACTTGACCCGGTATCGGAGTATAAGCTGAATAAGAACCTGATCGAAAATGCCGGAGAGAACACGGTCATCTTCATCTCGCACCGTCTCTCAACGACACGAATGGCTGACCGGATCTATCTTTTCGAGCACGGCAGGATCATCGAGCAGGGCACCCATGACGAACTGATGGCCCGAAACGGCCGTTACAGAGAGATGTTTGACAGACAGGCGCATAACTATCTGGTATGACCGGCAAACCCTATTTTGCAGCAGGATGGCTTTAATTCCTCACCAAAAGCACTATAATGGTTCTCAGTGGAGAATTTTTATAGTGCTTTTGCATATGATTTGTTTTGAAGGAGATCACGATGTTTAATTCTTTTTCTGTTCTTCATCAACTGATGGGGAGATCCTATGAGCGTACGAGAGACGCCCGTACTTTGAACAGCGACTGGATCGATTTAGGGTACGGTAAGAAGACTACATCGCGTGATGACGATGACTGCATTATCCGCCCGGCGCTGCCGACGATCAAGGATCCTTCGTATATTGAACTGGTACGTATTGCGCTTTGCTACTACATTGCCAAGGCAGACGGTGTTTCCGAAGACGAACAGGCGCTCATCGATGAGATGTGTACCGGTCTTCTGGAAAACCCGGATACGAATCCCGACTACCGCACGGAGCTTCGCATGATCCTCGCCGATAAGGGCACGAACTTCGCGAATGTGAGAAGGTATCTGAACCGTGTTCCTCAGGAGGAACTGGATTCATTCAAAGCGGACGTGATGCGTATCGCCGAGACATCGGACGGCATCACGGACAACGAGAAACAGGCGATCAAGATATTCCAGAACTATCTCGATGACAAGAGGAGTTTTGCCGAGGAAGAGATGGATAAGATGAAGGGAAAAAAGACACACATCGTTTCCCTGAAGTGTGCAAGCTGCGGTGCAAACCTCGAACTCACGACCGACAGGGAATCCGCATACTGCACATACTGCGGATCCAATCACCTGATCGACAGAGAGTAACACAATATCCCGATTTAGTATGCAAAAAGCGGCTGCTTCCGGTTCGGAGACAGCCGCTTCGTTATGCCTTGGGAACGGGAAAGATCACTCGGTGCGCAGAGCCGCGACAGGATCTTTCTTCGCCGCTTTTTTCGAAGGAATGAAGCCACCGATCAAGGTCAGGACGACACTTAAGATGACAAGGATGACCGCGCCGAAGACCGGAAGCTGTGCTTTGACGCCGGGCGCATCGACAAAGGATTCGATGATCATGTTTCCGGGGATAAGAAGGAGAAGCGTGAACCCGATACCGAAAAGGCCGGCCAGAAGTCCTATTATGAACGTCTCGGCGTTAAATACCTGTGAGATGTTCCGCTTCGAAGCGCCAATGGCACGGAGGATACCGATCTCCTTCGTTCTTTCGAGGACGGAGATGTAGGTGATGATGCCGATCATGATCGAGGATACAACCAAGGATACCGCAACGAAGGCGATCAGGACGTAGGAGATCACGTTGACGATCGTGGTGACCGAGGAGAGAAGAAGGCCGATGTAGTCGGTGTAGATGATCGAATCCTCTTCCGTTGCGGTCTCATTGTATTTGTCGATGCAGTCCGTGATGCCTTCTTTATCTTCGAAACTGTCTGCATAGATGTTGATCGAGGTCGGGGTCTCGCGGTCGACATAGCCAAAAGCGGCCATGTTTTCTTCAAATGTACCGACGGAGATATATTCTTCGTAGATGGAAAGAAGCTGCTGGTCGATATCACGGTCGGCCGTCGTCAGGATACTGTCGAGCATGTCGGCCAGTTCTTTGTCCGTCATATCGAGCATCCGGGAATCCGTGTCCGGATTTCCTCCTCCGTAACTCTCCATGAGGCTTCGGAGCATATCTGCCTTTTCCTTTACGGAAAGCTTCGCCAGCCAGTTTCTCGCATCTTCGATCTTGGCTGCATCATCGGAAGGGGAGAAGCGTGCACCATTGATGACACTGTTGTTCGGGGATGCGTTCTGATCAGCGATCAGCTCACTCTTTTCGGCATAGCTGATCAGGTATTCGGTCAGGTTTCTGGTGTAACCGAAAACTTCGCTGATCGGTTCGTAATCCGAATTCTCCTTAAGGCGGATGATGCCCGTGATCTTCAGAGGGATGGCCTTGTTCAGCACATTCTGGAACTCGGCATCTTCTTCGGTTACCTCTTTATAGAAGCCGCTTTCCTGCTTGACGAAAGAGTCGGTAGCCGGGATCAGGTAATAGGTGTGTGCGACAATGTCTTCGTAGGTCAGTTTCCGGACATCGAAGTCGATCGCCTCGGATTTTTTTACCTTCCGGATGATTTCGCGGAATTCCTCGCGGGGTAGAAGTCCCAGCTCATACAGGGTACGCGCGCTGATCTCGTTATTCGGATCCATGACCAGGATGATCTCGTTATAGGCTTCAGGCCAGTTGCCGTAGAGAAGCTCGTATTGATCCTTGATCGTCGGACTGACCATCGAGCCGTCTGAGCCGGTCATGAGCTCGGTCATGTTCTCGATCGACGGCGTATCCAGGAGGCCGGACATCAGGCCTCTTCCGCCGGAACGACGGTTCTGCTCTTCCTGAAGTGTGCTGCCGTCGAGGTTGATCAGCTCGCCATCCGGATCGTAGGAAAAGACGGTAAACGGGATATAGTAGGAGTAGCAGATGCCGTTTTCGCCGACATACTTATGGATCTCACTGTCCGGGTTGTCGAGGTATTTCTTGAACTCGGTAAGATTGTTGTGCTTGATGTTCAGAGACATCGTCGAGGCCATCTCAAATGTCGAGTCATCGACGTACAAAGCATCGAGGTCATGCTCGAGATCGTCGCGTCTGCCATCGCTTCCGCTTCGCATCTCCATCAGGGAAGCCAGGTCCATCGCCTGCGCCTCGATCTGGATCGGATACGAAGACATGGTGTCCTTCTGTGCTTTTTCGATATATTTATTGACACCGTTACTGAGGGAAAGGATCAGCGCTATGCCGATGATACCGATCGATCCGGCAAAAGCGGTCAGGAAGGTCCTGGCCTTCTTGGTGCGCAGATTGTTGAAACTTAAGGAAAGCGCCGTCAGGAACGACATGGATGCTTTTCCCATTCTCTTATGCTGCGGTTCTTCGAGTTTTTCTTCATCTACTTCAAAAGCATCCGAGTCGGATACGATCTTGCCGTCTCTGAGTTTGACGATCCTTGTGGCGTAGGTCTCGGCCAGTTCGGGGTTATGGGTGACCATGACGACCAGTCTGTCTTTGGCCACTTCCTTCAGAAGATCCATGACCTGTACGCTCGTTTCGGTGTCCAGGGCGCCGGTCGGTTCATCGGCCAGAAGGATCTTGGGATCGTTTACAAGTGCACGCGCGATGGCGACACGTTGCATCTGTCCGCCGGACATCTGGTTCGGACGCTTGTGCATCTGATCGCCTAATCCGACTTTGGCGAGTGCTTCTTTGGCACGTCTTTTTCTTTCGCTACGGGAAACACCCGAGATCGTCAGCGCCAGCTCGACGTTGGCAAGGATCGACTGATGCGGGATGAGGTTATAACTCTGGAACACAAAGCCGATCGTGTGGTTTCGGTAGGCATCCCAGTCTCTGTGTTTGTATTTTTTCGTGGAGATCCCGTTGATGATCAGGTCACCGCTGTCATAGCGGTCGAGGCCGCCGATGACGTTGAGAAGTGTAGTCTTACCGGAACCGGAGGGTCCCAGGATCGCGACAAACTCATTGTCACGAAGGTTCAGGCTGACTTTGTCCAGCGCTGTCTGATGGAGATCGCCTGTGATGTACTCTTTTGAAATGTCTTTGATCTGAAGCATCGTGTATCCTCGTATTTCTTTCTGTATCTTTCCCGGTCCTATATCGGAATCATAGTATTAGAGGCGCCGTGTACTCGTCAATAAAGGACCGGATTGTTTTACCAATTCTTTATATTTCGTGCTTTTTTCTTCCTTCGGATCCGGTTGCCCGAGCTCCGGGAAATTTTCTCCGGGAAACCCGAAAAAACCTGAAATAACAGCATTGCAACCTCGGGTTGACAAAGTTCAAGCCTCGGTTGGTAGAGGTGTTAAGGCCAATCTTGCTATGCTTGAGCTACCAAAACACAGGAGGTCACAAAAATGAACACAGCAGACAGAATCCAGTATCTTAGAAAAACAAAAGGATTATCTCAGGAACAGCTCGCGGATGCGATCGGGGTATCCAGACAGGCCGTATCGAAGTGGGAAAGTGAACAGGCTTCTCCGGATCTGGAGAAGGTGGTCATCATGAGCGAGTTCTTCGGTGTCACGACGGATTATATATTAAAAGGTATCGAACCGATCGAGCCGGAGGACCATAAGACCATCGGAGACATTCTGGACCAGAAGGTCCTGACCGAGAAGAACGGCAAGCGCATCAAGGGTGCACTGAAATATATACTGATCGGCCTGGCCGGATTTCTGGCCATCGATCTGGTCGCATTCCTGATCTTTATTCTTACACACGGATTGTCATTCTGATTTAATGGGGAGGAAAGTTAAATGAGTACGAAAAAAGTAATTGGCGGTTGTTTAGGCGTTATTCTGATCAAGATTATATCGGACATTCTGGCGGCGCTCCTGGCGAGCGGTCTTGTTGTCCTTTCGGTTTCGATGGGCATATGTAACCTCGTCTATGCGGTCCTTTATCCGATCCTTGCCTTCTTTATGACGAAGTTTTTTGTGAAGAAGATTCTGAAGCTGAAACTGAGTGATCTGGGTATCACGAAGTTTTCGATCAAGATGAAGTATCTGGCCGTGGCACTGGCTCTTCCAATCGCCGTTACTGCCTTCTTCCTGCTCTTTATGAGCGGAAGATACGTATCTTCCGGTCTTGTAGGTGCGGAAAAGATCTGCACGGTACTGTTCGGGATCCTGTATACCGGTATCGCAGCGGCACTGGTAGAAGAGATCATCTTCCGAGGCGTGATCATGCATCTTCTGAAGACCAAGATCAATACGAAGGTAGCAGTCCTTCTTCCGTCAGTGCTTTTCGGTGCGGTACATGTCCTTGGAACGGGATTTTCACTCACAAGCTGCATCCTGGCTGTCCTGGCAGGAACACTGGTCGGCATCATGTTCTCCGTTATTACCCTGGAATCCGGAAACGTCTGGAACAGCGCTATCGTACACTGCTTCTGGAACATTGTTACAATCGGCGGTGGCCTGGTGATCGGCACCTCGGTTTCCGAGACTTCCCTCACATCCTACGTTCTGGATTCAAAGTCCATCATGGTCACCGGCGGAGAGTTCGGCATCGAAGCTTCCCTGATTGCCATCGTTGCTTATTTCCTTGTTGCAGCGGCAGTCCTTATGGGAATGAAGAGTAGAAAGAGAAATGGTACAATAGAAAAGAACTGAGAATTAGAATGGACAACACTTTGGTACGAGGAGGTGGAACAATTGAATATTTCAGACAGGATCCTATCTCTTCGTAAAGCCAAGGGCATGTCCCAGGAACAACTCGCGGAAGCTGTCGGCGTCTCCCGACAGGCTGTTTCCAAGTGGGAAAGCGAGCAGGCGATGCCGGATATGGATAAGGTCGTCCTTTTAAGCGAGATCTTCGGCGTGACGACCGACTACATCCTGAAGGGGATCGAGCCGGTGAAGAACGAGGAACATAAGACGGTCGGGGACGTTCTGGACCAGAAGATCCTGACCCAGGAGAATGCCAAGCGGGGCAAAAGCATCCTGAAATATGTGCTGATCGCACTTGGCATTATCCTCGCCATTGACCTTATCTCCTTTATCGTATACGTGATCCTGTACGGGTTCCCGAGTTAAGAACATGGAGAAAAAGTAGGTGAAGATCAAGTCCTGTAAGAAGAGCTGGGAGGAAGTGCAGAAGCTTCCGCGCCCGAATCACAAAAAGCCAGGGAAGCCGAGCCGGCTTCTCAGCGTCGTGATGCGCCTGGCCTCTTCTCCGGATCTTCATGCCGTACATTTCAAATATACTGAGAAAAATATGGAAAAAGCGGGAAAAGGCCCCTGGATGATCCTCATGAACCATTCCAGTTTCCTGGACCTCGAGATTGCATCGAAGATCCTTTTCCCGAAAAGATACAACATCGTGTGCACGTCGGACGGCCTTGTAGGAAAAGAAGGCCTCATGCGCCGCCTGGGATGCATCCCGACACAGAAGTTCGTGTCGGATCTTTCCCTGATCACCGACATCAAGCACGCGATCCGGAATAACAAAATATCCGTACTGATGTACCCCGAAGCCAGTTATTCATTTGACGGCACCGCCACCCCGCTTCCACGCAGGATGGGAGTGCTTTTCAAGACGCTCGGGGTATCGGTCGTCATGATCACGACCTACGGTTCTTTTGCCAGAGATCCGCTTTACAACAATCTGCAGAAGAGAAAAGTGAAGGCATCGGCGCAGATCGAGTGCCTCCTGACCTCGGAGGAAGTGGAAGCGAAGAGCGTGGACGAGATTGATGCGATCCTCGATAAGGCTTTTTCCTTCGACTATTTCAAATGGCAGCAGGAGAATAGAATCACGGTGGATGAGCCATTCCGCGCAGACGGCCTGCACCGCATCCTTTTCAAGTGTGCCTGCTGTGGACAAGAAGGACAGACGGAGGGCAGCGGCACGACGATGGTCTGCCATGCCTGCGGACAGACCTGGGAGCTGGATACCTTGGGATTCCTCGTTCAAAAGGGGGAGCCGAAGTCCTCTCCGATCAAGTCATTCCGGCACATCCCGGACTGGTATGCCTGGGAGCGGGAATGCGTACGGAAAGAGATCGACGAAGGCAGCTATACGCTGGACACGGAGGTGGAGATTGGGGTCATTGTGGACTTCCAATCGCTCTATATGGTCGGCGAGGGTACACTGCACCACGACCGGAACGGCTTCGTACTTGACGGCTGCAGGGGAACCCTCCACTATGAACAGAAGCCGAAGGAAAACTACAGCCTGTACGCCGATTACTACTGGTATGAGATCGGCGACGTGATCTGCATCGGAAAGAAGGACTGCCTGTATTACTGTTTTCCGAAGAAGAAAGATGTCGTGGCCAAGACGAGACTGGCTGCCGAGGAAATGTTTAAGAAGTACCGTTCCACACGGCAAGAGCAGGGCTCAGGAAAAGAGTGAACTTTAGAGAAAAGAAGGAGTACGAGGATGAATACGATCGGTACAAAGACGATTGAAACAGATAGACTGATCTTGAGAAGATATGTAGTGGAAGATGCAGAGGATATGTTCCGTAACTGGACATCGGATCCGGAGGTGACGAAGTTCATGCCATGGCCGATCCATGAGTCGGTGGACATGACAAGAGAGATCCTCACGGAATGGGTCTCCTACTACGACGATGGCGGATGCTACAACTGGGGCATCACGCTTAAGGGCGACGATCACGTGATCGGCAACATCGCCGTTGTCAGCAAAGATGAGAATATGTGCTCTTATGAGATCGGCTATTGCCTGAGCCGTGTCCACTGGGGAGAAGGCATCATGCCGGAGGCCCTGAAGGCTGTGATCCGTTATCTTTTCGACGGGGAACAGGACCTGATCCGCATCTTTACGACACACGATGTCCGCAACGAAAAATCCGGACGTGTCATGCAGAAAGCCGGCATGCATTTCGATGGTGTTCTGCGCGCGGTAAAGAAGAATAAGACCGGTTTTTACGATGCGGCCTATTACTCGATCCTCAGAAGTGATCTGGTCACGCAGGAACAGTACGAAGCGCTTTTTATGGAGCTGCATCCGAACTTCTTCGAGAGAGACTATATCGCTTCGCTTCCGGGCGTGATCATATCTTCGGAGCAGATCCTGCGTCTTCAAGAATTCGATCCCCACATCTATGCAAAAGAACTTCCGCCGAGTGTTTCCTTCGGTTTTTACGAGGGACCTATGGATGAGATCCATGAGGCGATCCGTCATGTCAATCCGAACTGGGTCGAGTTCTTTAAAGAAGGAAATCGTATCTATTGCGGAAGAGAAAACGGAAAGATCATCTGCTTCTGCATCGTGGAGGATTTCGGCGAGCATGTCGTCAACGGCATGAAGTGGAAGATCGGTGGTCCGGGATGTGTCGGTACTCTTCCGGAATGCCGTGGCCGCGGCATCGGTCTGACCATGGTGCGTAATGTAACGAAGATCCTGCGGGATGAGTGCTACGACTACAGCTATATCCACTTTACCGGCGTGGCGCACTGGTACGCGAGACTGGGATATAAGACGGTACTGAAGTGGAGTAAAGACGGCTTCGTCAAGTAAGAAGGAGGAACACCTGTGAAACATTGCGGAACGAAAATACTGGAAACCGAGAGACTTATATTGCGAAGATTTACGGAAGAGGATGCGCAGGCTATGTTCGAAAACTGGGCGTCTGATCCGGAAGTGTCGAAGTATCTGACCTGGCCGGCTCATCGAAATGTGGATGTAACCAAGTATGTGCTTTCGACATGGCTTCCTCAATATGAGAATGAGACCTACTATCACTGGGTCATTACCATGAAAGAACTGGATAACATGCCGATCGGCACGATCCACGGATTGGTCAACGATAATGCGGAAATGATCACCGTGGGCTATTGCCTCGGAAGAAAATGGTGGCATCAGGGCATTATGACCGAGTCGCTAAAAGCACTGATCGAGTTCTTTTTCAACGAGGTCGGAGCAAACCGGATCCAGAGCTACCACGATCCGCATAACCCGCATTCGGGAATGGTCATGACAAAGTGCGGGATGAAGTTCGAAGGCACACTTCGCAGTTCAGACCGGAACAATACCGGCATCTGTGATGCCAGCTGGTACGGTCTTTTACGATCGGAATGGAAACAATGAAGAGTTACGACATAATGCGTTAAAGAAAGAGGATCAGGAGAGGATACATGAAAAGAAGATGCCCGGACTGTGGCGGTGATTTATTTGATGAACCCGGTAACGATGCACTTGTCTGCACACGATGCGGGAATCTGTTTGATCTGCATGCTTTTGATGACGATGCGATGCCGCAGTGGCAGAAAGAAGCAGTTGCGCGGACGATCAAGACGGAGAATAAACTTCGTAAATTCCGGATCGTGCAGATCGTTGTGACCGTCTTGCTTTGTGCCGGGATCGCAGCCATTTCCGTACTCCGTTTCCTTGATCAGATGGATGTGCCGGATGCGAGTGTGCAGACCATATCGGGACAAGGGCTTGGTGAAGAAGGATTCGAACTTATCGATCAGCTCCTGGAGGATTATCCCAGCGAAGAAGACAAAATCATCCTGACAGAGGAGATCATGAAGACCGATTACGAAGCCTACTATGCGCAAAGGATGAATTCCGATCACACAGGTGCGACGGTCGGATTCCTGTTCGGCGGAATCGGCGCAGTGTTCCTGATCTCGGCAGTCATCGGCAGCATCGTCCGCTACCGCCTGACCGGCGAAGGTGTGAGAAAGAAGGAAATTGCGATGCGTATGGCCTGTGTGATCACACTGGCGATACTTTTCGGCGTCATATATATCTACTACCTTACCAACAAGATCCCCGAGCCGAAAGTTGCCTCCTACAGCGTATCCACGATGGAGATCACAAGAAAGAGATCGGTCGGCGCTTCCGGTAAATACGGCGGTGCAGAGAACTTCTACATCTACTTTGTGGTTAACGGCGTGGAATACAGCCGGCAGGTTGAAAAGACGCTTTATGACTGTTTCCCCGAAAGAGGCACTTATTTCCTGGTAACGGCGATGCACAATAATATCTCCGTGGACTACAAAGCATACCCCGCAACGAAGTACAGACTCCTGAAAGACAAGTAAAACAGGGACGGGCTTTCCTGTATGACAAAACTGTCATTCTACGTTTGTAGAATTTCTATTGACAAACGAATTCTACGCTTGTAGAATCAAAGTGTCGATAGAGACAGGAAAGCTTTGGAAAGAGAGAGGACCGGATTATGACATATGCATTTTCAAAAGTGCTGGAGATGAGCCTTTACGGCAGCATCGCTATCGTGGCAGTTATGATCTTCAGAAGAGTATTCCGGAAATGTCCTAGGCGAGTGATACTTCTTTTCTGGCTGGCAGTGGCAATACGGCTGGCTTGTCCTTTCAATTTCAGTTCACCGATGAGTGTACTCAATATCGGAAAACTGTTTTCCTCAAAGACCGAATCTTCAGAAGCAGAAACCATTGTCGTTTCGGAGCAGGTTCCGGATACGGCTACGCTGCATGAGGCAGCGGGCCGGAGTGAAGGCGGCTCCACGGTTTCCGTCCCGGGCGGCGGAAACACGACAGTACCGGGTCAGTCAGCCTCGTCCGGAGTGGATGCGGTTGCCCAGGATGGACCGGTAACCTCGGTATCTCAAAAACCTGTACAGGAATCCGGGAATACGAAATCCATCACCCGATCCGCTTTGACGGACCTGACCTCAAAAGAGATATTCTCTTTCGTCTGGTTCTCGGGACTGATCCTCCTGGTTCTGTTTTTCACGATCCGCTACATTGCTTTTTACCGCTCGATCAGAAAGGGTCAAAGAGGCAAGGACGGTGTATATTGTCTGGATACTATCGATACCCCCTTTGTAATCGGTTTTTTCCGGCCCAGGCTTTGTGTTCCTTCTCATATAGATGAGGAAGAAAAAGAATACATCCTGCGTCACGAATCGGTACATATCAAACACCGCGACGGTCTTATTAAACTTCTATGTTATCTCATCCTTTGCGTCCATTGGTTCAATCCGCTTGTCTGGGCAGCTTTCCTGATGGTTTGCGCAGATCTGGAGATGCGTGCAGACGAAGAGGTCATCCGCGGTCTGGGAATGGAAACGAAAAAAGCATACTGCATCTCGATCGTGAATCACGCCGTAAAAGATCCGGCCGGATCGTTCATGCAGAACACCGCGTTCAGCGGCTTAGGTTTTGGTGGAATGGAGGCCAAAATGAGAGTGAAGAATTTATTGAAAAAAACAAAAGTGTCGAAGAGGATACAAGTGATCGCACTCGTATTTTCTCTGAGCATCGCGCTTATGTTATCAGCATGTGCTTATGAATATGAAAAGAAGAGTGATGCAACTACAGATAAATCAGAAACAACCGAATCAACAGTTGCGACTGACACAAGTGTGGAGACTTCGGTTTCCGAAACTACATCATCGGATACGACCGCAGAAGCTTCAGATACGGCCATAGAGGTTACGGATCCGACAGACG
Organism: Clostridiales bacterium; assembly: GCA_017615755.1. Lineage (GTDB taxonomy): Bacteria > Bacillota > Clostridia > Saccharofermentanales > Saccharofermentanaceae > Scatonaster. The sequence goes on along the minus strand of JAFZZM010000001.1, from coordinate 143,410 downwards.
CATCAACAGAGACCTCTGTGTCAGCTCCGGAAGTAGTGACAGAACCGTCTGATGAAACGAAGGTTCCTTCGGATGGGGTCGTGACTGAACCTTCTTCCGAACCTTCTGATGTTACGTCGGAGCCTTCTGATAAGCAGGTAACTGAACCTTCAACAGAAACAAAGGTGACCGGTGAGATCGTCACAAAAGTCGAATCCGATATCATCCCTTCCTATTACAATGTTCCGCAGATCAACATCGATGCGGAAGAGATCCGCTCAGTGAATATGCGTATCAAAGATGACGCAGTAGATCCGGAGTGGGGATTCACCGGTGTGGATTATCAGGTATTCCATCACTTTGACGGAATCTATTCCCTGGTCATCGATTACTCACTCGGACAATGCATGGGCTACTACAGCACATACACATTTGATACGAACGGACATGTATACAGTGCTTCCGAGATCCTTGCCCTCGCAGGTGTTGCCGAGTCGGAATTCTTCGAGAAGACCAAAGAGGCATCGATCAACATACTTAATGACATGTTTACCACAGAAGATGGGATCCCGCTCATCGTAAACGGCGAACTCAATCCTGACAATCCGTATGTAGTGATCGACAGTCCGGAGATGGATCTTTTCCGAAAAGATCTGTCGGAAACGGATATCAACCTGAATATGCCGATGATCATCAACAATCAGGGCAGACTTTGTGTCTGCCAGGGATTCTTTGAGATCGCGGATCCGCACGATGGCGAAATATTCTTTACCATTCCGGATGGAAAGATCGAGCAGGTAGTTGTAGCAGAATGTCATGATTGAAACTATTCTTCTACATTTGAAGACAAAAACAGATGCAGACAGGAGATGGACTATGAAGGAGAATTCGATTGGCGAGAGTGAGTATAAACTCATGGAGATGATATGGGACAATTCCCCGATCACTTCCGGTGAGCTGTCCGCGATGTGCGAGAAGGAACATAACTGGAAAAAGACGACGATCTATACTATGATCAAGCGTCTTTCAAATAAAGGGTTCATCAAGAATGAGAAGGCAGTGATCACATACATCGTCGGACGGGATGAAGTCCGGAAGGAACAGAGCGAGGAGCTCGTCCGGAAGAATTTCGGCGGATCGCTCCCGATGTTCGTCAGTGCTTTTCTCGGAGACAGAAGTCTCAGCAAGGAAGATGCGAAGAAACTGATCGACCTGATCGAGAAACACACGGAAGATTAAAAAAGGGGTGTCTCTTAGTGAAAACACTTTGAGACACCCCCCGTTTCTTTTATCCTTCCGTTTCCGTATTTTGATCTTCGCCGATTGCGAGAGAGAAATCCAGACTAGCTTTCTGTCCGTCGATATTCAACAATATGACTGCGTTCTCCAGACCTTCTTCGGCGAAAGCTTTCTTTATCCACTCCGATTGAAAATTCGCTTTTCCGATACTTAAAACTATTTCCTGACCGTTTTCGCCATCAACGAAAGTTGTTTCCCACCAACCGAAATCATTGACGGTTCCTCCGATAAAGATCACGTTTCTGGTGCCGTCATCATTCTTGATTTCGTGCCGGTAATATTCTGTCGCACTGCACTTATCGGTCACGTCAGTCCGCTCACCATCAAGGACAAAAAAGAGACGTCCATTCTCGGCTAGTACCGGTTCTTCCAATCCGCCATCTGCGTCCACGACCTCAATGGTGACCAAATCGGACTCTACTGTGACTGTGTACTCCAAGTGAGTTGGCGTTCTAAATGCAGAGAGGATCTCCTCGGCCGCACGTACAATGGCCTTTCTTGTGTAAGGCACGGCTGTAAGGATCAAAGCCGCGGCAGCAAGTCCTGCCACGACCGGCACCCATCTGCGATGCTTTACCGGCTTTGTTTCCTGAAGCTCCCGAAGGATCTCCTCCTTCTTTTCTTCATCCATGACTATTTTATCGAAAGTATCTTTCATGTTTCTTCCTCCAATCTGAATCGTAACTGTTCCTTTCCTCTCTTGATCCGCATGGCTACGGCCGACTCGGAAATCTTCAGGATCCGGCTGATCTCTTTATACGAGAACCCCTCGTAGTAGAAAAGAAAGATCGGTGCCCGGTATGTGTCTTCCAGCCGCATCAGCTCATCGAAGACATCCTTGTTTCTTTCCGAAAAACCATCGTAGCAAGCCAGCTGCCATTCCGAGGAATCAAGATCAACATTTGTTTTTCTCGCTGAAGATTTCAGAAGATCCTTGCACTGATTTGCCGTCATCGTCATGAGATATGCTTTTTCGATCTTCTTCTCAAAAAGCACATGCTTGCTGAGCAATTTCAGAAACACTTCCTGGACGATGTCTTCCGCATCGTGCTTAGTGCCGACATAGGAAATGGCAAAACGGTACAGATCATCTGCAAATTGCTTGAATAATCTGACAACTTCCTCGTTCCTCAAATATCTAACCTCCTGCGTGAATTGAGATCTCACACATAAAACGATTCAAACTCGAGTTTTCTCACACCATTTGGATTACTTTTCTGCTACCTGTATTACAGAGTATAATATCAATGGGGATGGAAGAGTTTCAATATATTAAGGGAACAGGCATAGCTTCTATGCGAAACGGAGGCAGAAGATGGGTATTATCAGTTTTGCAAAAGATCTGGGAAAAGCAATGGCAAAAAAGTGTCCGGTATGTGGAAAAAAACTCGGTATGACCGGTTTTACCCGCAGACTTTCTGATCAAACAGAAGTCTGTACCGAATGCTGGGGTAAACTGAGGATCATGTATCCGCTTACATATACCAGGAATCCGGAATTTGAAACATTCTTTGGAAGATCGAGTCTGGAAGTAGATCGGGGTCCAAGTGATGTCCGATATACGAATTGGCATGATGACGTGCCGGACGAGTTCATCAAACATGATCCGATCTATCAACTGACTCTGGAACAGTTCCGGGAATCGATATCCAACCTTGAGGCATACAAGGCCGGGATCAGGCAGCAGTTTGGCGGACATGCAAATGTTTTCCTCGTGGACCGGGTAGTGGAACTGGATCCGGACAAAGATAAAGTCAGTAAAACAAACCATAATCTTTCCGTACAATGGATCATCGATCCGGAGGGGAAGATCATGGTGGAAGGCCGTATCGTCCTTGGGCGTTTTTTCGACAGCAATGTGGAGGGACAGATCTTCCGTGCCGGGACAACACTTCCTTTGACGATCCACAGATGTTCGTATCTTTATAGTAGTGACAGTAGATATAAGAAGGAAGGATATCCGGCAGGTCAGGAAGCCAGAATGATCGTAGATAAAGGAAGCGTTATGCAGGGCGATGCCATTGTTACCGAATGATATAATGGTTTCAGTAACATTTTCGGAGGTTTCACCATGGGGTTATTTGATATTTTTACCAGCACAGAAGGCGAATCATACGGCTATAAGACATTCAAGAACACGGTAGGCTGGGACAATGCCAAAGTACTGGAACTGCTTTTCGGCATAGAAACAAATTACGGTACGCCGAAGATGGGATGGATCCGTGCTTTCGGAAAAGAACGCGAGGTCGTTGTATATAGCGGTGCACATAAAGTCAATTACATCTATGTCGATGCACAACCGAAGAAGATCATCGTCAGCATGGCTCCGAAGCCGGGTCAGATCGGCGGGGCCAAGGACCATATTGATGCCAATGACATCTGCGAGACAGATGCAGATACCGTATCGGCGACCACATCCTGCATCGAGTATGTAAATGGCGTTATTGAGATCATTAAGCCACTCCTTGAGGAGGCAAAATCAAAGACATAAGGAATTCCTCGCGGAACCGGAACAAGGGTACAACTATGGATAATAATTCTCTTTCTCAAGACGGAAACGAAAAGGTATATTCGTGTGATTGTGGTTTTGTCAGTGCAGGCAAGTTCTGTACAAACTGCGGAAAACCGCACATTATGCAGGTCGAAACGCCGCCTGTGAACCGGGCTTGCGATGAGAAGGAGAACCTCATTGCACATGGATGGCGTGACGGAAATGGTGAGTTTCAACTGATCCTTAAAGATGGAAGGATGCTCTCCCGTTGTTTTGTTATGTCCTCCACTCCTCAGGGTATTCTTATGCCGACCGTTGAGACGCTTCGCATCGATACGGAATATGGTTTTTCTGCTCCGGATACGACGCATATGCCTGAATTGATCCACGCAATTGCGAAACTGGATCATCCGGACGAAGAATTCGCAGTTTATCCTTCTGATCACTCATACAGAAGACGTTATCAGATTGTTTATGAAATATCGAAACTGTGGTATGGTTCCGGAACACTTCATATGGATCTTATCGGATATGGCGGATCAGGCCGTACGACGATCGATCTGATTTCAGACGATACCGTTACGATCCCTGCCCCGGAACCGGAAAAAACGATCGGCTGGACATGCACTAAGTGCAAAGCAGAAAACCAGGTCGGGGAGAAATGCGAAGAGTGCGGAGAAGAAATCAAGAAGGAAGTGCTTTTCTCTTGTTCTTCATATATGACGTGTATGCCTCCGCGAACAGAAGGCGCAACGGTATATGCATTTTCCGATTCTCAACTTATCTGTGAGATCTACAGGGACGGAACCGTGAAGCGCCGCTTTATTCCGGCAGAGGTGGCAAAGGACGCGCAGGAGATCATTCACGCCAACGGAATCGATAAGTGGCGGGACTACGAAAATGTCATGAATGGAATGATGGGTGGATCCGTGTCTGTGAGATATCGTGAAGGAGACACGCTCGTCGGCACGTCAATGGACAAGATGGGCAGCATCATTCTCAATGCATACCACCAGCTGTTGGAGCTCTTTAGTAAAGAGTGACGATGCACATCCGAGGTACTACTATGAAGAAAAGAAGCATTCTCCTCCTGGTAAGTATCCTTGCAATGGCCGGCTCTTGTGCGGCTTGTAGTCAAAATTCAGAAGGTGGCGACAGTTTAAAGCAGGAGGATACGAATATGAGTGAAACAGTAAGTGCTGAAATGACATCTGCCAAGATGGAGATCCGCGGATTTGATTTCGGACCATCTGTTTCCAAGGTGACCATCGAAGTGCCCGGGGAAGAGCAAAAATCGGATCTTACACCGGATATGTTTTCGGTATCCGAAGAAAAAGAAGATAACGCATTTTCCTATAACGAAGACCGGACCGTGAAAGATGTGTATTATTCCGACGAGAATGGAAATCGTCTTTCGGATCCGAAGGCTTCCGGCGGAAAAACATTCATTACTCTCGAACTGCAGGAGACCCCGGATGAAGGTCTTCTGACCTATTATGACGATCCCTCAGCCAAGGATCACTGGTACAAAAACTATGCCATCACGGTGAAAATGCCGGGTGATAAAGAGATCACGATCCGGGAAGGGAAGGAGTACCCTGAGGTCCGGGACGTGGATCTGACGGGAATCTTCACCGGAAAAGAAGGCCACACATTATTGTATGCATCCTTTGAACCGAAGAACGCTTCGGCAGAGGATCTCCGCCCGCTCGTTATCTGGCTTCACGGCGGCGGTTCCGGAGGAACGGATCCTCTGATGGCTTTGTATGGAAACAAAGTTGTCGCGCTTTTCGGCGAAGAATTCCAGAATACGATGGACGGCGCCTATGTTCTTGTACCGGTGTGCCCGTGGTTCTGGAGCCAGTACATGGAAGAAGGCGCTTGGCAGAACAATGGAGGAGAGGATTCCGTCTACCTCCATGATCTAAAAGAACTGATCGATACTTTCGCCGATTCCCATCATGTGGACAAGAACAGGATCCTGATCGGCGGCTGCTCGAATGGCGGATACATGGTGATGGACATGATCCTGAACTACCCCGAATACTTTGCCGCAGCCTTCCCGGTATGTGAACTGTTTGATCCGGAAGGGATAACAGAGGAAAAACTTCAGGGAATCAAAGATCTGCCGATGTGGTTTATCTATTCTGCGGACGATATGACTGTTTCTCCGATGCAGTTTGAAGAGCCGCTGCTGGCAAGACTTTCTGCTATAGGTGCAACCGGGCTGCATGTCTCGGCGTATCCGAACGTAACAGATACAAGCGGGAAGTACACGAAGGATGGAAAACCGTATCAGTATTACGGTCACTTCTCCTGGATCTACTTCTTCAACAACGATTGCCGCGACGGAGAACTGACCATCTGGCAATGGATGGCAGAGCAGGGAAGATAAAAGAAACTGTCTCAAACCCATACCACCCGGTTTTTGCCCACAAGAAAAGGGACCATCTCGTAGTCTTGAGACAGCCCCTTTTTTATTGGAAAGCCCAATATTGAGTTGTTAACTTGATCTTATACAGCCTCGGATTCCGTCTCAGGCTCAATTGCTTCCTCTGCATCTTCCGCTTCTTCCGGAGTAGCAGCGGCAACGAGCTTCGCCTTTTCTTTAGCAAGTTCTTCAGCCTTTCTGGCTTCTTCAGCAGCCATAGCGGCAGCAGCCTTCGCCTCTTCTTCTGCCTTGCGGGCAGCAGCGAGAGCTTCCTCGGCACGTCTCTTGGCAGCTTCGGCTTTCTCTTTCGCCTTCGCAGCAGCGAGCTTCGCGGTTTCTTCCGCCTTCTCGGCTGCGATGCGTGTATCTTCTTCGTTCTTCTTCTTGTTCGCGCTGTTGAAGATCTCCTCAGCACGTCTTGTCATCATCTTGGCTTCTTCAGCCCTCTTCTCGGTGGTGCGGACAAGCTCTTCTGCCTGCTGGGCAGCGACCTTCGCATCCTGCTCGGACTTCTCGGCGGCCTTGCGGGCATCCTCGCGAGCTCTCTTCGCGTTAAACTTCGCGTCCTGCTCGGTCTTCTTCTGTGAAGCTATACGAACAGCCTCGTTCGCCTTCTTTACAGCGGCTCTTGCTGCAGCTTCAGCTTCATTAGCTTCTTTCTGCGCTTCCTTGGCTTCTTCCATGGCGTTGTTGTAATCCTGCTCCGCCTGGACCATTGCTGCAGCAGCTTCTTCTTCCGCCTTAACGGCAGCTTCACGAGCCTCGGCAGCCTTGGTTACGTTCTTCTTGGCTGCTTCTGCTTTCGCAACTGCATCCATCGCTTCTTTTACAGCCTTTTCCTCACGGGTCTTAGCCTGTACGAATTCGGACTGGGCTCTCTCTGCAGCGATCGTAGCCTGAGACTTATTCTTATTGCTGACAAATGCGGATCTTCTGTTAGCGGCATCAGCGGAATCTGCGTCTACATTCTTAGCAGGAGTAGACCATACAGGCTTCGTGGGTTCCGAAGAACTCTCCGCCTTCTCGGCTACCGGTTTGCTGCTCGGCTTAAAAGCCTGCGGTGCAGCTGCAGTAGTAGTTGCTGTCGCAGTCGCGGACGGCTTGCTCGCAAATGGAGAAGGCTTAGCAGCCTGCGCCTTACGGGCTTCTTCCATCGCCTTACGAGATTCAATTTGAGCTTTCGCTGCAAGAGCGCGCTCCTTTGCTGGATTCATCGGCGTCTTATGAGTTGCATCCCCAGCAACACTGCCGGAATTCGCCCCTGACATTTCGACTGCCGGATTAAATTTCCCATCAGATTTGCCTTTTAAAACGTCTAAAAAACCTGCCATAATTTCACCCTATTCTTCCCCTAGAATATTAACCATTTACAACACTTATTATACTCGGTTACAGAAGTATTTCAAGTTTGATACAGGCTGAAAACGGGGGCAAATGTAAACAATCTCAAAAAAAAGATATTCGACTAGTATTTATCTGAGGGCTCTAATTGCGAATGATTCGCAACTACTTGCTGCTCATATGGGCTTGTGCTATAATCGGCAGCTGTGAAGAGCCTTACGGTAAGCCTTTCGGAAAGGAGAAAACGGCGATGCGTGATTCGGATAAGTCCGGAATGAAGCGGATCCTGGCTGGTATGCTGGGACTTCTGTTGCTCGTTGTTTTACTGTTTTCGACTTTCTATCTTGCACTGGAATCGGACCACGATTGTTGCGGCGAAGAGTGCCACATATGTGCGACGATTGAACAATGTGAGGCGGTTCTTCATGTTTTCCATAGTTGTCAGGTCAAGCAGGTTTCTATGGCCGCCGGCCTTCTTCTGCTGTGCCTGATCCTGGTGCGGGTGGCCGCACAGACATACGACCGGAAGACACCGGTTTCCCAGAAAGTACAACTGAATAATTGATATCCTCCCTTTTTCTTTTAAGTAATATAAGAATATCCGGAGGATAAAAAAGTGAAAAAGTATATATCTATTGTCATTGCCGCAATGCTGGCAATGACGGGGCTTTGCGCATGCCGTCGTTCCTCGGCATCCGATGAGAAGAAGCTCCAGATCGTGACCACGATCTTTCCTGAGTATGACTGGGTACAGAATGTACTGGGCGAAAACCCTTCCGGGGCAGAGGTAACGATGCTTCTGGATAACGGAGTGGACCTGCACAGCTACCAGCCGACTGCAGAAGATATCCTGAAGATCTCGACATGTGACCTGTTTATCTACGTTGGCGGTGAGTCTGACGAGTGGGTCGAAGATGCGCTGAAGACGGCGACCAACAAGGACATGGTCGTGATCAACCTTCTGGAGACACTTGGCGATAAAGTCGTGGAAGAAGAAGTGATCGAAGGCATGGAAGGCGAAGAGGAAGAGGGTGAAGGCGAGGCCGAAGAAGAGCCGGAGTACGATGAACATGTCTGGCTTTCTCTTCGTAATTCCTCAGTTCTGGTCGATTCCATCTCAGATGCACTGAAGAAGATCGATGCGAAGAATGCATCGGTGTACGAAAAGAACGCAGCATCATACAAAGAAAAGCTTTCCGCGCTTGACGCGAAGTATGCGCAGGCTGTATCGGAGGCCCGGGTGAAGACTTTGCTTTTCGGTGACCGCTTTCCGTTCCGCTATCTCGTGGATGACTACGGATTGACGTACTACGCTGCTTTTGTCGGATGCTCGGCAGAAACGGAGGCAAGCTTTGAGACGATCGCTTTCCTTGCAAAGAAGGTGGATGAGCTTTCGCTTACGAAAGTCATGACGATCGAAAGACCAAAGCATAAGATCGCGCAGACAATCATTGAGAACACGAGTTCCAAGGACCAGAAGATCCTGGCGCTGGATTCGATGCAGTCGGTGACATCGAAAGATGTGAAGAACGGCATCACTTATCTTTCTATTATGGAAAACAACCTGGAAGTGCTGAAAGAGGCACTTCAGTAAGTGTAGTAAAGGAGCAGGATATGGCATTGCTGACGGTCAAGGATCTGACTTTGGGATACGATTCCCGTGAAATCGTATCGGATCTGCATTTCTCGGTGAATGCGGGGGATTACCTTTGTATCATCGGAGAAAACGGTTCGGGAAAGACAACATTGATGAGGACGCTTCTCCATCTTCAATCGCCGATGGCGGGGCAGATCCTGGCGGGCGATGGCCTGAAACTGAATGAGATCGGTTATCTGCCGCAGCAGACGATCGTGCAGAAAGATTTCCCGGCATCCGTTTCGGAGATCGTCCTTTCCGGATGCCAGGGACGCTGCGGCCTGCGCCCTTTCTATGGTAAAGAAGAGAAAAAACTGGCGAAAGAAAACATGGTTCGGATGGGTGTTTCGAATCTGGCAGGGCGCTGCTACAGGGAACTGTCCGGAGGACAGCAGCAGAGAGTGCTTCTGGCCAGAGCGCTCTGTGCCACGCGAAAAGTACTTCTCCTCGATGAGCCGGTGTCAGGCCTCGATCCGAAGGTTACGGCGGACATGTACGAGCTGATCTCAAAGTTGAACAGGGAGGGGATCACGATCATCATGATCTCGCACGATATTTCTGCGGCGATGCGGTATGCGACGCATATCCTGCATATCGGTGACAGCGTTTTCTTCGGGACACGCGATGAGTATCTGCGAAGCGATGCGGGACGGATCTTCCTGAGTCAGAAGGAAGGAGGGGAGAATACATGATCGATAAACTCCTGATGTACCTTTCCTATCCTTTCGTACAGAACGCACTGATCGTGGGCGTATTGATCGCTTTGTGTTCTTCTCTTCTGGGTGTCACGCTTGTCCTGAAACGATTCTCGTTTATCGGGGACGGACTTTCGCATGTGGCTTTCGGCGCCATGTGTATCGCCGGTGTCGTGGGACTTACGAACGATATGCTCTTGATCCTTCCGGTCACGATAGTAAGTGCGGTCCTGCTGCTTCGGAAAGGACAGCGCGCGAAGATCAAGGGGGATGCGGCGATCGCCATGATCTCTGTCGGAGCAATGGCATTCGGTTACCTGATCATGAATGTGTTTTCCACTTCATCGAACCTTACCGGCGATGTTTGCACGACCTTGTTCGGATCGATGTCGATCCTGACGTTGAGAAGAAGTACGGTGTGGATCTGTGCGATCCTTTCCGTCGTGGTCGTGATCATTTTCGTACTCTTCTACAACAAGATCTTCGCCATAACTTTTGATGAAGAATTTGCCATAGCGACAGGCACGAATGCCGAGCGCTATAACCTTGTGCTGGCAGTCATCATAGCAGTGATCATCGTGCTGGGCATGAATCTGGTGGGATCACTCCTTGTCTCGGCTCTGGTGATCTTCCCGGCTTTATCGGCGATGCGGGTGTTCCGGAGTTTTAAGAGCGTGACGGTGTGCTCGGCGGTGTTATCGGTGGTTTGTGCGATGTCCGGCATGATCATCTCGATCCTGACAGGTACGCCTGTGGGGTCAACGATCGTGGCCGTCGACGTCGGTGCTTTTGCTGTGTGTTATGTGATCGGATGGATTACCGGAGGTGCGAGGAAATGATGAATAAGAAACCTGGTTCGAAGAAAAAGATGAAACATATCGTGTGTCTGACGATGGCAGGATGTCTTGCTTTCGGGGCGGCCGGATGCAAGAAAGACAGCGGTGCCAATCAAAGGGTTGGAAAACCGACAAATGCGGTGGAGGCTGCACTGCAGTCTGGCATGGCGGCGGCAGACGGGTCGGCATCTTCGAGCACGGTCATTGCCGATGTGATGCAGTCAGATCTGGCGGCTTCGCAAATCACGACTGCCAATCAGACACTCGCTCCCGCGGATCCAAACGTGGATGTCGATCTGACAGTGCTTTCGGCGACGATGGTGTATTCCGAGGTGTACGGCATGGTCTATGAGCCGGATCGGTACATCGGGAAAACCGTGAAAATGAAGGGGCTTTTTGACATGTACCACGATGAAACGACGGACAAGTATTATTTTGCCTGCGTGATCATGGATGCGACGGCGTGCTGTGCACAGGGTATCGAATTCGAGCTGAAAGGTGAGCACAAGTACCCTGAAGATTATCCGAAAGTCGGCGACGAGATCACTGTGACCGGAACGTTTGCCACGTATATGGAAGGCGACCAGAAATACTGTACGTTGAAAGATGCGGCGTTCATGGAGTGAACGGGTCCGGGACTGCGTTTCCTGTGTGAGAAAAAGCGCAAAAAATGCCCAGGAGGCGAGCGTTTTTTGAGAAGGAAAGAAATCCCGGATATGGTATCATCAAAGTATCTTTGGGCTCGAAAGGAGTGCGCGTATGATACTTGGTGGTACGGTAACAGGAAGTTTCAGTAATCCCGGGGAGTGGGAGAAACTTCTGGTGGATTCGGGTTTTAAGGCGATCACGGCTCCGTTTACCTGTGAGGACGATGAAGCGACGATCGCGGAATATATGGAGATCATCTCCAGCCACAATGTGAAGATCAGTGAGATCGGCGTGTGGCGGAATATACTGGGCGGCGATCAGAAGAACATCGATTATGCGGTCGGGCAGTTGAAGCTGGCAGACAAACTTGGTATCGAGTGCTGTGTGAATATCGCCGGTACGAAGAGTACGCTTTCCTGGGACGCGGCGGATCGCAGCAACTATACTCAGGAGAACTATAACGACATTATCCGAAGTATCCGCGAGGTCATCGACCGGGCAGCACCGGAAAGTGCTTTTTACACGATCGAGCCGATGCCGTGGATGATCCCGGACGGACCGGATAGTTATCTCAAACTAATTGAAGATGTGGATAGAAAACAATTTGCGGCGCACATGGATTTCGTGAACATGATCCATTCTCCGAGGCGCTTTCTTTGCGCGGAAGATTTTGTGGAGGAGTGCTTCAGCAAACTTGCGCCGTACATCAAGAGTACGCATATCAAGGACAGCCGGATGGATCTTTCCGGATACACGACGCACATCGACGAGTGCCCGCCGGGACAGGGCGATCTGGATTATCCGGCGCTGCTTAAGATCATGGACCGGTTCCTTCCGAAGGACGGCGCGATCCTTCTTGAACACATGCATAGTTTTGAAGAATATGACAAGGCGTTCCGCTATGTGAAAGAAGCGGCGCAGAAAGCGGGAGTGGAGGTGTAAGAAATGAACGAGGATTCGATTAAGATTGCAAGAGAGTATATGGATTCACTTCTGGTGGAGAGCCGGATCATCGGCGCCACACGCCCTTCGTCGAAGATCACGTTTTGCGGTTTTGAATTTGATACACCGATCATGACGGCGGCCCTGAGCCACATCGATCTGGTTGGGATGGCCGAGGGCGCGGCGAAGCTGAACGCGCCGGTCAGCATCGGTATGGGTGAGAACGAAGAGATGGAGAAAGTGCTGGCGACCGACGCGCATGTCATGAAGATCATCAAGCCCTATAAGGATAAAGATGAGATCCTGAAGCGTCTGGATTGTGCCCGCGAAAACGGCGCGATGGCGGTCGGTATGGATGTCGAGCATTCGGTGAATGTACAGGACGATGAGGACTCGATCGTAGTCGGAAAAGAGATGAAACTGCCGACTCTCGAGGAGCTCCGCGAATATGTGGAGTATGCTAAGCTACCGTTTTTCATCAAGGGCGCACTGAGTGTGCACGACGCACAGCAGGCGAAAGACCTCGGCTGTAAAGGTATTATCCTGAGCCACCATAACGGACTGATGCGCTGCGCGGTGCCGCCGGTGATGCTGCTTCCGGAGATCCGCGATGCGATCGGTGATGACCTGATCCTGATCGTGGACGGCGGCATCGAGACAGGCTTTGATGCTTTCAAAGCACTGGCCCTGGGTGCGGATCTGGTGACGGTGGGCAAGCCGCTCATGGAGCCGCTGAAAGAGAAAGGTCCGGAGGGCGTATACGAGGTACTGAAGAAGATGACAGGGGAGCTGCGCGCCATGATGCTGCGCACTTCTTCAAAGGATGTAAAGAGCATCGATCCGAGTGTTATATGGAGAATGTAATTTCTGTTATAATGGAAGAAGTTTCATCGGCACAGAAAGTGCAGAAAGGATGTGTGATATGAAGATCGGATGCGTAAAAGAGATCAAGAACAATGAGTTTCGAGTTGGTTTGACACCGGATAACGTTAAGGCGTACGTCGCGGCCGGACACCATGTGTATATGGAGAAAGGTGCTGGTGTCGGTTCCGGATTTACTGATAATGAGTACGTGGACGCCGGTGCGTCTCTGATCGACAACGCTGCGGATGTATGGAATCTTGTTGACATGATGATCAAGGTCAAGGAACCGCTTCCGGAGGAATATCCGTTGTTCCGTGAAGGCTTGATCCTTTATACATATCTGCATCTTGCTGCAGATAAAGAGCAGGCTGAGGCTCTGCTTGCCGGTAAAGTAAAGGCTGTGGCTTATGAGACGATCCAGGAGACGGACCGTTCCCTTCCGTGTCTGGCACCGATGTCCCAGATCGCAGGACGTCTTTCTATCCAGGAAGGCGCGAAATATCTTGAGAAAAAGTTCGGCGGCGAAGGTATCCTTCTTGCCGGTGTTCCTGGTACGCCGAAGGCAAACGTGGTCATCCTTGGTGGTGGTACTGTCGGCATGAATGCATGCAAGATCGCAGTCGGTATGGGCGCGAATGTTACGATCCTCGACGTGAACCTGAAGCGTCTGGAAGAGCTCGACAACATGTTCGGCGCACACATCCAGACTCTCGTAAGTAACGATTCCAATGTTGAGCGTGTCCTGAAAGATGCGGACCTCGTTATCGGCTCCGTTCTGATCCCGGGTGGATCCACACCGAAGCTTTTCAAGAAGAAGTATCTGCCGGAAATGAAGGATGGCGCGGTGTTCGTAGATGTTGCGATCGACCAGGGCGGCTGCGGTGAGTCCTCTCACGTAACGACCCATGACGATCCGGTCTACATCGAAGAGGGTGTCGTACACTATTGCGTAGGCAACATGCCGGGTGCGGTACCGAGAACAAGTACGATTGCGTTGACCAATGCAACTCTCCGCTATGGTATACAGATCGCTAACCTCGGTCTCGAAGAGGCCTGCAAGAAGAGTGCGGTCATTGCTTCCGGCGTGAACTGCTATGCTGGTCAGGTCACCAACAAGAACGTGGCCGATGCACTGGAAATGGAGTGCACGGATCTGGCACAGCTGATCTGATCGTAAGCAAAAGCACTGCCGCAAAGCAGTGCTTTTGGTGATGAATGATTGAAATAAGGATAGCCCGTCATATCGGCTGAAAGGCCTGGTGTGGCGGGCTATTTAACAATGTTCCGGATCCAGATCCCGCTCTTTACGAGAACGAAACCGATGATATCTTTCACGAACTCCAGTGAGCGGACGATCGCGACCATCCAGACGAGACTTACGGAGGTATACCGGCTCAGGATGTATGCGGTCGGTACGGCGACACACCAGGTGTAGCCGCAGTCGAAGATGACCGTGATCAGAGTATTGCCGCCGGCACGCAGAATGAAATACGATGCGTGCGTGTACGAGCAGAGCGGCATCGTGATACCCGCGATGATGATGAAGTACGTCGCAGTCGTGCGGATCGCCGTCGTGGTGTTGTAAAGCATCGGGAAGAACGGTGCGGCTGCAACCATGAGTGCACCGAAGATCAAGCCGCAGAGCACGGTGAAACGGCGCATCTTATACGCACTCTTTTTCGCGTTCTCCAAATTGCCGCTGCCCAGAATGTGACCCATAACGATACCCACGGCTTCACCCATCGCGATAAAAGCAACGCCCATGAGATTCCAGATGGTGGATTCGATGTTCAGTGATGCCACCGCGTCGAGGCTTCTATAAGAATAGGACTGGTTCATGAAGGTGGTTCCGAGTGCCCAGAAAGCCTCGTTACACATAAGCGGGAGTGCTTTGAGAGCGAACTTGCGGGCAAGGTCCTTCGGCACGGTCAACTTGGCAAAAGCGCCGCTGATGAACGGGAAGGCGTCGGCGTGGCGTCCTGTGTAGACGATCAGGATCGCAAGTTCCACAAAACGCGAAATGACGGTTGCGATTGCGGCACCCGTCGCGCCCAGAGCCGGAAGGCCGAACATGCCGTAGATGAGAAGTGCATTGCCTATGAGGTTGACGAAGATCGCGCAGAGAGAGGCAACCATCGGAACCTTGGTTCGGCCGATATCTTTGAGTGTGCCCGCGTAGGCTTGCGTGAGGCCGATGGGGATAAGGCTGATGAGGATGACGCGCAGATACTTGACACCGATCTCCAGCGTTTCGGCGGCGTCAGCAGGATCGCCTTCACCCTGCAGGAAAAGCTTGATCAGGAAAGGTGAGAAGAGCGCGAAGATCAAGACGCAAAGCGCGGAGAGAAGCGTATTGGCGACGATCTTGAAGCGGAAGGAATAACGGATACCCTCGGTGTCACCTTTACCGTGGAACTGGGCCGTGAAGATACCAACACCCGCGGTGGCACCGAAAATGACGAGGTAAAAAACGAAGATCAGCTGGTTCGCGATGGCCACGCCGGAAAGCGCGTTCGTACCCACGCGCCCGATCATGAGGTTGTCCAGAAGGTTGACGAAGTTCGAAATACCGTTCTGGATCATCATCGGAATGGCGATTGCAAGCAGGTGCTTATAGAATGATTTGTTGTCTTTTGTCAGTTCCGCTGTCATGTCATTCTCCTCCAACAAGTCTAAGTATTCTATCAAAAAGCACTTGTACCTACAATATACCCGTGGTATCTTTCAAAGAAGGAGGCGGAAAGATGAGTACCAAAGATGAACTTCTGAGACTTTTCGAAAGTAGCAAGGGCGAGTGGATCTCGGGCGGGGAGATCGCGGAAAAACTGCAGATCTCGCGGACGGCGATCTGGAAAGCCGTCGAGTCGCTGCGTGCCGATGGCTATGCCATCGAGGCGGTAAAGTCCCGCGGTTACTGTCTTTCCCCGGATACGGATATCGTGTCCTCCCAAGGCGTGAAGAAGTATCTGGCAAAAGAACTCGACATCACGGTGCTCGAGGAAGTGACCTCCACCAATACGCTTTTGAAAGAAATGGCCGCGGCCGGGGAGAAAGAGGGCAAGATCGTGATCGCCAACTCCCAGACAGGCGGAAAAGGAAGGATGGGGCGCAAGTTCTTTTCGCCCAGAAATTCGGGAGTATATATCAGTGTGCTTCTGCGACCGGATGCGATGGCGCCGGAGCGCGCGCTGAAGATCACGACGATGGCGGCCGTGGCGGCGAGCCGGGCGATCGAAGAGGTGACGGGAAAGGAAGCGAAGATCAAGTGGGTCAACGACATTTTTGTCGACGGCCTGAAGGTGGTCGGGATCCTGACTGAGGCATCGATGAGCATGGAGAGCGGGCGGCTGGAGTTTGCCGTGCTGGGTATCGGGTTTAATGTGTACCAGCCGGAGGGCGGTTTTCCGGAGGAGCTTCGGGAGATCGCGGGCGCGCTTCTTTCCGAGAAGATGCCG
Organism: Clostridiales bacterium; assembly: GCA_017615755.1. GTDB lineage: Bacteria > Bacillota > Clostridia > Saccharofermentanales > Saccharofermentanaceae > Scatonaster. Next base: position 126,793 of record JAFZZM010000001.1, on the reverse strand, counting down.
GATGCGAAGAACCGGATCGCGGCGGCGTTCCTGAATCATTTTTTCGAGATCTACGACGATGCGGAGCATCTGCATTACGAGGACTACTACAGGGAGAAGAGCCTGGTTCTGGGCAAGGACGTGGATGTGCTGGCGGCTTCCGGTACGCGGCGTGCTCTGGTACTGGACATTACCGATGACTGCAACCTGATCGTGCGTTACGAAGATGGCAGTGAAGGTGTCCTGTCATCCGGCGAGGTGAGAATCAGGCCTTTGCTGAACGGGATCAATTGAAGAATCACCCTCGGATTCTGTATAATAAATGGTACAGAATGTTTTGGCCGGGGGTGTTTATATGAGGCAACGTTCACTTAGATTTTCCACATCATTTTTGGCATTTGTCATGGCGCTTGCGTTCAGCTTGTCGTTCTTTTCTGCCGGGAAAGAGGTACGGGCGGACGGCATCAACGCTACGGATGTTACGCTTTACTATCTGGAGGATGAGTACGCTGAGGCGATCTCGCTTCCTTCGGACAAGCCGGATAAGTTCCAGCTGAGTGTGCAGGGCGCGACGATCACGAACTGCCGCGTCGTGGAAGGTAATTCGGTCGATGTCACGCAGCAGGGACTGATCACGCCGCACCTGGTCCAGGTGATCGTTATCGGTACAGGCGAAATCATCTGGAGGCCGAATTATGGTAAGTCCATCGTTGAGTGCTACGCCGGTGACGTATGCTATAAGGTCAATGTCGAGGTCAAGGACTATGCGATGGTCTACGCGGATGAGCAGGTCCGTGCCTATCTCGATGCAAACATCAAGAGCGGCATGACGAATCAGGAGATCGCCAATACGCTTGCTGCCTACCCGGCTTCTTTTGACTACGATTACCATTACTACGACTATGTCAGCATGATCATTTTCAAGGGCGGAGACTGCTGGGCCAGCACCAGCCTGATCATCAGAGAGTGCGAGATGCTCGGCTACGATGCGTGGGTAAGAAACGGTAACAAGGATCCGGGTGCGGGTTCCGGACACAGAAATGCAATGGCCAAGATCGGCGATGAATACTATGAGCTTGAGGCCGGTTATTCGGGATCGGCACCGAGACCGTATTTTGCGTCTCTGCGTAAGTCGCTTTTCAGTTACCGAGCCACGAGCGAAGGCCTGATCGTGTACCAGTACGATGGTAAGCCTTCCGACCTCACGTCATTGACGATTCCGGCAAAGATCGGTGATCAGACCGTCATCGGCATCGATAGTTCTTTTATCCATAATGAAACACTGACTTCCGTTACCCTGCCTTCGACACTGAAGACAATAGGTGATTTTGCATTCTCGGGATGCCCGAGTCTTGCTTCGATCAAGATCCCTGCTTCGGTCGAGAGTATCGGTCAGGGTGTTTTCGCGCAGGATCTGGCTTTGAAGATCACGGTGGATTCTAAAAATGCATCGTATTGCGTGGTGGGAAATTCCATTTATTCGAAGGACATGACGCACCTCGTTGCGGCGCCGAGCTGCAGTTCCATCTCGATCCCGGACACGGTGACGGACATCGACGGATATGCGTTCTACTACAATTCGAACATCAAGAGCATCACGTTACCGGGGTCGGTCAAAACCCTCGGCGAAGGTGCTTTTGGAGATGCAACGGCACTCGAAAAACTCGAGTTCACGGATGGTTCGTTGACGACGATCGGAGACCATGCTTTTAACGGAACAACGTCGCTTACCGAGCTGACGATCCCGGCAAGTGTGACGACGATCTTGAGATATGCGTTCTATGGTTCGTACCAGAAGAACGTGCACATGAAGGCCCTGACTGCACCTGTACTTCCGGACGATTTCCTGATCCGGGAATACGACAAGATCGTGTTCTATGTGAGCAAGGAAGCAAAAGGTTACGACCAGGGCAAGTGGCTGGAACTCGATGTGCGGATCGAGGGCAGTGACGCAACGCCTACACCTACGCCGACTACGGCACCGGTGACGCCGAAACCGACGGTCGTTACGCCTGTGCCGACGGGTGCGACACCGAAGCCGACGGTGGTTACGCCTGTGCCGACCGGGGCAACTCCCAAGCCGACAGGAGTGACTCCGAAGCCGGGTGATCCGACGCCGACGCCGGATCCGGAGAAGGAACCGTCGATCGCAGACTTCGTCGAACGTCTTTACACCGTAGCGCTGAATCGTGCTGCAGAGCCGGAAGGCAAGGCGTACTGGGTCAAGGAGATCGAGAGCGGAAACCGCACAGGTGGTGACTGCGCACACTTCTTCCTGATCGAGGCTCCGGAATTCCTGAACCGTGGTTTGAACGAAGAAGACTTTGTCGAGACCTTATATCTGACCTTCTTCGACCGTGCTTCCGAACCGAACGGAAAAGCGTTCTGGGTAGGGCAGTTGAAGAGCGGCGCAATGACACGCAACCAGGTCATTTCCGGATTCATTGATTCCACCGAGTGGTGCAATGTCTGCGCGACCTACGGAGTTAAGTCCGGTGCGCCGAATGCAAAGGCAGAGTTTGCTTCTAAGAACGCGATCAAGTTTGCTACACGTTTGTACACTTGCTGCCTCGGCCGCGAGCCGGAGGATGGTGGACTCAACTACTGGTCGTTAGCATTGACTAACCTCGAACAGACAGGATGTTCCGCTGCGAAGGAATTCTTCACAAGCGCTGAATTCATCGGCTTCAAGCTGAAGGACAATGAGTATGTAAGAAGACTGTATACGACCTTTATGGGACGCGAACCAGAGGCGAGTGAAGTGGATTACTGGGTGGGCGCGATTGCCGAGGGAACGCAGACAAAGGAAAGCGTAATGGCATTCTTCGGACAGAGCGAAGAGTTCACGAAGATATGCAAACAGTACGGAATCGATCGCGGCACGATTTGAGTGCTTTTCGAGAAGAAAATGGAAGAGAGGGCATCCGGGCAGAAGTTCGGGTGCTCTTTTTTCGCAAGGGTGTCGGTCGGAATCGGCAATTTGGAGCTTAGCGCCCGTACAGTGTCGGTCATAATAGAGGATTTTGTGGTTTGCGCCCGTATCTGAGAGAAGGGGTGGCAGGCGAAATGGACGATTAAGTGCTTTTCGACCGTACTAAACGATGCTTTTCGAGTTTTTTCTTTGAGAAAGTCGGTCGTATTCGATGGTTTTCCGGATTCCGACCGACTTTTGCTGAAAAACAGGCCTAAAAATACGGGCGCAAAAGCACTTTTTTTCGATTACGACTGCCAGGCCGATCCGGCACTCGATTCCGCCAAAAAACAAGTTTGACATATACCCCCCGGGGGTATAGAATGACGACGTAGCAACATACCCCCCGGGGGTATATCAAGAAAAGTCACCGACAAGGTGAAAAGCAGGTGAATACAAGGAGTTCTGATTATGAGTGACAGCAAGAAATGTCCGCATTGCGGGAGCCGGAAGAAGGCGCGCAGCGAAGAAGAGAAGAAGCAGCTGCTTATGAGACTGAAGAGGGCTGAGGGCCAGATCCGCGGGATCAAGAAGATGATCGAGGAGGATGCGTACTGCCCGGATGTGCTGGTGCAGGTGGCGGCGGTGACGTCGGCGCTGAACAGCTTTAACAAGGAACTGATGGCGTGCCACATGCGAACATGTGTTGCGGAAGATATCCGTGCGGGCAAGGACGAGGCCATCGAGGAATTCGTCAAAGTGATGCAGAAACTGATGAAGTAAGAGAAGACGAGAAGAAAAAGATGATTCAATTTCAGGTAACAGGAATGAGTTGCGCGGCCTGCCAGGCACGCGTGGAGAAGGCTGTGGGAAGCGTGCCGGGAGTTACGGCGGTTTCGGTGAGTCTTCTGACCAACTCGATGGGCGTGGAAGGAACGGCGGATCCGGCGGACATTATCGCTGCAGTCGTTTCAGCCGGCTATGGCGCGCGCGTCAAAAACGGTGATGAACAATCCCGCTCTCCGCAAGCTTCCTGGTCTGAGGAGGCCGAGGCGCTTCGGGATACGGAGACGCCTAAGCTTGTGCGCCGCTTGATCCGGTCCATCGTTTTTCTCCTGATCCTGATGTACATCTCGATGGGGCATAACATGCTGGGCCTGCCGCTCCCATCGTATTTCCACGAAAACTACCTGGCACTGACGCTTATGCAGATGATCCTTTCTGCGATCGTCATGCTGATCAACAAGAAATTCTTCACGAGCGGATTTGGTGCACTCCGCCATGGATCGCCGAACATGGATACCCTTGTCGCCCTGGGCTCCTCGGTGTCCTTCCTGTGGAGCACCTATGTGTTCTTCGCCATGTGCGGAAAGATCACGGACGGCGCCACCAGCATGTCCCTGATGGATATGTACCACAGCCAGCTGTATTTCGAATCCGCCGCCATGATCCCCGCCCTCATCACGGTGGGAAAAACACTCGAAGCCTACTCGAAAGGCAGGACCACGAGCGCGCTCAAGAGCCTTTTGGACCTCGCTCCGAAAACCGCCCGCGTGCTTCGTGCCACGTCCTGTGATCTAAACGGCGAGGCCGCCTGCTCCGGCGAAACGGAAATCGAAGTGCCGATCGAAGAAGTCATGGTCGGCGATGTTTTTGTCGTCCGCCCCGGTGACAGCATTCCCGTGGACGGCGTGGTACTCGAAGGCATGAGCGCGGTCAACGAATCGGCGCTGACCGGCGAGTCGATCCCTGTGGACAAAGAACCCGGCGCGAAGGTCAGTGCGGCCACGAGCAATGTTTCGGGTTTCCTCAAGTGCCGCGCTACTCGAGTCGGCGAGGACACGACATGGTCGCAGATCATCCGCATGGTTTCTGATGCTGCCGCGACAAAAGCACCCGTCGCCCGTATTGCGGATAAGGTTTCGGGGATCTTCGTCCCTACGGTCATTGCGATCGCATTCCTGGTCTGCGTTGGCTGGCTGATCTATGGCGAGACCTTGAGTTTTGCACTGGCTCGTGCCATCTCCGTACTCGTGATCTCCTGCCCCTGCGCACTTGGCCTGGCCACTCCGGTTGCGATCATGGTCGGCAACGGTCTTGGCGCCAAGAACGGAGTGCTTTTTAAGACGAGCGAAGCACTGGAAATGACCGGAAAAGCTCAGATCGTGCTGCTGGATAAGACCGGCACGATCACGTCCGGACAGCCGGAAGTGACGGACATCATTACTGCGGAAGGCGTTTCAGAAGAGGAGCTTCTGACGAAAGCCTGTGCAATCGAAAAACGAAGTGAACACCCACTGGCGCGCGCAGTCGTAGCAGAGTATGAAAAGCGTTCTGCCGAATCTTCCACCGGCGCGTCAGAAGTCCAACCGCTCCCTGAAGTGACCGCGTTCCGCATCCATGCGGGCAATGGTCTCGAGGGCGAGATCGAGGGCAGACACATCCATGGTGGAAACGGAAGATACATCCGCACGCTGACCACGGTAAACGGGACGATGGCGAAAGCGGAAGAGGATCTCGCTGCATCCGGAAAGACGCCGCTTTTTTTTGAAGAAGACGGCAAGCTCATGGGCATCATCGCGGTGGCGGATACGATCAAAGAAGACTCCGCGGAGGGAATCCGTCAGCTGAAAAAACAGGGGCTTCACGTCCTGATGCTGACCGGCGACAATGCCAGAACAGCAGCCGCGATCGGCGAAAAGGCCGGCGTGGATCAGGTAATCTCCGATGTGCTTCCGGACGGCAAAGCCGAGATCGTTACTGAACTTCAGAAACAGGGTAAGGTCATCATGGTCGGCGACGGTATCAACGATGCACCGGCACTGACGAAAGCGGACATCGGCATTGCGATCGGTGCCGGCACGGACGTAGCCATCGAGAGCGCAGACGTCGTTCTCATGAACAGCACGCTGACCGATGTTCCCGCCGCGATCCGCCTTAGCCGTAAAACGCTCCGGAACATCCACGAGAATCTGTTTTGGGCCTTTTTCTACAACCTGATCTGTATCCCGATCGCCGCCGGCATCCTGTCCTGGAAGATGAACCCCATGATCGGCGCCGCGGCCATGAGTATCTCGAGCTTCACGGTATGCATGAATGCCCTGCGGCTCAACCTTTTCAAGATGCGCGACGCATCCCATGACAAGCCTCTTACCAGGGGGACCCTGAATGAAATAACGATCCCGCAAAGGGAGAAAGGAAGTGTAACCATGAAGAAAACATTGAAGATCGAGGGCATGATGTGTGAGCATTGCGAGGCGTCCGTGAAAAAAGCACTGGAGGCTCTGCCTTTCATTACTTCTGCCATTCCGAACCACAACGAGAACATCGCAACCGTCGAAGTCGAGGGTGCTTTTGACGAAGAAAAAGTACGCGAAGTCATCGAAGGAAAAGACTACAAGTATCTTGGTGCGGAATAAGTATCCATGACCATCGGAAGCACTGCGGAAATATCGTTCCTGCAGTGCTTCTTTTTTGTAGTCAAAACTTAAAAAACAGTCATAAAAAGGAAGTGCTTTTTGTGATAAAATCAAAATATCGATAAATATGTCTCCGAAGGGGTGAATCTCGGACGAGGGTAAGGAAGGTGATTTAATGGATCTTGTAAAAATGCTTCTCAGCAATATGACATCGGAATCTTCGCTTTCAGCGTTGACAGGTAAGACCGGTGGTTCGGCGGACCAGGTAGAGAGTGCGCTCACTTCGGCAATTCCGTCTTTGATCGGTTCAATGACAAAGAATGCTTCTTCTTCTGACGGTGCAAAATCACTTCTGGGTGCTCTTTCCCAGCATAAGGATACGAACTCTATCTCTTCGCAGATCGAGAATGCGGATGAGGTCGATGGCGGTAAGATCATCGGCAAGATCATGGGTGGCGACAAGGACGACTTCATCTCCAAGATCGCAGCCAAGTCCGGTCTGAATTTCGGCCAGACAAATTCCGTTCTGAGCTCTGTTGCTCCGGCGATCCTGAGCTTCATCTCCGACATGGCAAAGCCGGATACTCCGGAATCCCAGGCGAAGGAAGCCGCTGAGAGAGCGGAAAAAGCAGCCAAGGACGATTCGTCTTTCCTCGGTGGTTTCTTCAAGAGCTTCATGAAGAGCGGCGATGACAAGGAAGAGGATGAGAAGTCCGATTCCGGATTCGACAGCAGCGACCTTCTGGGCATGCTCAAGAAGTTCATGTAATATCAAAATTGAATCACGAAATGCCTGTCCCGGAGCCGTTGAACGGCTTCGGGCAGATGTGTTTCCAAAAGGAAAAAGGAAAAAGAAAAAGAGATAAAAGAAAAGTGTTATGTGGAAAAGGAAGGTGTGTTATGAATTTGAGAAGTAAGTTGGCCACGATCTTTACGGTGATCCTCTCCGTTGTGCTGATCCCGGCTGCCGCTTCTAAGATCGGGCGTGCAGATATCCCTGTGGCAGGGGATGTTTCTGTGGAAAACCGCACGATCGAGGTACGGGCAGAGGCGAAACCGGTCCGTGATCCGGATCCGACCTTGACGCCGTCGATCTCGGCGACGCCGACACCGGAAGGCATGCCGATCAACGACGGTAACTTCCCGGACGCGATGTTCCGCGAGTACGTTTTCCGTTTCGATACGAACAGAAACGGATACCTGACGCAGGACGAGATCGAAGCAGTCACGGAGATCCTTTGTCCGAAGAAAGGGATCACGAATCTTTCCGGTATCCAGTATTTCTGTAACCTCAGAAATCTGGTCGTAAACGACAATTCGATCACAAACGTAGAGCTTCGCTATAATGCCAACCTGGAGATACTCTATATCAACAACAATAATCTTACGTCCCTGGATATCAGCCACAATCCGAAGCTTCGCATGGTGGTCTGCTTCAATAACCAGCTGCCGAGTCTGGATGTTTGCCAGAACACAAAGCTCGAGAGTCTGGACTGTTCTTCCAACCGGATCAAGTACATCGATGTAAGTAAGTGCGCGGCGCTCTGCAGCCTGAAAGTGGAGAGCAATGCGATCACTTTCCTGGATATCACGAACGTCCCGCTGATCAAGCAGACTTTCGAACAGGGATCGAGAAGTGAAGCAAACGGCAAAGTCTACTACCACATGGTAGCCAATAACAAGATCTACATGTTCAATGTAGATGCCAGTGTACGTGTCAGCTCCGACGGAACCGGTTCTCCGTTCCCGACACCTTCTGACCCGACACCGTCTCCGAACGATCCGTCTTTCGGTGATTTCGTCGAGCGTCTGTATAAGGTGGCGCTGGGCCGTGATTCCGAGCCGGAAGGAAAGCAGTTCTGGATCGATAAGGTAGTCAAGGAAGGTGCGACCGGTGCAGATTGTGCCAGATACTTCCTTCTGACCGCTCCTGAATTCATGAACAGAAAACTCCCGAACGAGGAGTTCCTCGAGACACTCTACCACACCTTCTTCGACCGTGATTCGGACGAGACCGGTATGACTTACTGGATGGATCAGCTGACGAAGGGCACACCGAAAAAGGATGTCGTGAATGCTTTCATCGAGTCCGAAGAGTGGTGTGATATCTGCGCGACATACGGCGTTAAATCCGGTGCCGTAGCACACAAGTCGAAGATCGTTTCCCGTAATGCAAAAGCATTCGCGACGCGTCTTTACACCTGCTGCCTCGGCAGAGCTCCGGAGGAAGGTGGTCTTCAGTACTGGGGTCTTGCCCTGACGAACCTCGAGCAGTCCGGTTTCTCCGCTGCACAGCAGTTCTTCGCTTCTGAGGAATTCAACAATTACCGTTTCTCCGATGGCGAATACATCCGTCGTCTCTACACCACATTCATGGGAAGAGAACCGGAAGTAAACGGCTTCAACTACTGGATGACTGCACTGGCTAATGGTACTGACCGCGGATCCGTACTTTACGCTTTCGCACAGTCTGATGAGTTCGCCAATATCTGCCGCACATACGGCATCAACCGCGGCGTCTGAGTTGTTACGGCTTCGGCCCGGCCGGCTATCCGGCGGGGTGCGCGTCGTAGCGCGATTCGACACTGAACAAAGAAACGTAAACCCAAAGAAATACCCTCTCCGGTAAACCCGGGAGGGTATTTCTGTTTGAAGGGTATATATGTGTGATAAATCAGATTGGATCACCAACCCAGATCCATCAGCCAGTTGTTAAGGGCTCTTTCTCTGTCACGATCGGACAAGCCCTTCGGTGTTCTGTATTCGCTGCGGATATTGCCGTCTGCGATGTACAGAACGCGGGAGCAGCGGGAAGCTACTTTTGCATCGTGGGTGACCATCAGGATAGTGGTACCCTCTTCGTTGAGTTTGCAGATCTCATCCATGACCTCGGCGGAGGACTGGCGGTTCAAAGCACCTGTCGGTTCGTCTGCGAAAAGGATCTTCGGATCGTTTACCATGCTTCTGCAGATGCAGGCACGCTGCAGCTGACCACCGGATACTTCGTTGATGTCGTTGTCTGCGATCTCGATGATGCCGAGCTTGCGCATCAGGGACTCACAGCGGGCTACTTTTTCTTTTCTGCTTTCATCGCTCTTTTCACATTCCACTGCCGGCAGAAGGATGTTATCCATGATCGTCAGGTTCTTCATCATGAACATCTGCTGGAAGATGAAACCCATGTCGTTGAGACGGACAGAAGCAAGTTCTTTTTCAGAAAGATTCGAGATATCCTTGCCATCGAGCTTGACCTGACCGGAAGTCGGCTTGTCCATACCGGAAACAGCGTAGAGGAGAGTGCTTTTGCCGGAGCCGGACGGGCCCATGATGCCGACCATTTCGCCTTCTTCGATGTCGAAAGATACATTCTTCAGAACGTTGTTCTGGCGCTTCTCGATTACGTATGTTTTGCAGAGATCCTTGATTTCAATTAACTTAGTCATGTTTGTTTCCTCCGTGGTTTTTGTTGTGTTTCTTATTCAATGTTTGCGGTGTCGCTGGACTTGATGCTCTTGCTCGAGAGCGATGTGAAGAATGCGACGATCAGGGTGGTTACGATGATGATGGCCGGGTAGATCAGGAAGATTTGAAGCGGGTCGATCGCGTACTTGATATTGTTTGCGCCCATCATGCCGAAGATCGGTGTGATGCAGAGTTTCGTCATCGGTATCGAAAGCGCTGCCGACAGGAGCATGGCGAAGAGTGTGACGATGCCGAATCGGAGTACGTGCCAGCGGTAGATCTTGCCGTTCTTGAAACCGATGGCTTTCAGAAGTGCGATCTGGCTCTTCTCGTCGGATATGAAGGAGACTTCCATCAGGATGGTCACCAGGATGACGATGAGGATCGTGATGGCCAGGAGCAGGTACTGTACCGCTATCATCGTAGGTACTACGTTGATGCAGGAGGCGACATACTCGGCAGCATTCTCAACCTTATCGTGGATGAAGTTCGCCTTGATGATGTCTTTTCTTTCCTCGATGACCTTCGCACTCGGGTTGTCGTTAAAGTCGATCTGGAAGCCCATCAGGGAGGACATGTAGTTCTTGCTTACCGGTGCGTCCGGGTGCAGTCTGATGACCTCGCCTACCTGGTTGAAGGACTGGTAACGTCCCGTGATGATGCAGTTGAGCTTTTCGGTTCCGAAATCGATCATGATGGAGTCACCGATCTTTAAGTCGAGCTTGTCGGAAAGGATCGTTCCGATGGCAACCTCGTTTTTGTTCTGCGGCAGAGTTCCTTCTGTAATTGCCGTATCTTCAAATCTTGTACGGTAACCATACTCGCAGACGATTCTGTTCACTTTGCCGTTTATTTCGACGGTGTAGGTGTACTGCTGCTCCTGGGAGACATGACCCGGGATACCAAGCTCGGTAAGCTTTGCTTCCATTCCGTCAAAGTAGGCTGCCTTATTCTCGTCAGTCATTGCCATGACTTTCATGGATTCGGAAACACTGTCGATATAAAGGTCGCTCTTTGTTGCGAACAGATTGATCAGCTTTTCACTTTGCATCGTGTTTGTGGTGTTGACCAGCATGAGTACGAAGAGCATGCAGAGAGTAAATGCAATGATGATCGAGATGTACCGCTTCGGGCTGCTTACTGTATCGTTTACCGCAAGAAAAGCACTTGCGCTTCTTTTGGAGCGGCTGAGGTGGAGTTTGCTCTTTTTGTTGTAACGCTCGCCGCTTTGGCCTGTGCGGATGGCATCGACCGGAGTTGCTTTCTTGACGATCCTTGTGGCCATGTAAGCCAGAAGAACGATGGTGATAACGACGATCAAAGCACCGATGGCGTTGATCAGAAGACCGAAGCTGTTACCCAGTACCATGTTCTCTGTTACGGAAGAGAGCAGGAGCTTGTTGAGCGGGATGCTCAGGAAGAAGCCGATGAACGAGCCGAGGATGGCGAGGCCGAGATATTTTGTAAGGTAAAGAGAACGGATCTTGTTATTCTTAATACCGATGGCTTTCATGACGCCGATCTCTCTATATTCTTTCGAGATGGTGAAGGAGAGGGAAACCTTCAGGACTACGAAGGAGAGGATGATCAGGCAGACCGAAAGGATCAGTACGACAAAAGCGACGATCATGTCCATCACATAACATAAGGAGATAATGGAGCTTGGTTTTGCGAAGGAGATGTTAGAGGAACAATTCGCAGAGGCTTCCTGTACGGCATCTACGTCGTTCGTATCGATGCAGCAGACCTGGCCGGAGTATTCTTCTTTGATCTCATCGATGGAGGCAAACTTGTTGAAGTCGTCCGAGTGCATCAGGATTCGGGTGTTGCCCATGAAATCGGAGCCCAGAAGTGCGTCCTTGACCTTGCCGTCAATGATGAGGCGGGTGCTTACGTCGTTCTGTGTGATCTCGAGGATATCGCCGACTTTCATGTCGTTGCTTTTCAGGAAGCTGCCGGTAACATAGCAGTGGCCCGGCTCAAGAGCTGCCGGCGTCTCATTATTCTTATCGAAGAAATGGAAAGTGGAGGCGGAGTAATCCTGCATCAGAAGCACGTTGCGTGTTTCGATCTTGCTGCCGTCGCCTTTTCTCAGGGAATCCTGGGAGCCGTAAATGACAGTGTCCAAACGATAGTCCGTGATGGACGGCTCTGTTGCCAGCATCTCGTCGAGGGCGCCGAGGCTGTTGGGACCTCTTGTGATGATTACGAAATCGCCGACGCCGGCCTTCTCGAGATAGTAGCTCGTGCCGTTCATGACGGTGATCACGTTATTCAGGCCGCATCCTACGAACATCGCTGCCAGTGTGATGAAAAGCAGCACGATCAGGTTCATGGCCTTTTTCTTCTTTAATTCTTTTTTCAGTATACGTAGAAACATCTTTCTCCCGCCTTTTCTCGTTTTGTGACTTTATCTTACATCGGGAATTATTAAACAATCATTAAACGCGTATTTTGGGCGCGGGGCGGGTGCTTTTTGGGGAGGCGGGGGGAAGGCGAGCACGCCAAAATGCGAAAATGGGAAATCGGCGTGGTAGGAATCGGGGAGGCACCCACGCCAAAAAGCAAAAACGAAAGATTGGCGTGGTAGGAATCGGGGAGGCACCCACGCCAAAAAGCAAAAACGAAAGATTGGCGTGGTAGGGAACAGAAAATCACCCACGCCAAAAACCGAAAATGGAGAATCGGCGTGGTAGGAATCGGGGAGGCACCCACGCCAAAAAGCAAAAATGAAAGATTGGCGTGGTAGGGAACAGAAAATCGCCCACGCCCAAAAACGAAAATGGAGAATCGGCGTGGTAGGGAACAGAAAATCGCCCACGCCCAAAAACGAAAATGGAGAATCGGCGTGGTGATTTCTCAAGATAATGAAAAATTGTGCTTATATCATATAGACTCTTCTATATACAAGGTAGTAGGATAAGAAAAAAGGACCAGGCTTACTGCCTATGATATGTTAGCGAATCCGAAACGGATCCCGCTCTTTGATTATGATTTGTGATATGAAGCCGCTGGAGCCGGTCCTCAGCAGGAGGCTTATATGCAAACATTGATCGAAGAGTTAACGGCGAGAAGGACTCAATTGAAGAAGGCGATTGAGCTTGCGAGGCATCAAGCGCATGACAGTCCGGACGGGCATTTGAAGATATCCTATCAGGCGCGAAAGTACGAGTATTATCAGGCTCTCCCCAAAGACGGTAATCTCCACAGGATATACATCCCCAAGCAAAATCTTTCTTTGGCAAAAGCACTCGCCACGAAAGATTACGCCGCCAATTTCCTTCGCTGCGCCACACGCGAGCTCAAGCTCGTGGAGCGTTATTTGCGGGAACTGGAGAAGGCCTGCCCGGAGAAGATCTACGCCAGGATGTGCAATGCCCGGCAGGCCTTAGTGAGTCCGATCCTGCTTCCAGAGGATATTCTTGCGACGCTCTGGGAACAGCAACAATTCAAGCAGAGTGACTACATGCCCGAAAAGAAGATCTACCTGACAAGAAAAGGTGATATGGTACGTTCGAAATCGGAAGTCTTGTTTGCGGATCAATATCTCGATCTTGGCATTCCATACCGATACGAACAGGTACTTCTCTTGGATGACGGAAAGACCGTTGCGCCGGATTTTACGATCTGGGATAAGAAAAGAAAAAGAGTCGTATATCATGAGCATTTCGGGTATATGGATGATGCAGATTACAGAAGGAAGACCCTGATCAAGATCGATGAATACCGCCGCAACGGCATCTATACCGGGAAAAATCTTATCACGACATTTGAAGGAGACGGCGCTGTTCTTAACATGATCGAGATAAGAAAAATGATGGAAGAACTGTTCTTGTAGATAGAAAAAGACGCTTCGCGAAGCCGCCCATTGTCGCGCGCAAAAACTCTCTCGAAAAAATTTTTTCAGAATTTTCGGAAAAATCTGCAACGTTTTCTATACCTCAGTCGTCTAATAGTCAGATGAGACATTCGACCTGCCACGAAAAACATATTCGAAGGCGCGCGACAAGGCGGCAGGATCGAGATCTAGGAGGATTAATATGAAAAAGAGATTGATATCATGTGTTATGGCCGCCTTTATGGTTACCGCGATGTTGGCGGGCTGTTCTTCAAAAGCAGCGGATTCAACAACAAGATCAAATTCCGGTTCCGCCGCGGCGGCAAAATCCGCGACACTGAATGCGGCAGTCGGCGATTCCTATTACTATGCGGAAGAGACCCAGGCGTCATACGAAGACATTGACTGGGCATACGAGACCACAGCCGCTGCAGAAAGAAGCGATGCAGAGGCTCCGGAGGATTATTCTGATTATCAAAGCGATTCCGGCAATGGCAGCACATCTACTGCAAATGCTGACAAGAAAGTGGATATCTCAAAAGAGATGCTGGTCTTCCGTTGCAGCATTTCCCTCGACACCACAGACTTTGAGCAGTCCGTTTCGCTCCTGAAGACGAAGATCGCTGAGTATCACGGTTTTGTTGAAAGAGAAAACCAGACTGACGGAAGCAGATCGAGCGGCCGTTATGTGATCGACGAAAAGGACAAGGATTACTACTACACCGCCACGATCCGCATCCCTTCCGAGTACTACGAATCATTCGTTTCCTCGGCCGAGGGCATCGGCATCCTTCGCTCCAAGAATTCGAGCGTAGACAATGTGGCCACCCGCTACGGCACACTGAAAAATGAACTGCAGATCTACGAAGCTGAATACGACCGTTATCTCAAGCAGTACGAAGAAACCAAGGACGAGAAGATCGCCCTTCAGATCCAGAGCGAACTCCGCAGAATGGCGCTGACGATCTCCGACCTCAAGACTGAGATGAGCATGCTCGAGAGCGACGTGGCATACTCCTACATCACGCTGACGATCCATAAAGTTACGCAAAAAGAACTTGACGAGCAGCAACAGCAGCAGGAAGAAACTGAGCCGGAAGAGGAGACATTCTCCATGCGTGTATCCGCAGCCGCGAAAGATTCCTGGAACGAATTCCTCTGTTTCCTCGAAAGCATCCTGATGTTCTTCATCGCTAACTGGTGGGTACTCTCGATCCTGTTGATCATCGGCCTGATCGTATTCTTCATTCTCCGCCACGTGGTGAAAAAGCATAAGAAGAAGACAGCCAAGCAGGCAGAAGAGCTCAAGCAGAGACAGGAAGCATATCTTGCCGCGAAGTATGGAAACAACCAGGCACCCGCTGCCAAGACAGAGACCCAGCCTTCAGCTCCGAGAGCATCCGCGCCCCAGACTTCGATAAAAGCACAGGTCCGTGCCGCTAATGCTGCCAAGGTAGAAACCGACGACAAGATCAACGCTGCTTCCGAAGAGAAGAAGGCAGATGCCGAAACCAAAGCTGACGAGAACAAAGACGACAAAAAGGATGACGCCGAGAAATAAGCAACTTTCCGCAGGGAAGACGTTCCCTGACTTATAGGATGCCGCTTCCAAAAGAGGAAGACGATTCCAAAGAAGTTTACCCCTCCTCTGGCGAATAAACAGAACAGAAAAAGTTACGGAAAAGAACTGAAGACTTCTTTGGATGCATGAGAACCACCGGAGAATCGAGCCGCGCAATACCAACACCCAGACGTGACGGCAAGATCTCCGGTGTTCTTTTGTCTTCTGATGATTCCTGAAATGAATTGTTGAGGAAGACTTCGGGCCCGGGATAATTATGGGCCCGCGATGATTACGCTTTTTTCACAACAACTGTCATGGCGAAGTTTCCGTTTTCGATCTTGGCAAAAATATCGCCGTTCATCATGCGCATGAGGCTTCTCGCGATGTAAAGACCGAGGCCGGAACCATTGACTTTATCTGCATTGCTTCCGCGGTAAAAGGACTCGAACAGATGCGGGATCTCATCTTCGCTGAGGGAGCATCCGCTGTTGGTCACGGTGATCAGGCGGCAATCTTCCTCATCGGAAAACGAGATTGAAACCTCCCGCCCATCGCCGTATTTGATTGCATTTTCCAGTATGTTCTGCAGCACCTCTTCCAGGCGTGCGCTGTCTCCGGAAAGCACGGCATCCGAGTGATCTTCGATGGAAAAAGCAGTGCGCTGGGACGAGAACTTCTCGCTGTACAGAACGTTGATGCGCTTCATGACTTCGTCCATGTAGAACTCGCTGATCACTACTTCCAGATTCAGGAAATCTTCCTTCGATGCAGTTACGATATCCGAAACATACTTCTCGATCTCCGATGCATTGTGGGAGATACCGGCGATCGCCTCGCGCCGCTTCTCCTCGGTATCGTAAAGATCCTCATCCAGCGCACGGGCATAGAGCTTGATGGCCGAAAGAGGCGTCTTGATGTCGTGGGACAAAGAAAGGATCAATGTCTTCTTGTCTTTCTGCAGCGCCAGCTCGCGCTCCTTGTTGGATTCGAGATTGTCGCGGAGCATGTTGATGCCCCAGAGGAATTTGCCGAAGAACTTGTTCTTTTCTTCCTTGACCGGCGCGGAAAGATTACCACGCGCCAGTTCAACGGAGAGGTTGGTCATCTTGTTGAAAGGACGAATGATCTTGCGGCTGATGTAAAGGAGCACCGCAAAGGTGATGATCACGAAGATCGCCAGAGCGATGTTCATGAGAACGAGAGGGCGAATGTCCGCACGGACTTTGTAATCGAAACGGTACAGCGTGCCGCCGACATCTTTTACGTTGTAATCGGAATTAAAAACCTCTGCCGGGTCAAAAGGCACGACGCGTGTGATCGAGTCATACTTACTCACGATCGCGTCAGGAGAAACACCGTTTTCCATTTCTGTCGCGGCACGGGAAATATCCACACGGTACTGCTTGCCGGCATCTTCACGAAGACTGCCCAGCATGATGTAATTGCAGACCCCCACGAGCACGAGCTCCAGGATAAGGATCAGGATGAAGATTTTACGGAACTTACTCATACCGGTACCCCGTGCCCCACACCGTGATGATGTGAAGCGGCTTTTTCGGGTCCTTCTCGATCTTCTCGCGGAGCCACTTGATGTGTACGGTCAGCGTCTGGATCTCCGAGTCGCTGTCGGCGCCCCAGATGGTATTGAAAAGATACTCTTTGCGAAGAGTGGTGTTCTTGTTTTCGATGAGAAGAAGAAGCAGCGCGAATTCTTTTTCCGTCACATCCACGGCACGCCCGTCCACGGTAAGTGTCCGGTTGACGGTGTTGAGACGGAGGTTCCCGTCCACGACTTCTTCGATGGCGTATTTGCGCTTGAAGATGCCGCGGATCTTGGCCAGCAGGATGTCGATGTCGTAGGGCTTTTCGACGTAATCGTCCGCGCCGAGCGACAGCCCCTCAAGCTTGCTCTCTTTGTCACCGCGCGCGCTGGCGATGATGATGTGCGTATTGGAAGTCTCGCGGATCTTGCTGCACACGGAAAAACCGTCGATGCCCGGGAGCATGATGTCGAGAACTACAAGCTTTGCCCCGTACTTCTCAAAAAGCTCCAGCGCCCGTTCTCCTGTGGGCGCGATGGCGACGGTGTAGTTTTCCTTTTTCAGAAAGTCGGAAAGAAGGTTTCCGATCTCCTGGTTGTCTTCGCAAATGATGATATCCGGCATGCTGTCCCCCGCATCCGCGTGGCTGATCACCACGCTGAGATCTGCATTCATTATAACACGCAGGAAGAAGGAAGAATGTCAGTGCTTTTGGTAAAGAAAAAGAAGAACAGGAAGAGCAGATCCGATGGGCCGTTAATTGCAAGCGGAACTGCAAATACGATCTGATATTACAGACGGGCCGCTCTTGTTGTAAAGGCGCCCGGAAACTAGTATATTTACAGATAGGAGATGTATGAAAATGACAGAACTGAATCAGACAATGAAAAAGCACACTTGCCCGACATGCGGTGGCCAGCTGGTCATCAATGAGGCACGCCAGATGTACGAATGCCCCTTCTGCGGAGTTTCTTTTGACTACGAATACTTCCGCGAAGATGACGTACTGGCCAGAGCCTCCCGCTCCCTTCGTGCCGGTGAGTTTTTGTCGGCCAAAGACGCGTATGATTTCATGCTGAAGAAGGAGCCCCACAATTTCCAGGCTCTGCGCGGCAGGATCATGGTGTCGGCGAAGATCAAGACT
The DNA here is from genome assembly GCA_017615755.1 of Clostridiales bacterium. GTDB lineage: Bacteria > Bacillota > Clostridia > Saccharofermentanales > Saccharofermentanaceae > Scatonaster. The sequence continues at coordinate 108,935 of JAFZZM010000001.1, read as the reverse complement.
ACGCTGGTCCTGCGTCAGCCTGCCACATATCGCGAAATGAAATATATTCCGGTCGAGCAGAGTATCGATGAAGCTATCGCGGCTGCATCTCCCGAACACACGGGTTATTTCTCCAAGATGAAAGAACTCGTCGATACGGGCAAGGCCTACAAAGAGGAGATCCGTCTGGCCAACGTGACTCGTGGCGACCGCAGGAAGCAGTACGAGAAGATCCGCAGTTATGAGGATCGAATGGACGACGAGTACTTTACCACGAAGGATCCCTGGGACGGAGAAGAGACAGTGCAGACACATCCGCAGACCGTCCTGGTTTCCGTTGTGTTAATATATCTGGCCTGGTGTGCACTGATTGCCCTGATGTTCGGCACACTGAACAACAATCCGTATTCCAAATCGAATACGAAGTCTTCGTCCTATACTATCACGTCTTTTACATATACACCTAACATCAGTGTGATCGTGGGCGCGACGTCAGGAATGTCCAGCAAGGAAGTGTCCCGTATGGTGGAGAATTACGTATATTATGATGCGATGAATTCAGCCCGCAAAGACGCCAGCCTCTCGAAATCGGAATCTGTTAGACTTTCTAATTCCAAGAAGTGGGAGAAAGAGCACGAAAGCGATACAGCAGTACTCTGGTCTCTGATCCTGATTCCGGGTATCGGTGTTCTTGGATTTGCGATCTACACCATGGGCAAACTGAAGACGATCAAGCGTTATGAGGAGCAGATCATGAAGGAAGAGAAGACAGTGGACTCCATCAGCGCGAAGATCAGCGATCACGAAAAAGAGGCAAATCGTCTGAAAGCGCAGATCAATAAGCTCTATTCAGAGTTGGTGGCGCTGGACCCGATGCCGGAGGCACCGACTGCGGCTTCTAAATAACGGGAAAACCTTTACCGGAAAGAGATGACAATAACATCCGACAAGTGGTATACTTGTATGTAAGTAAAAGAAAGCTGGTATTTCTTATGGGTTTTGAGTTATCGACGAAGAGTATTAAGGCCGGAAAAGTTGCGTTCGTATTTGATGCGGGCGTGCCGGGTGGAGTGAAAAAGATCACCGAGAAGGTACGAAATGATATAAAAGCAGTCTTCGGCACCGCGCCGGATGCTTTTGATGCGGTAAAGCTCACTAAGGCTGTGGCCGCCCGTATCGAATACCCGATTTTTGTCAGCATGAGCGGATGTAACATACTTACAAAGCTTGAAAAAGCAGGTCTTGTAGATCTTTCCGAGGTGACCGGAAAAAGAGAAGTATATCAGCATAAGATCATCGGAAACTTCCCGAAAGAAGTGTTCCATGGCAACGAAACGACGGCGCTTCTGATCGCAGGTTCGGACAAGCGCGGTGTGATCTACGGATTGTTCCGCCTGTCGGAGATGCTCGGTGTGTCTCCGTTTATCGACTGGCTGGATGTACAGCCACAGAAGAAAAATGAATATGCCTTCCCGGCAAAATATGTATACACGTCGCATGAACCGTCAGTGCGTTTCCGCGGATTCTTCATCAACGACGAGTGGCCGGCTTTCGGCAACTACTGCAACAAGCGGTTCGGCGGGTTCAATGCCAAGTGCTATGAACACGTATTCGAGCTGCTTTTGCGTCTTAAAGGAAACTATATGTGGCCGGCGATGTGGTCAGCGATCTTCCCGAACGATGGCCCGGGACTGGAGAATGCGGAACTGGCGGACGAGCTGGGCGTGGTCATGGGCATGTCCCACCACGAGCCTTGCCTGAGACAGGGTGAGGAGTACCGCTACCTGCGTGGCCCGAAGTCCATCTATGGCGATGCGTGGAATTTCCTTACGAATGAGAAGGGTATCACGAAGTTCTGGGAGGACGGCCTGAAGCGCAGCGGCAAGTTCGAAAACGTCATCACCGTGGGTATGCGCGGCGAAGCGGACACGGCGATCATGGGCAAAGATGCGACGCTGAAGGACAACATCGATCTTCTGCGCAAGGTTTTGAAGACTCAGAACAAGCTGATCAAAAAGTACGTGAATAACGACCTCGACGAAGTGCCGAGAATGCTGGCGCTGTACAAGGAAGTAGAGCCGTATTTCTATGGTGACGAGAAGACCCCGGGACTCATGGGCGATCCGGAACTCGAGGGCGTGACCTTGATGCTCTGCGATGATAACTACGGTAACCTCCGCACGGTGCCGACACCGGAGATGCGCGGCCACAAGGGCGGATACGGTATGTACTACCACTTCGATTACCACGGATTCCCGATCTCTTTTGAATGGTTCAATACGACCCACCTGTCGAAGGTGTGGGAGCAGATGACCATGGCGTATGACTTCGGTATTCGCGATCTCTGGATCGTCAACGTCGGTGACATTTTCAGTAACGAATATCCGCTCGCCTATTTCCTCGACCTGGCATACGACTTCGATCGCTGGGGCACATCCAACAAGAACTCGGCGCACGAGTATACCAAGTGCTTTGTGCAGAAGCACTTCGGCGAGACGCTTACCTCCGCGCAGAGAAGAAAGACGGCGGAACTGCTTCTGGGCTACACACGCATCACGCATGCGCGCCGCACCGAGGCCATGAATGACACGGTCTACGCACCATTTGCATATGGCGAAACAGAGAAGACCCTCACGGCGATCGATACCCTCATGAAGGACGCAGCAAAACTGTACGGCAATCTTTCCGGCAATGCGGCGTACCGCTTCTACGAGATCGTTTATCTGCCTCTCATGGCAAATCTCAATGTGCAGAAGATGTGGCTCCTGACCACGTTGAACCACGGCTATGCGAAGCGTGCCAGCACTTATGCGCTCGGGCTCGCCGATGAGATCGATGCCTGCATCGAAAAAGACCGCGAGCTTGTCGCGGAACTCCATAAGATCCACGGCGGTATGTGGTACGGCATGGGCCTTTCCGAGCACATCGGTTTCAAGAACTGGTGCGAGGAAGGATGCCAGTATCCGGTGATCCATACTTTTGATGCGGCCAATAAAGAGCGCCTGATCGTGTCGATCCCGGGCACAGAGCAGTACTCCGAGGGCGGTTTCTGGACGCGAAAAGAACTTGTCCTGCCGGCGTTCCTGGATCCGCGTAATGAGAGCGCGGCAATCGAGTTGTCCACCGCCTGCGCCAAGAGCGTCGCCTTTACCGTAGAGTGCGATGCACCGTATCTGACGGTATCCGAAAGCAAAGGCAAAGCAAGTGCTTTTGAATTGAAAAAACTGATCGTAAAACTGGATCGTACGAAGCTTCCGAAGAAGAATGCGAAGAACAGCGGCGAGGCGAAGATCGTCGTGCGGAGCGGAGACGGATTTGTCAGCATCCGCGTACCTGTTCAGATTGAAGCGGAGCTTGGTGCGAAAGCAAAGACGAAGCTTCTGAATACATTTGTCTGGACCGGCTTTGAGACGATCGGATACATCTCGATCGAGGCATCCCACTATAGCGTAAAGACCGAGGGTGCAAAGGGAGAATTCATGGAGATCCCGGACTATAACCGCGGACTTTCAGGCATGAAAGCCTACCCGCAGGATCGGGTATTTGCCGGACCGAAGGATGCACCTGTCCTGAGCTATTCTGTCGTTGTACCGAAGGCGGGACGCTACACGCTCCGTCTGATGACGAACCCCGGAAATCCGCCGAGCCGGATCCCGGAGCTTTACTGCGGCGTGGCCGTCAATGGTGGCAAGAGAAAGAAGATCAACACGATCAAAGATGGATTTGCTGTCGGCGACGGAAACGATATCTGGAGTGCCGGTGTGCTTAACAATCTGCGCACGACCGAAGTCGTACTGGATCTTGTGGAAGGCGCCAACACGATCGACATTTCAGCGATCAGCCCGAACTTCGTACTCACGAAACTAGTGCTTTTCAAGGAAGGGCATGCACCGCTTGATTCCTACCTCGGACCAACGGAGACGTGGAGCAGGTAAAGAGAGTTAGCTGAATCAAACTTGCAAAGCAGATGCTTCAAGAAAAGTCTGTATTCAGTCTTTCCAGTTCTTGCTGTGCCAAGGAAAGCGCCTTTTCATCTGCCTTCTGACCGTCCGGAGTAAAACTGAAGAAGACGTCGATGATGCCCGGATACGACTGGAAGACCGCACCGTTATACTCCATCGAGAACAGGTCGCCGAAAGACGCGCCGGCCAGTTCCCCGGATGCAAAACGGTCCAGATCGAATCCGATGCAGGCGAGAGGCTCGTAGATGTCATTTTGTATCATGCCGAAGAATACCCGGCTTTCGTCCTGCTTCAGGTAGACCATTTTCGCGGAGACAGAGAGGTTGTAGGCCCAGACGGCGGAATCGTTGTCCTTCTGCATGATGGCATAGATGTAGTGGTCCTTGTATGTCCAGGCTTTGTATTTGATGCCGTTTTCTGCAATGACCCGTTCAACATCCGGATCTCCCCAGGACTTGCAAAGCTCCTCGTAAGTATAGACGCCTTGCTCTGCCTGGATCTGCCAGTTTTCGTCCATGATCCGGTTATAGATATCTTTCTTCGAAGGTACTTTCGATTTCTTGCAAGCGGCAAAAGCACTCCCCACGACCAGAATCAGCGCGATGGCCAGGAGCTTCTTCCACGCAGCTTGGGTGCGAATGCGGTTTGTCATAGGATCGCCTCCTTTACGGTGTGTAAGTTGCTTCTTTGCAGTAGAGGTATTCGTACGGATTCTCGATCGATCTGAAATAGAGTTCGAGGATGCTTGCACTTTCGCCCTGCGGATTACGGAGTGTTCCGTCCGGGGTGATGACGATCTCGAAATAGCCGTTGACGTAGAGGAAGAGGAGCTCCTCACCTTTGTGTGCCTTAAGGAATGCATCGAAGTCCGTATACCATGGTCCGTCATAGCCCAGGTTGTGTGTAATTTCGTTTGTGCCGGTAAACGGTTGTCTTGTGAGCGTTATGAAAGCAACGAGTACATTTTTGTTATAGACCGGGTAGGTGCGGATACTCTGATCCAGAGTCAGTGTATCGCTATTCATCTCTTCGTAAGAAACATGACAGTATCCTTTTTCAGAGATATGCAGGTCGTCGGTCGGCACTTCACAGGAAGTAAGATCGCGCTTGATCAGATTGAATTGCTCAGAGAAATATGCGGCGGCATCTTCATCCGTGATCGGTTCTCCGATAGCCGTGATACCTAGACCGGATGGAATGGCCGGGATCACATAGGTGGCGGCAGTTGTATCTTCGACAGTTACGATCGATGCTTCATTGATCGTTTCTTCTCCTGCAGTAGTCGTCATGTCCGCCTCGGTCGGCGCCATTGTTTCCGGTCTCGTTGTTGCCCACGTCAGTTCTCCACCGGCAGCGGTCGTGATTTCGAGGACTGCGGTGTTGTGCTCGGTCAGTCCTCTGAGTTTATGGTTGTCGTTCTTTTTCTGGTAGACTTCCGCGTACCAGAGACCTCCGATAAGAAGGAGGATCGCTGCGGCTGCAGCTGCGACCGAAAGGAAGACTTTTCTGCCTTCGTTTTTACGCTTCACAGGCACAGGCGTTATGGTGGCACCACGGCTGGCTTTGTTTTCCGCTTCCGGGTCGCCGGCTTCTGCACCTTCTGCGGTTTCGGCCGGATCTTCTTCATTTGCTTCGAGAATATATTTCTCGTCGATATCACCGAGGAGTTCAAAGAATGATTCCTTCTTCATGAGATCAGACCTCCTTCCACTAAAAGAGTGCGCAGCTGTTTCTTCAGCCGGTTTATGGTCACGGATACATTGTTTTCCGTCATATTCATACGTTTGGCGATGTCCTTGATGCTGTCTGCATACCAGAAACGACGAACGAAGATCTTCCTTTTTTCAGGTGAAAGGGAGGAAAGGAAGGAATTCACCGTATCCAGAAGTTCGCGCTGCAAAAGCTCTCCGTCTGCAGTCTCGCTACCCTGGATCACTTCACTGAGATCATCCAGGACCAGTGCGAACTCGCCGCCGCCACGCTTCTCGGCGTGGTTCTTCTTATAGATATTAATGGCCAGGTTACGCGTGATGCGGCCGAGAAACGGTGCGATCACGGAAGGCCTTTTCGGCGGGATGGAGTTCCAAAGAGAAAGATACGCGTCATTGACACACTCTTCCGCGTCTTCGGGACTGCCTAAGATATTGTGTGCGATAGAATGGCAGAATCGACCGTACTTTTCCGATACGGCAGTAAGAGCCTGTTCGCTCCTGCTCCAAAATAACTGTACGATCGAAGCATCGTCCATCTGATTCACCTCCCTTCAACCATAATAACAGATTTGAAATGCGAATCTTACAAGATATCTTACACGATTATTACTTTTTGATAGAGAGTTAGAGGAAAGTCACCTGTACGAGGCGTTTCCCAGTATAATGAGAGTACGAGTAAACATGTGGAGATGCTTATGAAAAGAAGTAAACGATTGATAAGTGCCCTTTGTATTTGTGCACTTTCTGTTTCTATGTTTGGAAGTACCGGCTGTAACGTCAAGGATCCGGATAAGACGACAAAAGAACCGACCACGACGGCGGCCCCGACAAATACGCCGACGCCGACCAATACTTCGACGCCTACACCTACGCCTGATCCGGCAGTGATCATTAAAAACGATGCGCTGGTGCTGGCAGCCAAGATCGGCATGCCGGAAGAGTCCCTGCGTGAAAAGTACGAGCTTTTCCTGGAGTATATGGACTGCGTGAACGAAAACCCGTCCCTCAACGAGTACAGAGGATATGTGGCGCAGTTGTTTCCGGTGGTGGCGGATCATCTCAAAGAAGAAAACAAGGAGTACTTTTTCGGACGTGTACGACAACTGCTCTGCGAGACCCAGCAGCTGGAGACAACGAATGCCGGCATTTTTTACTCCGACGATCTTTACGTCAAGGTCTCCGATACGGAAGTGATGCATGGCGAGAACTATTACTGTGCGACGGCGTTTCACGAATTGATGCATTTCCTCGATTACAACATCGATGGTGAGCACTCAAACCAGGCCGTCTACGTCGGCGACAAATTCATCCGCTTCGAAGACATGACGGATGATGACTGGAACCTTTCCACGGATTTTCTCGAGTCCAGTTTCATCACCGAAGGAGGAGCAGAGCTTTTTACCGCGAAATACTTTATAGGAAGCACGCTGACCTATACGCCTCTGGTCAACTTCCTGACCGGACTGGAACTGATCTTCGACAGCGATATGGTGGCGGAGCTTTTCTATACCGGCGACAGCACCATGGAGTTTATCAAGCTCATGCAGGAAAACGGTTTTGACAACAACTCCATCATCAAGATGATCCGTTCTTTCAACTACTATACGTATCCGACGCGCTATAGCGAGCCGGATTACCCGGTATATTTCGAGGATGTCCTGATCGAGCTTTATCAGAAGAAAAAAGGCGACGGCTGGAAAGAGGACAAGGTGTTCTGCCACATCCTCAACTGCATCCGCCAGAACTATGCCCACGCCGGGGAGTGCGAGAATGAGGAGTTCCTGAAGACGCTTTCTGACGATTACGAATACTGGAATCTCTGGAGACTGGCGATCCTGGAACAGGTCGAGACCGACAAGGATCTGTCATTCTGGTATCTCACTCCGGACGTGATGTGCGTGGACGGAAAGTTCTGTGTTTCTGCCCGCATGTACTACGATGAGATGGATGTCGGCATGATGATGGGAAGTCTTACCTGTGACTACGATTTCGAGACCGGAAAGGTGAACTCGTATTACTACACGGAGATGCCCTGCCCGAAGAAAGTTCCGGACCCTCTTCCGAAGGGAAAAGAACTCGACGAGAGACTTAAATCTTTCGAACATGATCCGTCGGACATGCATAAGCAGGATGTGAAAAAAGGCAATATCTCCGCGCTCGAGACGCTGTATGCGAAAGCTACGGAGATCGGAAACAAGTATGGTGTGAAGATCCTTATCGGAGATCTGGTCCCGGAGGAATATCACTGGATGCAGCCTGATCCGTACGATGACAATATGTGCAAACAGCTCGAAGAGGCACTTACACAGATCGATACGACTCTCGCCAAGTTCCCGGAAGGATACTATGACCAGTTGAACTACGGATACTGGAGCGGCATTTCGATCATCCTGATTGGAAGCGACGTGGACATGTTCGCAAGAAGAGCTTTTTGCGACGGAGAAGACTACTACATGGGCATCTGTCTGCATGCCACGGAGTACAGCAGCAAGAAGCTCGAAGAAGACCTGATCAAGGGCATCTTCTATTACACGGAGATGCGCATCCGCAACGTGTCGGAAAATATGGAGGAACCGGTCTTTACCGATGCGGAGTGGAAGAAATTCAATTTCGATGGTTTTATGTACCGTGGTGACAATACACCTGAATGGATCGAGCAGTACTACGAAGACAGCAAGGACTTCGTGGTTTCGAAAGAAGCGATGGATTCTTCCTACAGCGACCGCTTCTGCCTGATGGAGTATCTCTTCCGGGCGGCAAACGATCCGGAGATCGGAATCATCGACTGGCCGTGTCTGAATAAAGGTGAATACTTCTGCAAATGCATCCGCGAGTGCTTCGATACCTCTTCCTGGCCGGAGGAACTTCCGTGGGAGAAGGGACTTGCTGATCTTAAAGAAAGACGCGAGAAAGAAAGCGAGCAGGCGGCGTGATTGCACAGCCTCCTGAAGACAGGAAAGTAGAGGAAGAAGTGCTTTTGAAACAAAAAGCACATGAATCTTGAATCAAATCTTCCTTTCTTCCCGAGAAGGCGGGTCGACTCGTTGTATTCTTTTTTCGGGCGGTATAGAATACTCATCGTGATATTAGTTAACAGGAGTATTTGTACATGGCAGCGGATGAAAAGAAGTATAAGTTGTTGATCATTAACCCGGGTTCTACATCAACGAAGGTGAGCCTTTTCGAGAATGAAACTTCGGTGTTTGAGAAGAGTCTTTTTCACGATGCGGACGTATTGCTTTCGTTCCCGCACGTAAATGACCAGATGCCTTTCCGTTATGAAGTCATCTTGAATATGCTGAAAGAAGAAGGATACGAAGCTTCGGAGATCGACGTTTTCGTCGGCCGTGGCGGTTCGGCATGTACCCAGCCGGGCGGAATCACGAAGATCGACCAGAAGCTCTACGACGATACGGTTGCGGCTGTCGGCGGCAGTGAGCATCCGGCAAAGCTCGGCGTCATGCTGGCATGGAAATTCGCGCAGGAGTTTAATAAGCCTGCCTTTACTTTGAATCCGACGAATGTGGATGAGTACGGAGATTATGCCCGCCTTACGGGTATTAAGGGTATCTACCGTGTGTCCCATTCCCACGTACTGAATCAGAAAGCCGTCGCGGAATACCACGCGGAGCACGTTCTGAACAAGCGTTATGAAGACTGCAATTTCGTTGTCGCACATATCGATGGCGGCATCACGGTCAGCGCACACGATCACGGCAAGATGGTCGACGGCAACATGGGCGCCGACGGCGAAGGTGCTTTTACACCGACAAGGATCGGAAGCGTACCGGTACTTTCTCTTCTGGACTATATCGAGGCGCACTCGGTGGAAGAAGTACGTCTCCGCTGCTCCCGCGCAGGTGGTTTTGTTGACCTGTTCGGTACGGCAAATGCGGATACGATCCACGATCTCCTCGAAAAGGGCGACAGAAAAGCCGACCTCGTCTGGAACACGATGCTTTATCAGATCTGCAAGATGATCGGTGAGATGAGCTGCGTACTTTGCGGCAAGGTCGACGGCATCCTTCTGACAGGCGGACTTCTCCGTTTTGCCGATGTAAAAGCAACGATCGAGAAGCGCTGCGGATGGATCGCACCGATCACACAATATCCGGGTGAGATGGAGCAGGAAGCGCTCGCACTGCCGGCTCTGAAAGTCATGCAGGGCAAGATCACACCGCTGACCTATACCGGAAAGCCGGTCTGGGATGGTTTTGAAGGACTGGATCTGTAAGAAGAAAACAAGGAGGAATCAACCATGAGCATGCTGGAGAAAATCAAGAACAAGGCACGTGCAAACGTGAAGAAGATCGTACTGCCGGAGGGCGATGAGCCGCGTACAGTGAAGGCGGCGGTGCAGATCGTAAAAGAGGGTCTGGCTACCCCGATCCTCCTGGGTGCGGCCGATAAGATCGCAGCAGTTGCTGCCGAGCAGGGCGTAGATATTTCCGGTATCGAGACGATCGATCCGGCCACAAGTGAGAAAGCAGGAAGTTACGCGCAAGAGCTTTTCGAGCTGAGAAAGGCAAAGGGCGTAACGGAAGCGGATGCAGCGAAGCTGGTAGCGGATCCGATGTATTACGGCATCATGATGGTCAAGCTCGGCGAGGCGGACGGTCTCGTTTCCGGTGCGGTACATACGACAGGCGATATGCTTCGTCCGGCACTGCAGATCATCAAGGCAAAGCCGGGCATGTCGATCGTGTCCAGCAGCTTCCTGATGGAATGCCCGAATAAGGAACTCGGTGAGGATGGCCTTCTGGTCTATGCAGACTGCGTCGTCAATCCTTGCCCGAATGCACAGGAGCTCGCGCAGATCGCGGTTTCTGCAGCAGAGACAGCAAGAGTCCTCTGCGGTATCGAAGAGCCGAGAGTCGCACTTCTTTCCTTCTCCACGAAGGGCAGTGCCAAGCACGATCTGGTGACCAAGGTCCAGGAAGCGACGAAGCTCGCACACGAACTGGCTCCGGATCTCCTTCTGGATGGAGAGATGCAGTTTGACGCAGCTCTGGTTCCGTCCGTTGGCGCTTCAAAAGCACCGGGCAGCCCGGTAGCGGGCCGTGCGAATGTATTGATCTTCCCGGATCTGCAGGCGGGTAATATCGGCTACAAGATCACACAGCGTATCGGCAACGCGGATTGCTTCGCGGTACTTCAGGGTCTGGCTAAGCCGTGTAATGACCTGTCCCGCGGATGCTCCGTCGAGGACATCGTAAACACTGTCGCCATGACGGCGGTACAGGCAACCTGCTGAGAAAAAGAAATTTAGGGAGGACTCTATGGACGAGGCAAAGAAGCAGCAATGGATCAAGACGGTCCAGGATTTTACGGCGATGACAGGTATCTACCTTCCGGACGATGTGGAAGCACAACTCCATCATCTGGCGGAAGTGGAGAAGATCGAGAATGCAAAGACAATGTATAACTGCATGCTTGAGGATATTACTCTTGCGAAAAAATTACACCGTCCGCTTTGTCAGGACACAGGTGTACTTCAGTATTTTGTTGAGGTCGGAACGAAGTTCCCGTATCTCGATGAGATCGAGAATGTGCTTGTGACCGCGGCGCGTCAGGCAACGCTTGAGACACCTCTTCGTCCGAATGTAGTAGAGCCTCTTGCGGAGCACAATACCGGCGACAATACCGGCTATGGTGCACCTTATATCGAATATGAACTGGTTCCGGGCGGAACGGATCTTCGCCTTCGTATGTATATGGCCGGCGGCGGATGTTCGCTTCCGGGCAGAAGTAAAGTCCTGATGCCGCTCGAGGGTGTCGAGGGCGTCAAGAAATTTGTCTTCCAGACGATCCTGGACTGGGGCGCCAATGCGTGCCCGCCGCTCTGCGTAGGTATCGGTCTCGGTACTTGTGCCGCAACGTCGGCGATGCTTTCGAAAAAAGCACTTCTCCGTCCGATCGGTACGCATTCTCAGTATGAGAAAGTGGCCAAGCTCGAAGATGAGATCCGTGATGGTCTCAATTCCCTTGGCATTGCGCCTCTCGGTTTCGGCGGCAGCAACACCGTTCTGAGCGTCAATATCGAAGCGGCCGCACATCATCCGGCTACACTCGGCGTGGGTATCACGACCGGCTGCTGGGCGACACGCCGTGGCGAGATGATCATCCACGAGGATCTTTCTTACGAGATCCTGTCCCACAAGAAATCCCTGGAGGTGTAAGACGATGAAAAAAGTACTGACGACTCCTATTTCCTATGACCAGATCAAGGACCTGAAGATCGGCGATACCGTCTATCTCACAGGCTATCTTTCCACCTGCCGTGACAGCGGTCACCGCCGTGTCGTGCAGGAGGGCATCCTCCCGACGAAAGTCGACCTCAAGGAAGGTGCGATCTTCCATGCCGGCCCGATCGTCGGAAAAGATGAAAACGGTAAACAGTATATGGTATCGGTCGGACCGACGACCAGCCGAAGAATGGAATCGGCGGAAGCGGACTTTATCGAGAAGACCGGTGTCCGTCTCGTGATCGGTAAGGGCGGCATGATGGAAAAGACCACCGAAGCCTGCAAGAAATTCGGTGCGATCCACTGTGCATTCCCGGGCGGATGTGCAGCCGTTGCAGCTCAGGAAGTCGAAGAACTGGTCGATGTCGAGTGGATGGACTTCGGTATGCCGGAGGCGCTCTGGATCATGAAGGTCAAGGAGTTCGGACCGCTGATCGTTTCCATCGATACAAAGGGAAATAACCTGTTCGAGAATAACAAGAAGATCTTTAGGGAACGTTTTGATAAGCTGGTCGAGTAACCGATAATTATCGGTAAAGAGGTTCGCATGAAGAAAAGGGTCCTGCTGGAAATCATCCTGTTTCTGGCCTTATGCCTGCTCCTGGTGGTGGGGATAAGGAGAAGGTCCTTTGTGCCGGAGATCTCTGCGGAACTCGTGTCGTATAATGATCCCAATATCCTGGGGATCAAGATCACGAGCATCGGTCAGGAGGTCTATGATTCCGTTGACTACGAAGTGTACGGGCGGGCCCAGTACAAAGAAGGTACGGTCGAACCGATCATTGAATCTTACAAGAGCCAGCCGATGGGAGATCTGCATCTTGAGCAGATCCGGACTGCCTGTTCACTCTCAAAGGAAATCTACGGAGAAGGTACGGACTCGGAATGCGAGGTCTATGTCCTTACTCCGAAAGAAGATCTGAAGGAAGATTTCTCCATCATGTACGTTCATGGTGGTTCGTATGTCATGGATCTTCCGGAAGCAGAATTCCGGTTCTGTGATGAACTGGCGCAGATGACGCATGCCAGAGTCTATATTCCCCGTTATCGTCCTGTTTTCCACGGCACCTACGAAGAAGCCTATGCGCTTCTTTCGGATGTGTACCGCGATATGTGTGCTACATCACAGGTAACGGCGATCACGGGTGCATCTGCAGGTGGCGGACTGGCTCTGGGTTTCGTGGAATACCTGAATGAAACCGGGGAGAAGATCCCGGACAAGATGGTGCTTTTCAGCCCGTGGGTCGATACCACGTTCAGCAACCCTTCTGTTTCCGACTACACACAGCGTGACCGTCTTCTCGGTCCGTACGGGCTTTCCCTGATGGGCGCACTCTGGGCAGGGGATCTCGATCCTTCTGATTATCATATCAGCCCTATCTATGGTGATTTTTCCCGTTCTATGCCGGACACACTGATCTATATCGGAACCGAGGAGATCATGTTCCCGGATGCGGAATTACTGTATGAGAAAATGAGAAGCAACGGCCATTCCGTCCGTATGGTACGAGGAGAAGGGCTTTTCCATGTGTACATGCTTGCGGATCTTCCCGAGGCAGAAAAAGCAAAGGAAATCGCAGTGGATTTCCTTTGTGATCAGATGCGTTATTGGAATTAGTCCTGAAGGATCACGCCAGAGCTTTTTCGAGAATATCGTAGATCTCTTCCTGCTCGCTCGGACTGAGCGATACGATCATGGTGTTATGGCAGGAAGCTTTCGCCACATAGATATGCACATTCGGATTATCGGTCACGTCGGGAAGACGTACGGTATACCATACATCGGCTCCGCCGTATATCATGATCGAAGTCTTCGTAGTCGTATGTGACCATGTAAGCATGTCCTTATAGACAGAATCATCGAAGGTGAAGGCTTTATACTGTTCGTCCGTAAATACCATACGGAACAGAAGGCCTTTCTCCATATCTTCCGTTACGACCAGGGAAGCACCGGAGCCGTCTTCCTCAAGTGCTTTTCGTAAGAAAGAAAAATCGTATTCGTGCTCACCGTTCTGTCTGGCGGCCTGTACATAGTACGGGAAATACTCGGTGTTGTTGCTCCAGACATCCGGAGTATTGCAGTACATAAGTGCAGACAGGAGCGCATCCAGATACTCTTGCTTGTTATCCGAATCTTTTAATTTCAGTGTGCCTTCGATGATGTCCGGCGAACTGCCGTACTGCCAGAAGATCGTGGCGAACTCAAGGACCGCCATATCAAACAGGATGTCCGGTGTGGTAAAGTCGGTAAAGACACAACCTGCGTCGATGCCGTTCTTATAGTATTTCTCCGCCAGTGTATCACGATTCTTGATGCATTCGACCTGAAACTCCAATACCATGTCACGGACCTTCTTCGCGTTGTCTTTACCGAAGCGTTCTTCGCCGATTTCGTTATAGATGAAGTCGAAAAAGTCCGGCGCATCCTGGTCCGATCCGCCCGGTGCTACCAGTGCGACGTATGCCTCGGCATCTTCCGGGTGAAAATGCGACTGCATGTTCGTGAGCTGGCCGCCTTTGCTGGCGCCGGTGAATGCCCATTTTTCAGGCAGGACCTTCTTGAGTTCGGAAATGATGAAATGGAAATCTTCGGCGGCGTTTTCCGCGGTCAGATATTCCCAGTAATCCAGCTTCTGCGTATCCAGACCATCCGGTACGGATTTGCCGAAGAATCGGTGTTCGACATTGACGTAGTTTGCATCCAGATGCTCTGCGAATTCGCAGCGGTATATGAAGTTGAGCATCTGCTCATAAAGCATGTATCCGTCGCAGCAGAATACGTTCTTATGGTCGTCACCGACATAGACGAATTCTGCCCTTTGTGGAAAAGAACCCGCGTCGGGATTCTTCCAGTCCAGCGGCATGTCGAATGTGATCAGGAATTTTCTAGCGTCCTGATTCAGGCTTACTGCTGTAGTGATTTCTTCGACTGAACTTACGCGGTCCAGCGTCTTGAGCCGGTCCAGGATATCTCCGGATACGTTCGGAGCGGACGTGGTCTCTGTTGCCTCCGTGGTCGTTTCGGATGTTTCCGATGACGGCGCAGTTGTGCTCTCTGAAGTTTCTGTAGTTTCTTCTGTTGTTGTCTGTTCGGAAGCTGTCGTTTCTTTTGTCGTTGTCGTGCGTTCTGTTCTTGTGGACGACCCCGTCTGTTTTGCTCTGCAGCCACAGACCTGGAATACGAGCAATGCAGCAAGGAGCGCACAACTGAGTTTTCTCTTTATCATATATGTCACCTCAATTGATCATGGTTCCATTATAGCGAAGAGAAATAAAAGGAACGTGACAAAAAAATCATACGGCAGAGCACTTGTTCCAAGATGAATAGTGGTCTGTCAGTCAGATGTCAGATCAGACAGTTTTGCCTCCACTTCGGAAAGACTGAGGTTCTGCTCCCTGGCGATGCGGGCGAGGTCTTCGTATTCATACTTCGCACGCGTGACGCCGTATCCGGAAGACACTTTTCTTCTGACCTGTCCGAACGGGGTATCCTGTGTCTCGATCGTTCGCTCGAGAACATAGCGCTTGAAAGCAAGTTCACGGATGCCGATCGTCGTGGTATGGCGGAAGATCAGTTCTACCATTTTCTCGCGGTCCTCAGGTTTGCAGAGCACACGAAGGAGCACGCCGGGGCGGGACTTCTTCATGCCGGACGGAACAGTGTAGACCTCATTGGCACCTGCGGCGAAGAACTGCTCCATGGCAAAGGAAATCGCCTCAGCGGTCATATCATCAACATTGCAGGACAGCTCGATCACATTGTTGCCGCTGCCACAAGGATGTGTGTGATCGTGATGCTTATGCTCCATAGAGGATTCTTGTGTTGAAGGAGCAGAAAGATTCATTTTCTCTCCAAGCATGGTGCGCACGCAGTTGGCCTGCGGGAAATCTTTTCTGCCCATGCCGTAGCCGATGGCGGAGGTCGTCATCAAGGGCTGGGAGCCGAATCTTGTCGCAAAGTGTTTCAGGAGAGCCGCACCGGTCGGGGTGCAGAGCTCACCCTGGATATTTCCGCCATAGGTCGGAACATTTCTAAGTATATATGCCGTAGCCGGTGCGGGAACGGGCAGGATCCCGTGAGCACACTTGACCTGGCCGGCACCGACATGGATCGGAGAAACGACCACTTCGTCGACCTTCAGTTTATGCATAAGGAGACATACGGCCACGATATCCGCGACTGCGTCCATGGTCCCGACTTCGTGGAAATGGATCTGGTCGACCGGCTTACCGTGTACGTGACCTTCCGCTTCCGCGATCTCCTGATAGACTGCCATGACATCCAGTGCCACCATAGTCGGGAGAGAAAGGTGTCCCGTTACGATATGTTCGATATCGTGGAGGCTGCTGTGGTGATGTGTGTGGCCTTCGTGTCCGTGGCTATGTTCATGTTCATGTTCGTGCTCATGTTCGTGATGATCATGCTCATGCTCGTGATCGTGGTCATGGTGATGGTGCTCATGTTCATGATCATGGTGGTGTTCATGCATATGCTCGTCTTCTTCTTCACCATCAATGGTCACGCTCATATGCGTACCGGTGATGCCGCACTTTACAGACGGAGCAGAGGAGTACTTCACGCCGGGGATCCCCAGGGAATTCAGTTTCGCAACAAATGCTTCCCGGTCGGATCCGGGAAGAAGCTCGAGAAGAGCTGCGGTCAGCATATCGCCGGCGGCGCCCATGGAACAATCAATATACAGTGTCTTCATTTTTTCGCCTCCATATGGTTGATCATGCTGGCCAGATAGCCGGCGCCGAAGCCGTTGTCGATGTTAACGACAGACACGCCACTGGCGCAGGAATTGAGCATGGACAAAAGTGCGGATAATCCTTCAAAAGCAGCGCCGTAGCCGACGCTGGTGGGTACGGCAATGACCGGACAATCGGCGAGACCGCCGATGACACTGGCGAGCGCGCCTTCCATGCCGGCAATGGCAATGATGACGCTGGCCTTCGCAATCTCTTCCGTATGGGAAAGAAGACGGTGCAGACCCGCTACACCGACGTCATAGAGACGTACGACTTCGTTTCCATAGAACTCGGCAGTGCGTGCGGCTTCTTCCGCAACGGGAAGGTCGCTGGTACCGCCTGTGGCGACTACGACGGTACCGATACCGTCAGGGGCAGGAAGCGCGCCGTATATGCCCAGACGTGCGTCTTTGTAATAGGTGAGGGGATAGGTCTTAGAGATCTCGGAACAGGCTTCTTCGGAAAGACGCGTGATCAGGATACGGTCCTGGCCGGCACGGATCATGACATCCAGGATACCGGTCATCTGTTCCGGAGTTTTTCCTGCACCGTAGATCACTTCAGGGACGCCTTGCTGCACTCTTCTGTGCAGGTCCACTTTGGCGAATCCGATATCTTCATAGGGCGCGGTCTTTAATCGGAGAAGGGCTTCGTCAACGGACAATTCTCCCTTCGAAACAGCTTCCAGAATGGCTTTGACTTCTGTTTTCATACTCTCACCTAAAAAGTAAGGCGGTCCTGCGAAACCCCGCAAGACCGCCTGATGTAACAATGTTAACTCAGTTCTTCTTTGAAAGAAGTGCGCTCTTTACGACACCCTTCGGATCCTTGACCAGTAAAATGACCAGCCAGATAACAAGACCAAGTGCAACGACGGTCAGACCAAGGAAGAAATCATTCAGCATATCCTGTGCAGCAGGATTGAAGTATTCTTCTTTCAGCTCGGCATACTCGAAGATCGCATCGACTGTCCACATCAGGGATGCACCCCAGTAGATCAGAGATAGAGTGCCGACCTTCATGTCGTCCTTCGGAGAATTCTTATACCATACGATCGTTGCCACGATAGCGGCAAATACAGTTACCAGTAATGTCATGTGAGAGCCTCCTTACTTCTTATTCTCAGCGAGCTTGAGCTTGGCGGCCTTCTTTTCCAGAACGCTGGAAACAACGACCATGCCGACCCATACGCCGGTTACAAGAAGAGCCATGGTCACACCGACGGTGGACATCTCATGAAGCATTTCTGCCTTGCTTTCCGGATCGCTTGCTGCGGTCAGGAACGGGAACCACGGTACAACTTCACCGTGCCATACGTGCTCAAGAGCCAGAAGCGCCGAACCGCCCCAAAGCAGATTATTGAGCCAGCCGAGCTTTCTTGAGAAAGACGCTTTCTCGATGATTTCATCAGTAGATCCGGAACGAGAGATCTTCCGGGATTCTTCACGCTTCTTTAAAACTTTAGCGGCAATCGTGGTTACGATCGCTTCTGTAGCGGGAACTATAAAACATGCCATAATATTTGCCCTCCTTGGTTATTTCGAAGGCACAGCATCACGGCTTCTGCCTTCTTACCCATAATATATTATGATTACCCACCCATTATACTTTTTCGGGGAATGGTATTTCAAGAAAAAAAAGAGGGATGACAAATAATGAGAAGTCTAAAGACGTTTTTCTTACATCAATTCCTGTAGTTGTTTTAAATTTTTTAACATTTGGACAGTATCTCTCAATATTTTGGGGTCGTATAATATTATTGACGGGTTATAGCGTGTGCAAAACGGAAAGAATCATGACCGGATCAGTCAGGACAGATCCGGGGCGTTTGGAAATGATTCTATTACGTGCACAGGGAGGAGCAGGACAATGTTTACTTGGAATTTTCAATACATGTCCAAAGTCAGATTGTCTGAGACGCTGAAACAGTTGAATCTGGACGCGAAGGAAAACAGCGTTCTGGTTCGTATTCATACGGCCATCCATCTGCAGGACGAAGCAGTAGATATGGCCAGATTTATCAAGAACATCGTGCCTACCGCTTCCATTCTGGGAACAAGTACTTCTGCGGTCATCTATCGTGGCAAGTGCTTATCGAATCAGTGCGTGATTTCTGTGACCCAGATGAATGGTGGAGCCGTAAAGACACGGATGATTCCTCTTTTCAATGAATCGAATTCGAATCAGATCCCGGCTTCAGAACTGGCGAATCAGATCGCCGAGAAGCTGGTCGCGGAAGATACCAAACTTCTGCTTGCGTTCTTTACGCCTACATATCGCGATGTGTCCGGTTTTGTGGTTGCTTCGAATGATGTTTTTTCCGGTGTACAGATGATCGGCGGTGTTACTGATCGCCCGACAGTGAATACTAAGTGTGATGGATTTGTTTTTGACGAGAACGGCTGGTCAGATAAGGCCGTGCTTCTGGCCTCTTTCTCCGGTGATGCTTTGGAGAGCTATACGGCCAGTGCAACCGGTGTACAGACGATCGGAGAAGATTGCGAGATCACGGATATCCATAAGTCGGTGATCCTTTCTATCGACGATAAGAATCCGGATGAGACGTTCTGGACCGGTACGATCGGTGGAGTTACCGAAGACAGACATCTCGCAGAGCTTTTCCCGTTTGTGTATTCGGAAGCGGATGAGATTCCGGTATACCTGAGGATCGCGAAGAATAAGAGCCTTCTTGATATGGAACAGGCAGGCGGTCTTGCGCAGGATTCCGAAAATGCGGAAGAAATCGATTCAGATACGGATATGAGAAGAAATCTTCTTTATACGAATTGCATCCTCCGTAAGGGACTTCTGATCAAGAAGGGTTTCATTTATGACAGAAAGATCGTGTCGGATAACCGGAACATGTTCCGTAGGATCGAGAGTTTTGAGAAAGCAGAGACGATCTTCGGTTATGCGGACAATGCGCGTACGAGGATCTACGGAAACTGCCTGAGATGGGAGCTTTCTGCGTATGAGAAATCCAATATCTGCGGATGCGTTACTAATGGTGAGATCGCTTCGTATGGTGATAAAAATACTTTCTCAAACTGCTCTTTTGTACTGACAGTGGCCGGTGAGAAAGCGTTCCCGCAGGAGTATAATCCGTACGCATTTTCCCATTCGGATATGCTGACATACGATAATCAGGAGCTTCTGAATTCTCTGCTCGAAGTAGAAGAAAAACTCGATAATGGTCCTTACCATAAGGGACTTGATGAGATGAAGGCTTTTATTCGTGAATGTGAATCTTTGCTTCTTTATTCCGAGAATGAAGAGATGCCGAATGCCGCGGCGATGAACATGGATATCAAGGTCAGAGGATATGACCGGGTCTGCATGATCAACGTAACGGAGACTGCGGAAATGGAGAAGGTATTTCCGACGCATCTGATCGATCTTACGTACCGAAACTACATCACGAAGTGTTCTGCTTTTGCCAGATCGAAGAAGTACCATATGTACATCCTCGATAAGTGGCACATCGCGATTGCCGAGCCTTCGTACCGTGTAGCGCTTTCAAAGTTTGTGAAGGATATGGAGAATCTGCAGAAAGAGCTTTTCGAGTATTCGGATGATCTGATTGCGATCGTGCCGATCTTCTGCGTGATTGACGGATGCACAGCCGAGACGCTGGATTCTACCTACTACTCCGCACGTGTTGAGATGATAAATAAGAACATGCAGTTCTATGTCTGTGAAGCTTCTTCTGTAGAACACCTCGATGAGAGCAGTATCCGGGAGCGCTATCACATGGTTAACGTGATCAACTACGCGATTGCCAATGATGGTGTGGTTCCGTACTTCCAGGGGATCTACGATAACAAGCAGCTTCGGATCCATCACTATGAGGCGCTGATGCGTCTTCAGGATGAGAACGGTAAGATCTACTATCCGAACAGCTTCCTGGATATCGCGAGAAACTATGGTCTTCTTTATGATGAGATCTCCAAGATCATGATCCGGAAGGTCTTTGACCGGTTCCGTGATAAAGATCATCTGAGTGTGAGCCTGAACCTGGGCATCCGGGATATCAAGAATAAGGAGATCACGGAACTGATCTATGACGAGCTTTCGCGTTCTCCGCACCCGGAAAACTATGTCTTTGAGATCCTGGAGAATGAGGATATTTCCGATTACAATGAACTGGTCGCGTTTGTCGATCGTGTACATGAACTGGGCGGCCTGATCTCCATTGACGATTTTGGCAGTGGTTTTTCCAATCTGCAGCATCTTCTGAGTATCCATTCAGACTTCCTGAAGATCGATGGTTCCATCGTTGTGAACTGTTGCAACAATAAGGAGGCGGAGAATGTGATCGCGTTGATCATGGGCTGGAAGAAACTTGGTGCCAGAAAGATCAGCATCGTGGCGGAATTTGTTGAGAACGATGATATCCAACAGAAACTCATGATGTACGATGTGGACTATTCGCAGGGATATCTTTTCTCTAAGCCTTCACCGCATCTGGAAGGGGAGAAGGACGCATGATCAACGGAAGCAACAGAAAGACCATCGGTTTGATCCTCGAAAATGTCTGGACGGATTTTGCGGAGGAGTTTATCCGTAACGTGGAAAGCGGTGTCCGTCTGAGAAAAGATCTGGACCTGGTCATCGTCGCCGGTAAGTATGACGGATTCAAGGATGAGAATCCGAACCATCATATCCACCGACTGGTATATAACTCGATCTATCAGCTGAGTGAAGTCGGAAATTTTGACGGCATGATCGTCTGTCTGGGCAGTATGGCCAAGATCGAAGATGAAGATGCGAACCGTCTTCTGTTTGACAAGATCAAACATGTGCCGATGGTGTTTGCGGTATCTGAAGCTGAAGAATACATCACCGTAAATTACGACAATGAACCGGGTATCCGCGAGGCCGTGGAGTGTCTGGTCAATGTCCATGGCTTTTCGAAATTCTGCATGATGGGCGGCCGTGTCGACAATCTGGACTCCCGAAGAAGAAGGAAGATCTATGAAGATTGTCTGAAAGAGTATGGTCTTGATTTTACCGATGACAATTATCAGATGACGGATATGTCCTTTAACTGCAAGAAAGAGGCTGCAGAACTTCTGGACAGAAATCCGGGTGTGCAGGCGATCTTCTGCGTCAATGACAGTGTGGCACTGGGGTTATTTGCCGTTATGCAGGAACGTGGTCTGGAGCCCGGTAAAGACATCATGGTATTCGGATTTGATAACACCAAGATGGCCGGAAGAATGATTCCGACACTGACTTCGATCGGTGCCGACGATACGACTCTCGGGCGCAGAGCGCTGGAGCTCCTGATCGCGTTGATGAGCGGAGAGAAAGTCAGTTCCGAGCGGATCTCGACGCGTCTTTACGGCCGTGAGTCTTTCCCTTATGAGATGTACGAATATACGCGTCAGGAAATGATGAATGTAGACTCAGCGTTTATCTACCGTATGTTTGACGATTGTTTCTATCGTTACCGTTATGAATATATCGACAGAGAATCCGTAAATCTGAAACGGCTTTTCTGGGAGTTTATCTCACGATTGCTTACGGCGCTTAAGAACCGCTATATCAGCAGGGAAGAGTTCAGAGAGATTTGTGAACTGATCGATATTTTCTTTGAAAACGGTGCCATGGAATACACGGATGCAAAGAAATTCCTGGAATGTGTCGATAAGTTCCAAAGCTCGATCATTGTCTCCCAGAGCATGACCAATGCCTCCGCCGGAGTATATTTCAGCCGGATCTTTACCAGAATGAGAGAAGACGCGATCATTGCCCAGTCGAAGACGATCATTCACGACGGAGAAATGCTTTTCCGTTCGAGACAGAGCCTTCAGGATTTCATGATCGAAACCATGGACTACGATATGAATGACGGAATGGACAATGAAGAGCGCGTCGTCAGCAGACTCAAACTCCTTGGCCTGATGAATGCAGTGCTGTTCCTTTTTGATGAGCCGGTCGAATATAAGGAAGGCGAGACCGACATCTTCCCGGAATGGATACGCTTCCGTTGCGGCATCAAGGACGGAGAATTGTTCGTTCTCCCGAAGGATCGGCAACCCTGCCGCATTTCGGAGATGTTCCGGCGGATCGAGATCCCGCCTAAGTGCCAGGATAGCGTCGTATTCCCGGTTATTTGCCGGACTCGGATCTACGGCTTTCTGGTCAGCGAGATCAACAGCGACATCTCATCCACCGGTGAATTTATTGCCGAGCAGATCGGACGACTGATTGAGAATTCTTCCTCCGCGCCGACGGCCTGACCGTGCCAAAAGCACTGCGCCGGATCATGCTGCTTTTTCCCCGGAGGTGTCTTTTTGACTTTCCAGTTCTTCTTCCCAAATGGTTTGCTCCGGCCAGGATGAATCATCGAAGGCTTCGCGGATACACTGGCTATAGAATTCTGCTTTCTTCGTGCAAGGATCGGAAAGGTCCTGTGACTGCATCAGACAGGTCATCAGCTGGGATCTGTCCTTTGGTGCATACCGCATGGCGGTGAAATTTACGAAGTAATCTTTATCGGCTTCATAATGGCTTTTTGCAAATTCGCTGGTATCAAAGCCTACGTAGTAACAGGCATCCGAGTTATAGGTCAGCCATACTGCTTCCGAGAAATCCGGGGTCTCGAAGTTTTCAAAATAGGCTTTGAGTCTCAGATCCGTCGCGAAGAAAATGGCATCCAGAAGCTTTTCTTCCAAAGCATCCAGTGTTTTCTTGCTATCACAATCCAGGGAAATGCTCATGGTATATCCCATGTCTGTAGAAAAAACCATCAGTTCTTCCCAGAGCGGATGACTCAGAAGACTGATCTCCAATCCCGAGTAGTTTCCGTATTTGAGCTGATCGAAGTAGCCGTCCGGGAATCTTCCGAGGATGTTTTCGATCTTATCCAGAGCAGTATTGAGGTTTTCAGTTCCGCTGATTTCCCGGGAACCGATGTAGTAGGATGGCAGGTTCTCGCCCAGGTTGATATAGACACCGAATTTGTTGCCGATCTGTGCGGCCCGTTCGTAGAGATCTTTCAGTTCGGAAGAACCGGAATACGCGGTCTGCCGGTGAGCGGAAGAATTGTCGCGAAGGAGAGAGGCCAGCTTGTCGTCCAGTGCTTTTCCTTCAGGAAGACCCTGCGGAACCACCTTCGGGTAGGCGTGCTGATAGTATTCGTAGGAATTCAGTTTCGCCGCATCGAAATCGTAGTCGAGAATGAGAACGGAAGGAGTGTTTGTATTGATCTCGTTTCTGTTTTCAAGAGAAGAGGCCATGTATGGTTTTCCGTCGAGAATGACCACGGTGAGACAGTCCAGAGTGGCGGGATTATTGCCTTGATCCACCTGGCCGATCAAGGAATTCGTATAGTTCCACATATCGGGGAAGGTGATGGCGGCGGCATGTTTAAACTCGGTATCGTACCAGGACGCATTGTTGATCTGCGAAAGGATCTGGACGAATACCATATCGTCCTTCCAGGCGGGTCCTTTTACGTGCTCGTAAAGATCGATCAGGACATCGTTATAGTGGACCAGGTTTTCCGGCTGTTCTCTACGCTGGTAAGTATAATAACTGAAACAATCGAGGACGTGGCAGATCTGTTCATTGGTGTAGCCGGCGTCCTGCAGCATTTCGATAAATTGCATCGTGGAATCATAGCCGTAAAAGAGCCGGTCGAGTTTTTCGCTTCCGTAGATCCATTCCAGTCCGGTGAGGAAACTGTGCTCGCAGTAATAGGCGCGGGGGATCTTGGAAAAGTACTTGCTCATATAGAGTTCGGCGCCGCCTTCGGTAATGAAATCAGAGGCATAGATGCCGGTATTATTCTGCCATTCTTCCGGGGTCATATCTTCTTCATAGGCGAAGCGCGTACCGGTATAGTACACATCTTCTTTGTTCCTGCCATCTACGTATGCATCCACGAAATGAGTTAGTTCGTGAAAGATGGTACTGTACGTATTTTCGCAATCGTATACGACGCCGTCGCCGATCACACGGATCTTATCATCCATCGGGTAGAATTCTCCGGACGAAGTTACCATGTTCATGGTTTCCATTTGAAGATCCTTCAGCTTTTCGAAGAAGTACGCTTCATTCTCTTTTGAAAGATGATCGGCGACTTCAGGGAACAGATGCAGGGCATATGCTCTGTAATCACCGAGCTTCGGGTTGTTGACGATGACGTCCGCATACCTGATGAAAAGATCATACCGATCGTGGAGTTCTTCCTTTTCCATACCGAGTTCAGCGGCCAGTTCCAGGGCCTGTTTTTCGGTAGGATCTACCGGGTCCTGTTGGGTCTCTTCTGATGAACTCGCTACAGAGGGATCACTGCTTTCCGTATTTGATTCGGAGGATTCAGACGAGGCAGAAGTACTGCTGACAGTCGTACTCTCCTTCGATGTTTCCTCTTTTTTTCCGCATCCTGCAAACGCAAGCACCGAAATCGTAAGCGCGCCTGCCATAAGCGCACTTCCTGCTCTTTTAAATCTATGCATGTTCCAACACCTCGACACACTTGATACGAAGATTATACGCAGGCCGATCGTGATTCGGGTGACAGTTTTGAAATAATCCGAAATGGAGTATAATCTCCATAGTATTATTCCACATTATAAAGAGACACAAAACGATGGCATATATTGAATTTCAAGACGTGAAAAAAATATACAAGACCGGTTCCGTGGAAGTCCACGCATTGGATGGTGCAGAGTTTTCTATTGAAAAAGGGGAGCTCTGTGTGATCCTTGGCCAGTCGGGAGCAGGTAAGACGACGCTTCTGAACATTCTGGGCGGCATGGATACCCTGACGAGCGGCACGGTAATGCTCGACGGCAAGAAGATCTCGGCGCTCCGGGAAAGAGAACTGGCGAATTACAGAAGAGTCGATGTCGGCTTTGTTTTCCAGTTTTATAACCTGATCCCGAACCTGACCGCGATCGAGAATGTGGAAATGGCTTCCCAGCTGGTTTCCGATCCGATGGATCCGGATGCGATCCTTGAAACCGTCGGTCTTTCCGACCGTAAGAAGAACTTCCCGGCACAGCTTTCGGGTGGTGAACAGCAGCGTGTTGCGATTGCCCGTGCCGTGGCGAAGAATCCGAAACTTCTTCTTTGTGATGAACCGACCGGCGCACTCGATTACCAGACCGGTAAGTCGATCCTGAGGCTTCTGGCGCAACTCTGTACCGAGAAGCACATGACGGTGGTCATCATTACACATAACTCGACTTTGGCGGCGATGGCTGACCGTGTTATCCGCATCAAGAACGGACGGGTCGTAAGTAACGAAGTGAACCCGAATCCGAAGTCCATAGAAGAGATCGAATGGTGAGGCGGAGATGAAGCGCAGTTACTGGAAGATCGTTTTCCGATGCATAAAAGGGAGTCTTATGCGATACCTGGCGATCCTTGCGATCATCGCGCTGGGCGTCGGCTTTTTCTCCGGACTCAAGAGCACCATGCCTTCGTTTTTTACGACCGGTGAGAAGTATGTCAATAAGCAGCAGCTTTTTGATTATCGTATTCTTTCCACGGTCGGTTTTGCTGATGAGGACGTAAAAAAGATCGGTGAGATCTCCGGCGTACGGGCATGCGAAGGCGCCGTTTTTGGAGATGGACTGGTTACCAGGCAGAAGAGCAGCGATGGCGAAAACGAGGATGCGGTTTCAGTTGTTCGTTTTCACACGATGACTGAGTACGTCAATAAACTTGATCTCATTGAAGGAAGGCTTCCGGAAAAACCGAATGAAGTGGTGGTCGATGCGTATGCCTGTCCATCGGACTTTATCGGAGACAAACTCTATCTTTCCGAGACGGATGGGTTTGCCTATTCGGAGTATGAAGTGGTCGGACGTGTGCGCTCACCGTATTACATGAACTTCCAGAAAGGAACTTCTGAGATAGGTGACGGTTCTATCGACTATTTCGTCTTCGTGATGAAGGACGCTCTGGAATATGAAGCATACTCGGAAGTGTTCGTGAAACTCGATGACGATACGAAAGCATTTACCGATGAATACGATCAGTATGTGGAAGATTTCGAGAAGACATTCAAGCCGAAAGTGGAAGCAGTGGTGACGGCCCGTTATGACCGTTTGAAGAAAGAAATCGACGATCAGTTAGCTGAGTATAACGCACTTATGAGCAGTATGACTCCGGAGCAGCTGGCGGCGCTCGGAGAGATCGAGATGCCCGAGTTCGATTTCCCGTCAGAGGCAGAATGCTATGTCCTCGGGCGTGACACGAATACCGGTTACGTTTCTTTTGAAAATGACGCGAAGATCGTGGACGGAATCGCACAGGTATTCCCGCTCTTTTTCTTCGCACTGGCCGCGCTTGTCTGTTCGACGACCATGCAGCGTATGGTCACCGACGAAAGAGGCGAGATCGGTACGATGCGTGCGGTGGGATATTCGAAGTTCTCCATCGTTTTGAAGTATGTGATCTATTCCGGTTCGGCTTCCGTGATCGGAGCTGTCGGCGGGTTCGCAGGTGGAACAAGAGTTTTCCCGTTCATTATCTGGAAAGCCTATGACATGATGTACGGTTTTGCGCCGATCACTTTTGCCACGAAGATCCCGCTTCTTCTGGTTTCACTTCTGGTGTCGATCCTTTGCTCAGTCGGTGTGACGATCCTGACCTGTTTCCGTGAGTTTACGGAAGCGCCGGCAGAACTTGTCCGTCCAAAAGCGCCACCGTCCGGTAAGCGTATCTTCCTCGAGTACATCACGCCGCTCTGGAAACGTCTTTCTTTCCTGCATAAAGTTTCGGCCAGAAACATCTTCCGTTTCAAAAAGAGAATGTGGATGATGCTCATCGGTATCGCGGGATGCACGGCACTGCTTATCACGGGATTCGGTCTCAAGGACTCGATCAACAATCTCATCAACTTCCAGTATGACGAGATCATGACCTATGACGTGGCCGTCAATTTCGAAAAGGAGACGGAGCTCTCCGACATGAAGGAGATCTTAAAAGATGCACAGGAGAAGACCGGTATAGAGACGGAAACGATCCTGATCCGCACGGAGCGCGTCAAGCACACAAGCAAAAACGCTATCCGTGATGTCGAGCTGTATGTCGCAGAGGATTCTGTATTCACGCAGTTTGTGAACCCGCATAACGACGGTGAGGAGTATGCACTTCCGAAGACCGGCGAAGTCGGCGTCAGCTTGAAACTTGCCGAAAGTAATTCGCTTTCTGTCGGAGATACGATCACGCTCGAATACGGAGAAGAAGGCAAGTCGTTTACCTGTACGATCGCATATGTTTTTGAAAACTACACGTTCCACTACGTGATCATGGACGCGAGTACTTTTGCGGGTGCTTTTGGAGAAGAATATGCACCGAATACGGCGCTTGTCCGTGTACCGGACGGCAAGTCGTACGAATACGGTTCGGCAATCGGTTCAGCGAAGCATATCCAGTCCTGGAACATTATGGATGAGGGCCGCAAGAACTTCTCGGAAACGATGGAGAAGATGAATTATGTTGTGGCGCTGATCATCTTCTGTGCGGCGATGCTTGCGTTTATCGTGCTCTTTAATCTCAACAACATCAACATCGCGGAGAGAACGCGCGAGATCGCGACACTCAAAGTTCTCGGCTTTAAGAAGAGTGAGACCGGAAGCTATGTGTTCCGTGAGAATTTCATACTGTGCCTGATGGGCTTCGTGATGGGTATTCCGATGGGCATTTTCCTGCACCGTTTCGTCATTTCGCAGATCAAGATGGACATCGTTACATACAAGGTCGTGATCCTTCCGCAGAGCTATTTGTATTCGCTTTGTCTGGTCATTCTGTTTTCGCTTCTGGTCGACCTGCTCATGCGCGGAAAGATCCGTGCCATCGATATGACGGAGTCTCTTAAGAGTATCGAGTAAGCGGAACGAAGTGTAGTCGGCTGGTATAAAATCCTCGGAATAAAGATGATCATAGGATATACTGTTTTTACACCGCAAATTTATTCTTGTATAACTGAGGAGGCCGGTACCTATGAAGCACATTATTACGATCCAGCACACGCAGTCGATTCATCATACGAACGGTATGGTCGGTTCCTGGACGGACTGGGATCTGACGGAACTCGGCCGGCAGCAGGCGGACAATATCGGTAAAAAGCTTGAGGAAGAACTTTCGGGAAAAGAACTGTTTATGTACTCTTCGGATCTGAAGCGTGCGAAGCAGACGGCGGAGATCGTCGGGAAACATCTTGGAGTGGAACCGGTCCTGAAGCAGGAACTGAGAGAAAGAAACCTGGGGAAATGCTGCGGTAAATCTGTGCAGTGGCTTCGTGAAAACATAGAGTCACCGGAGGTAACGGTGGACGACAGATTGTTCTCGGACGGCGAGAGCAGAAGAGATGCATGGACACGCTTAAAGCCGTGTTTTGATGCGATCATGGAGGATCCGCATGAGACGGTCCTTGTCGTCGCACATGGTGACATCCTCAGTTCATTTTACGCCATGTTCCTGGGACTTGAGGTAGAGTCATATCATCATGCGGATATCCACGGACTTGCCGGAGGGGTATCCCATTTGCTCATCTTCGATAACGGACACCACTGCATCAAGCGCATCAGCGATATGTCCTATATCGGGTAAAGCGATCAATCCTTCAGGGAAAATTCCATAATGACCGGATCGTGGTCGGAGTAGGCGTACTGCATGTCGATGGATTCGTAATACACCACTTCGATGTTGTCGGATACGATGAATCCGTCGGCGAGAACAGTGAAGGTCGTCTGCGGATCGTAGGCCTCGTCTGCATTTCTGCAGGAATCGTGTGCGATGTTGACGACCGGGGCCGGTTTTCCGGATCCGGTCGCTGAAGTTTCAAAGCCGAATGAAAAAGCACCCGGGATGGATTCTCTCGGGAATGACTGTGCCCAGCCGGGTACGTTTTCACTTGTACTGTCTTTTCTCAAGTTATGGTTGAAGTCGCCGCCGCAGATGACATAGTTACCTTTCGCATATTCATTCTGCATATCTTCAAAAAGCATCGAGAGCTGTGCTTCGCGGACAGATTCGGTGGAATAGGCCGAAAGATGGACGTTAAAGAGGACGAGTTCTTTTCCCTCAGGATCGGTAGTGCCATTGAAAGGATACGGGGCGGATGTGGTCTTGCCCAGAGGAATGCGCGAGATGGAATAGCATCGGTCGTAATCCACGATCTTTGAAAGCGAGTCAGAGACCGGAAGACTTCTACGAAGCGCGGAACGGATGTAGGCTTTCGAGAGGGTCAGTATACCGGACTTGTTTGCGCCGTGGGGTTCAAGTAAAGGCCAGAAAAGAAACGGCGAGTCGAAGTTCTGCGCATAGACATGCTGGTAATAATCCATCGCGCACATATAGTTCACTTCGCAGACGTGGCGAGAACGTGTTCCGTCCTCGTCGACCTCCTGAAGAAGCACGAAATCCGGATCAGAGTCGGTGATCATGTTTGCGATGTCCTTGAGATTTTGGATCAGGCCGTCCTTGGATCTTGCCCAGGAGTATTTGCCGCCGTCCATGAAGAAACTGTAGTCGGGCGTATATGCGCCGAATCCGATGTTATATGTCATGATCGTGTAGGTTTCTTCTTCAGTCGAAACGATGATCCTTTCGGGAGGCTTTCTGCCCATTGTCATATAGCGACCCGGGTCCGGTTTCGGAGTCAGCTCAATGTTGTCGGGGAGACGGTAGTAACTTGCAAAGGCATAGATCACATAAGAAACGACAATGAGAAGAAGTACGCCGATCGTTGAGAGTACGATTCGAAGAGCCAGACGTTTCTTGGTTCGCTTCTTTTTCTCGCGCATGAAAGTTCCTCCGTGTTTGGTGTTTTCTCCATTGTAACGAGAAAAGCCGGCAGGAGCAATATTGCCTGAAAGCCGAGCATGGTATAATATTTTTATGAGTTGATTGGCCCGGGGGGAGACATCTAGTGCAGACTGACAAAATATTGGACTACAGGCTATTCCTGCAAAGAGAAGAGAAATTTATCCGCGCGGATTATTTCGCCGAGTTCCGGCAATATAACAGGATCAGGAACGGTGATGTGGAAGCGGTAAAGGAACGCTTCGAACTGGTCCGTCCTAACTATCTGAACGGAAAAGACGGTCGTGGTACGCTTTCCCAGGATCCTCTTCGTAACAGCATATATCATCTGGTTTCCTCAGCTGCAGTGATCAGCAGACTTTGTATCGATGGCGGTATGGATATGAATACGGCCTATACGCTAAGTGATATCTATATCAACGCAGCGGATGAGGCGAAGAGTGTCGAGGAAGTGATGGATCTTATTGCTACCATGCAGATCGACTACGCGACACGTATGCGTGATCTGAAAAAATCCAACGTCATCAACTTCCACATTAGAAGAACGATCGATTATATCTACAACAACCTCAATAAGCCCCTGACGGTCGCCGAGCTGGCCGCGCTGGAAGATCTCAATCCCGTATATTTCTCGAGGATCTTCATGAACGAGACAGGAAAGAGAGTCAGTGAGTTTATCGCCGAGGCGAAACTCCAGACTGCGAAGAACATGCTGAGCCACTCGGAATACAGCATCCTGGAGATCGCCATGTCCTTGGGATATTCGTCCCAGAGTGCTTTTTCCAATGCATTCAAGACGAACTGCGGCATGACACCGAAGAAGTACAGGGACCATAACAACGGAAAACTTTGACGCGCAGGCGGCAGAAAAGCCGTGATCTTGCCCGTTTTCTATATTTATATAGACATAATATCGACATGAAGATTTACAAATTGATTTGATTAAGTCGGAAATGATGTTAAAATGCGTTTGATGTTTGCATAGTTGGCTGATGTGCGGGCATTTCACAATTTGCTTTTATAAGGAAGGGTAAGAAAAATGAAGAGGTTATCTCGGTTTTTTGCCGCGCTGGTAGGTGCGGCTGTCGTCTTGCCGTCTTTTGGCGGCATGCACGTCGATGCAGCCGGGCAATTGCCTATCAATGAGGCCAATTTCCCGGATCCGAATTTCAGGGCTTACATTGCGCAGGCTTTTGACACGGACAAGAATGGTTATCTTAGCGATAACGAGATCTTCTTGATCTGGAATGTTCACTGTGAAAACATGAACATCTATTCCGTGAAGGGAATCGAACATTTCCCTTATCTCAAAGGACTCTGGTGCAAGGGTAACAACATCACTGAATTCGATCTTTCCGGTAATCCGGATCTCCACGGCATCTGGTGTTCTTTTAACAAATTCGAGTCGTTGGATTTCTCGGATTGTCCGAATCTTGAATGGGTGTACTGCTTTAATTGCGATCTGAAAGAATTGAACGTCAGAAACAATCCTAAGCTTGCCTATCTCGAGTGTAATGCCAATCCTGAGTTGAAAACACTCGACCTGTCACAGAACCCTCAGCTTGAGAACCTGTTTTGCAGCAGTTGCGGACTCGAAACACTGGATCTCTCCAACAACCCGCTTCTTTGCGAGTTGGCGGCATTCAAGAATAAGCTGAAGACTATCGATGTTTCCAAGAATACTTTGCTTAAGAGACTCGATATCTGGGACAATCCGAATCTTGGAAACGTGGATATCAGCAATCTTTCCGGACTTGAGTACTATAACTGCGCCAAGACAAAAGTGACGCAGCTTGACGTCAGCCATAATCCGGAACTGACGGAACTTGTTGCCAGCTATAACAACGGATTGAAGAAACTGGATCTTTCCCACAATCCCAAGCTGGCGTTCCTTAACGTGGAATGTGATCAGTACCTGCAGGGTCTGGATCTTTCCCACAATCCGAGAATGTTCCACCTTTATGCTTTCGGTATGACAAGTATCGACGTGATCGACATCAGCAAGAACAGCCGTCTTTGCAAAGCTTACAATGAAGGCGTATATGTGCATGAGACAGAGAATCTCGGCTATGTATATTCGAAGACGATCGATTACGGCGGAAGCGGTGATCCGTTCGACGATCTCCAGCATATCGTTGTCTTTGACGACCGTGCTAAGATCATCGGCAAATACAACGGAACGAATGATGTACCGGACAGCGTTCTGGATTCCAACGATTACCATTCTGATTCGGAACAGTTTGCCACAAGAGCGCAGACTATGCAGTTTATGTATGAGAAGGCAGGAAGCCCGGAAGTAACAGGTACTTCCAGATTTACGGATGTGGATCCGAATGCTCCTTATGCAAAAGCCGTGAAGTGGGGCGAAGACAATAAGATCTGCTTCGGTTTCCCGAACATCAGCTCCGATACTTTCTGCCCGGATCAGTTGATCACCAGACAGGATTTCGGACTCATGACGCACAGATATGCCGATAAGCTGGGCTTCGGTACAGCTTTTGACTACGGCAGAACGGACTGGTTCGAAGATTTCTTCGATATCGATTTTTATTGCTGGGGTGCTTTTACATGGGCAGTCCAGTGGAGAGTCGTTCCGATCCCGAAAGATGATAATCACTGCTATCCTCGTGGAAGACTGACGGTAGATGAAATGAAGAAGGGTGTCGATGAGGTCTTCGATCTTGATGAGGGTGCCTCTTATTCCGATAGAGTCGGTGGCAACGATGGTGCAACACCGAAGCCGGGACAGCCGACAACGGCACCGGGACAGCCGACAACGGCACCGGGCCAGCCGACAACGGCACCGGGCCAGCCGACGACAGCACCGGGCCAGCCGACACCTCCGGTCACAATCGTAAAAATGCCGGACGTAGTAGGCATGCAGTATGAAGCAGCTAAGAAGGAAGTGGAGGATAAGCTTCGTGAAGGCGGATTTAACCACGCGATCACATTCAATATCGTCTGGGCAGACAACAGTGACCCTGAGAAAGCAGGTAAGGTTGTTCTTACGGATCCTGAAGCAGGAGCAAATATTTTCAGTTCAAATGATATCCTTGTAACTCTCTTTGTTGCAGAACAGGGTGCCGGTACCACACCTGCACCTGGAGATCCGGACAAGGAACCGTCTATCGCTGACTTTGTAGAGCGTCTCTACACCATCGCTTTGAACCGTGCTTCTGAACCGGAAGGAAAGGCTTTCTGGGTCAAGGAGATCGAGGATGGTAACCGTACAGGTGGTGACTGTGCATATTTCTTCCTGATCGAAGCGCCGGAATTCAAAAACAGAGGCCTGGGCGATGAGGATTTCGTCGAGACACTGTATAAGACATTCTTCGACCGTGCATCCGAAGCAGACGGTAAGGCATTTTGGGTAGGTCAGTTGAAGAATAAGACGATGACAAGAGATCAGGTCATCATGGGCTTTATCGATTCGAAGGAATGGTGCAATGTTTGCGCAACATACGGAGTCAAGTCCGGTGCACCGACAGCGAAGGCTGAGATCGCATCGAAGAACGCGATCGCATTTGCGACAAGACTGTACACATGCTGCCTCGGAAGAGCAGCCGAAGAAGGCGGTCTGAAGTACTGGTCTTTGGCACTGACAAACCTCGAACAGACTGGTTGCAGTGCAGCGAAGGAATTCTTCACAACGCCGGAATTCGTAAACCTTAAACTGAAGGACGATGAGTATGTAACAAGACTCTATAAGACATTCATGGATAGAGAACCGCAGGCAGGTGAAGTTACTTACTGGACCGGCGAGATCGCTAAGGGTTCTCAGACAAGAGAGAGCGTCCTGGCCTTCTTCGGACAGAGTGAAGAGTTCACGAATATCTGTAAGAAGTATGGTATCGATCGCGGCACGATCTAAGCACGGTTTTTCAAGCCCGCTTGAATCAATCATTCAGAACCAAATTAAAGACGTCAAGTTTGCCGGAGGCACCGCGAAAGCGGCTCCGGACTTGACGTCTTTTTCATGGATCTATAAAAGAAGACCAAGCGGGCTTGGATATGTATGGACTTTGATGGGGGGAATCGGATAATGATGGAGAGTGGCCGGAGACGGCGGCTCTCCTTTTTTCTGCAGAGGCAGGCCCGGGCGTGGTACAATGAAATACGAAATGGAGGTAGACTTATATGATACATGCTGTCCTGACTATAGATGATATTGCTTCGAAGAATACACGGGCGATCGTAGATTATCTGCTCGAGAAGAAGATCCCCGCGATCATGTTTGCCTGGGGAAAGAGAGTGGAAGAGAACTATGAGAACGCGCTGTATGCTGTGAAAAACGGAATCATCGTCGGTAACCACAGTTACTCCCATCCGTTCTTTTCTCAGCTTTCTTTGGAAGAAGCAATCGAGGAGATCGAAAAGAATGAGGCCATTCTGGATAAGCTCTATCAGGATGCAGGTGTTCCGAGAGTGTACCGTCCGTTCCGTTTCCCGTATGGGGATAAGGGAGGCGCGAATAAAGAAGCGCTTCAGGAGTATTTCCGCTCACATGGATTCGATAAGGTCAAAGACGACCAGATCCCTTATGCTATCTGGAAAGAAATGGGTCTGGATAAGGACATCGATACTTTCTGGACATTTGATTTCGAGGAATACTCGATCCGTCCGGGCAGCGGTGTGACGATCGAGGATGCCCTGAAGAGAGCGAGCGAGGTGAATCCGGAAATCGGGTTATCTCTTCTTTCCGATAAGAACGGAAGCCATCTGATCATCATTCATGCACACGATGAGACCGAAGAGATGGTACCACAGTATTATCGGATATTGCTGGACCATCTGCTCGATAACGGATTTGTTTTTGATGCTCCGCAGTTTGTCGGACGATAAAGGGCCGCATCTATATTTTCGAGTTTTCAGTATCATATTGACATCCGTGGTTTATCCGAGTAAACTAAAACCAAGAGGTTTACAAGAATAAACCAAAGGAGGGATGATTATGAAAAACCGTTTTTCCAAAGAAACTATCCTGCTTTCTGTTCTTTCGATATCTATTTGCATGGGCATGACCGCCTGCTCTTCGACGAAGTCCAATAAGACAGAGAATGGCGGGCAGAGTACGATTGCCGGTGCGAAGGCAGGTAACGAGGAAAGCGGAGATGATAAGATCTGCCAGATTCCGACAGGGAAGATCAAGCTGGCAGGACCATATATTACGGACAGTACCGACGATTCGTTTAATCCTACGATCCCGGAAAAAGTTGCTAATCCGACTTTGAAAGGACGCTATCTTGACGGCACCAGAGAGCTGAAGAGCGCTTACACTTTGAGTGAAGCTCTGGAGAAATACGCGATCCGGCTTTATGATTCCACGTTGATCTATACTGCGGCAGATGAATTTATGCCGTCGTGTAATTTCCGCTTAGTAGACTCAGAACAGAATTTGTACAGTATCCGTGCTTCATTCGAGTTAGTTGATGCGATAGATAACACTTCCCGTTTCGGTGAAGTCGACTCGATCTATCTTTGGGATTCGGAGTATAAAACTTTGAAAGAATTCAAGGATGCATTGAACAGCAAACTGATCGGCCATCCGACGATGTTTGATCTTTATGAGTATGTTCAGTTCTCTTCCTCCAAAATCTATTCAGAGACAGAGGATTTCTTATTTGCTTCGCAGATCAATAAGGTCGCGCGTGACGATATGCAGAAATACTATCACGTATATATTGCTGCCAAATGCATCGGCAACCGTGTATACTTTGCATATTGTTTCGGTGCAAGTGAGAATGGTGAGGAACACTTGTCTGAAAATGGCCGCGCAGAGTTCGAAAAATACGCGAAAGCACTGTTCTCTCACTTAAGTGAAGACGATGGAAAAGAACCGTATTTGTGTGACAAGATCGTCAATACGGAACTTCCGGGAAAGATGCACATCAAGAACTTCAACGTGCTTTACGAGGCAAATAAGAAAAAGCTCATGATCGATAATGGATATTATTTCATGAATAATTGGCAAGCTGAAATATACTTCGGAAGCAATGCAGAAGGAGAAAGTGTGTGGGGCGCTTTGGATCCATGGAAGGATGTCGGAGATATTCAGTTGAAAAAAGAAGATCAGCATGGACTCATCGAAGCGGTGATGACAAAAGAAGATGCGACGTACTATGTGATATCATGGAAAGAGGTTCCATCTGTCTACGAGAAGATCGATTCTGAAGATGATCTCTTTGAGTATATTGCAAATACGGGGCTCATGGAACGCTAATCTTATAAACATGATCAGAAATATAAGGGCCCGGATTCTCACCGGGCCCGTTTTCGTTTACTTTTTCAGTTCTTTCCACATCGAAGTGAATTTCTTATCGCCGATCATGCCAATCAGATTCTCTATGACCTCGTGGGCCGTTTTGCCGAGAAGATCGATTAAAGCTCCATCGCGTTTATTGTCGAATATTTTGAGGATGTCGATGCTGTAGTTCGGTGCCTGATCAAAACGGTCCGCGAGTTTTCGGGCATCCCGAAGAAGCGTTTCTGCCTTATCCGGATCCCCGCTCTTAAGGCATGCATAGCTTTCTGCCGTGAAAAAAGCAACGTTCAGTTTGTCGAGAAAGCAAGGGTCATCATTCTTCCGGATGCCTCTGACATAATCGATCCCCCAATGGGCGAGCGTCTTGATGCGATCCATTTCTCCGCGGTTTTTGTAGAAAAGAAGAAGGGCAAATGTTGTATTGATCAAGTTGCTGTTTGCGTCCCAGAAACTGCCGGTGATCTTCATGAAACAATCTTCACTTGTGTCACCTCGCATGGACATCATCGTCACGATCCGCGTATCAAAAACACCTGCCTCGTTATGTTCTTTCAGCATGTCGAGAGCCTTCTCTTTTTCATCGATAAAGTAGTACAGGGTGGCGATATTTCCAAGTACGGAGAGTTTCCCGTATTTCGGGTCGACATCATGCGGGACGATTCGCGATGCTTTCTCACACAGTGCGATTGCTTTTTTGATCATGGCCTTGTCCCGGCTTTTTCCATTGATACCTTCCAGTCCGAAGTTCGAGTAAGTGTTCGCCGCTGCCATGATCACCCAGTAATCATTCGGGTATTTCGCGAGAGCCAGCTCCGCCTCCTCGATGGCTCTCACATCTTTCTTTGCCGAATAACTGTAGATCCGGTCAATGATCACCTGTCGTCTGTTGTCGGAAGCTTCATATCCGAGAAGCGTGTCCACAGACGTATCGAAAAGCTCTGCCAGCTTAACGAGCATCGAGAGCTCCGGAGTCGACAGCTCGGCTTCCCACTTATACACTGCGCCGGAGGTCACACCGAGCGCTTCAGCAAGCGCCTCCTGTGTCATGGATTTTTCTTTCCGCAATCTCCTAATGTTTTCAGCAAGTTTGAGTTCCATATCCGTGATGCTCCTTCCGATGCTTTCTGTTTTTATATTACTGGAAAAGCACTTGTTTGAAAACTCACTTGCATTACTAACGGGATGTTCTATTTTCTACTATTGGTGTGGGAAATGGGTTATTTCGGAAAACGTGTTTACTGATCCACATTGAACTCAGCAGCTACGTAGAATTCCATAGGATCGTCAAAATTGTCTATATCCTCACTATTCACAAGTTCTTTTACTATGCGATATGTGCCCGGCTCCAGCGTTCCGTATATAGACTTTACATCGCATGAGAAGGACTTCTGCCCATCGGGCGGGAGCTCATAGAGTTTCTCTTCAAAGTGTACTTCTTCGGGCGGAACGACAATGTACCAATCATCCTTGATTTTTCGTTCCAAGTAGAAGTCTTCACTGTAAACATAGGTTTTCCGGTTCCGGTTCCCGTTTACCAGAGTCATGTTAAAGACAAGATCATTGTTATCTTCAATCTTTAGTCTGGCATCCGCATTCGGCTCGATGATTATGTTTGAAAAACAAAGCGAAGGATCCAGATGGATCTTCAATCTGTCCAGAACATTTTGCGCATGTTGTAATTGTCGTGAATCGGCTTGGCCTTCTGGAGTAATACTAAAGAAAAGATAGATCATTCCCGGGTAGGATTGAAGGAGCGTACCATCAAATTCCATAGAAAACAAATCTCCGAAAGAAGCACTGTCGAGTTCTCCCGACGCAAACCGGTCATTACTGAAAGAGAGACAATCCCAATCGGATAAACGGCCTTCGTTGAATTCCGCAAAAAAGACATTTCTTTCATCCTGAAGCAGGAAAATCAACTGTAAAGCTGAGGAATAGCCGAAACCGGCAATAACAGAAGGATCGTCTTTCTGAAGAAAGGAGTAAAGGTAGTGACCGTTGTAATTCCAAGCTTTGCAAGGAATCCCGGTTTCCTCCATGACACGTTCCACATCCGGATCACCCCAGGCACTTCGAAGTTCTTCATAAGTGAAATCGAAAGGTCCCTGCTTGGACCCTGCTTCAGACCGGAGCTTTTCCAGGACATCTTTCTTGGATGGAACTTTCGACTTCTTGCATGAAGCACAAGCGGACCCTATCGCAAACACCATGAACAACGCAAGGATGCGCGTCCACATCGATTTCGTAACAATATCTTTGCTGCGTGACAAGTTGACCGCCTCCTTCAAGTATTATCTGTCACTACTATACCACAATGCCATTATTTCTTGCGCGGAGAGGGATCATATCCTGAATACAAGTGCTATTTTTGTGACTGAAGCAGGTTTATTTCCCATCGGTTTTGTGGTTTGATAGATTCAAGAGGGATGGGAGGTAGACTATGACTGACATAAGAACATGCCCTTTTTGTGCGAAGGAAATGGAATATGACGTTTTTTCCGAACGGTTTGTATGTAAAGAATGCGGCAAAAGTGAAAGCGCGTCGGAAAACGCGGCCGGGTCTGCACCTGCTCCAAAGACGTCACCGATTGATATCTCCGATAACATCCCTTCCCGTTATACGGCAAAAGAACCGGATGAATTACTTCGAATCTATGCACAAGATCTTGAAGCAGAGAGTGTCGAAGCGGCTCTGGTGCGCGCTGAGGACCTGCTAAGTGAGGAATATTTTTCGAAACTCTCTTTGCATCCGTCGATCTCTGCTCTTAAGGAAAGGCTTCCCCGATGCAGGATCCCCGGCAATATAGATGCGTACTGCAACAAGGTGCGGGATCTGCTTAACGCAGAAGAAGAACTGATCAAGGCTCAGGATGAGATGAAAAAGGCTGAAGACTATGTCAAAGGCAGTATAGAGAATGAGAAAAAGAAGCCAAAGATCAAAAACGTGATAGATCCGCATCATACTGTGGCGTATTTGTTGCTCTTACCGTTGCTTCTTTGTATTCCTGCTTTCATAGGCGGGAAGCATGGCGAAAAGCCTATGGTACAAAACATAAACGATTTAAAAGCCTTCTTCATTACGATGGGAATCATATACGCATGCATTCTCTTGATCTTGGGGATAGGCCGGATCAAGACATGGATACGCAATCGCCGCCCGAATGTGGGTGGAGATATACTCGAAATCAAAAAAACGGCCGTGGATGAGATCTATACCTGGATGAATAAGCTGCAAGAAGAAAAAGAGCAGATCCTAAAAGAAATCCGGGACGAAGAAAACTCGATCATGGAAAAAAACAGTCGGAAAAAAGATTGATCAAGAAGGTAAACTGTTTTCTTTACTCACGCCGAAAACCCTCGGATTATATGGTAAAATACAACCGGACACTTCCTGTCTGGTACTGAAATCACGGCATCCGTCACTCTCTGTCGTGGTCAGTTCCGGATGGTGTTGATACTATTTTCTCGAAAGGAGGCCAGCATGGATCAAGTCAAGATCGGAACATTTCTCAAAGAGTTGAGAAAAGAAAAGAACCTCTCACAGGAACAGCTTGCAGAGAAGTTTTATGTATCTACAAGAACAATATCCAGGTGGGAAAATGGTAACACATTGCCGGATATCAGCGTGATCATTGAACTCGCTGATTTCTATGAAGTGGACATCCGTGAATTATTGAACGGAGAAAGGAAGAGTGACGAAATGAATACAGATATGAAAGAAACATTGGAATTGGTAGCCGACTACACAAATGCAGAAAAAGAGAAGATCATCAAATCCCTCAAGACTTACATCGCTGCTTCGGTACTCTTTTTCGCATTGATCGGAATCATTATCGCCTTTAATCTGACAAGAGTACATGGCGCATTTCAGGGTGCGGCGGCGTTTCTGGCGACGGTCGGTCTTATCTATTCTATAATGAGTGTTATCAAACTGCGTCAGCTTACAGGTAAGATGAATAAAGAACAGCACAAGAAAGCGTCGATCAAACTCGGTATTTTTCTTGGCATTCTGGGAATCATTGCACTGCTTGCAGTTATTGCGGTACTTTGATCCTTTTTTGATAATACAGAAAGAAACGATAGCACAGAGGTGTGAGTATGATTCAAATCAAATATGGCCGGCGTTCCATAAGCGCGGGCGATGACATGCAAAACGGAAGATATATTATTTCACTTCCCGATGACGCGTTACTCCGTGATCTGGTAGATGCGGTTGCACATGGCGGGCATGGAAACACATGGTCGATTCCAATGACTCATGATAATCCGGGTTGGAATCTGTGGACCAACATTGGCATCATCGCTGAGGTTGCCTGTGATCTGAATTCTGCAGAATATAAAGAATATGACGCAGCCACCCCACTGGCGCCTCTAGGTATCGAATGGGTGTACTGTGATTTTTCGGATGAGGAGCATACCATGCAGCAACTCATTTATCGTTTCAGAGACTGAGAGTTTATCGATCCGGTATTTCATGCAAAGGTTCAGATGTGTCTGAGCCTTTGCTTTTTCTGTTTACACTTCAAAACTCTCAGTCTTAAGATCGCAGTAGTATCTGCCTTTCTTTGCAGTGAATTTCAGTACACAGTAATCCGGGTCCGTCACACCTTGTTTATAGAATAACGTGTCGCCTTTTCTCCAGATCATGTTCTTCGTTTCCTGATCTGTCAGTACCTCCATCGTTCCCGTAAGCATGACTCCCTCATAACGGATAAGACCCTTGTGATAGAAATAGATACTTGCATTCGGATTTGCACGATACTGCTTTACACGCATGGACGAAGTATTCGTCGAGAAGTAGAACTCCTTAAGACCTATACATTTTCTCGGTTTCAGCATCGCCTTTATATTCGGAAATCCCTCTTCGTCCAGGGAACAGATGAAGGAAACTTTTTGCTTCTTTATGAATCTGCTGATCTTCTCCTTGTCCATGTATACCTCCGTCATATTTCGTGTCCATCCCATTATATCAATGATTCAAATTATGGACACGATCCCGGCACGGAAAAAACTGATCGGCTGTGTGCTATACTGAAAAAGCAGAGGTGAAAGAGATGATACATTTTGGTTTTTCATACATAGGTCTTATTTTTCTGGTGATGCTGTTTGTTCCCAACATTATCTGGTCGAAGAACCAGCCTGCCGACTATGAGAAATATGTAAAAAACGAGAACAAAGTCCTTCTTGCACTGGAACGCTTCGGTGAGGTGACGGTAAGCATGTGTGCGCTTATCTTTTCCGATCTGAATGTGAGATTTGAATCGATCTGGTCAGGATGGCTCATTCTGGCTTTCATCTTCATGATCCTTTATGAACTCTACTGGATCCGCTACTTCAAAAGTCCCAAGACCATGGCCGACATGTACAGCAGCTATGCAGGTTTCCCTGTTGCCGGAGCGTCGCTTCCGTGCCTGGCATTTTTCTCACTGGGTATCTATGGCGTCAACATCTTTCTGATCGTATTTTCCATCATCTTATCTATCGGGCATATCGGCATCCACCTCATGCACAGAAATGAGGTCGTGGAGAAGAAGAAAAGAAAGAAGGCTATTACGGTCCTAAAAGCACTGGTCCTTATCCCTATTGTTTTATTGCTGCTCCTGACGATCACTTCTATTGCGGGAAGAAACATCAACTGTTTTAGAAGTTGCATCGGTACTTCCAAGGGAATCAACGAAGAACTGTATGCCACGATCGGCGGGCAGAAGCAGTATATCCAGATCCGGGGAAGCAATACGGATAACCCGGTCATCCTATATATCCATGGTGGTCCGGCCGGCCCTGATTCACCGATCTCGCCGCTTTTTACGGATCCGCTGATCGATGACTATACCGTTGTCTGCTGGGACCAGCGAGGCTGCGGAAAGACGTATTTCAAAAACGATGACAGAGAGAATACGACGGTGACCTTTGACAGAGCTCTTCTCGATACGGATGAACTCGTGGATTATCTTTGCGAAAGGTTTCACAAGGACAAGGTCATTCTGATGTGCCACTCCTATGGCACGGTTGTCGGAACGAGATATGTGCAGGCGCATAGCGAAAAAGTCAGCGCCTACATCGGAATCGGGCAGTTCGTGAACTGTATCGAATCGGACAGGATCGCCTATGAAAAAGCACTGGAGATCGCTACTTCCGAGGGTAAAGATACTGCTTCTCTGGAAAAGGCTTATCAGGAATACCAAAGCGGTGACTCCCTTACTGAATACATGACACTTCGAAATGCGACTTCGAAGTTCCTCCCGAAGGGCGATTCCACCAATACGATCCTTCGCGCATTCTTCTCACCTTATACTTCCGTCAATGATGTAAGGTGGGTACTTAAGCAGATGGATCTGGATAATTACTATGAGCTGGAGAAGGATCTTTTCCAGACCATCTACTATTATGATATCTATTCCTACGATCTGAAGTACGATGTCCCGATGTATTTTATTTCTGGAGATCTGGACTTTATCTGCAACTGCGATCTGGCCAGAAAATTCTGTGAAGACATCGATGCACCGGAAAAAGAAATCGTGGTAGTCGAAAATGGCGGACATACTCCTCATTACGCCACACCGGAACTTGTTGCCAAAGAAGTGAAGCGTTTTCTTCAGAAAGGATAATTACTATGATCAGAAAGTTTAACGAAGTAGAAGGAAGATATATTGAACGGGTCGAAGGGCAGGAGCGCTTCGCGTACTCGCTCTCGGATACAGAGGATTTCTACGACATGATCGAGTGGCAGGAGAAAGGCGGATACCAGGGCGCGGTGATCTCTTTTTACGATCTTGAAAGCGGAGAAGTGTTTACCCCTTTCCCGAAGAAAAGAAATGTCATGTATGGACGCCCGGTATTTCTGGAAGGCAAGTACTTCTTCCTGCAAGGTGATTTTGATGAAAAGAAGATCACACTGTATTCTTTTACCACCCCGACAGCACCTGTTGCCGTGACGCAGCTGGATGTGGAGAAACTGGATCTTCTGAACCTTAAGATCGTCGGTGAGAAAGTACACATTATCAGTCATGACGAAAAAGTCCACGGGTATTATCCGGAAGAATTTGCTTTTGACCTGGAACCGAATGAAACGGTGGAGTTGATCGCAGACGGGAAAGTTTATGTTGAGGCCTGGATCGAAGAAGGATGGGATTGTGAAAACGACTGTCCGAATGGTGACTACAGGTTCTACCACAAACTTATTGCGAAAGATTTCGAGGGAAATGTCCTTTCCGAAGAAGTCGGTCAGCTGTATCATGGTTCTGACGGCACATGGTGGGTGTCGTAATGACCTGACAAATCTTCGCAAGGCGGGAAATGTACCGACATCAGATTCCTCGTACAATAGCATCAACAGGAGGACGAAAGTATGGAATGGATCGTAGCAATGCAGGAAGCTATTACCTATATGGAAGCGCATCTCCTTGAGGAGATCAACTATGAAGACGTTGCGAAGCACGTGCACACTTCGGCATACGAATTTCACAGGGCATTCAGCTTCCTTACGGGCATCACTGCGAATGCATACATCCGA
The DNA here is from genome assembly GCA_017615755.1 of Clostridiales bacterium. GTDB lineage: Bacteria > Bacillota > Clostridia > Saccharofermentanales > Saccharofermentanaceae > Scatonaster. The sequence goes on along the minus strand of JAFZZM010000001.1, from coordinate 64,719 downwards.
AACAGAAGACTTTCCCTGGCAGGAAGAGAGATCGTCGAGACCGACGGAAAGATCACGGACATCGCTCTGAAGTACGGCTACGAGACGCCGGAGAGCTTTACGAAAGCGTTCACGAGGTTTCACGGTATCGCGCCAAAAGCAGCAAGAGAAGGTTCCGGAAAACTTGTACTGTTCAGCCCCCTGAATATACGACTCACTGTTGATGGAGGTAAGAGTATGGATTATCGTATCGTACAAACAGAAGCAAAGAAGTTTATCGCACTTACAAGAACATTTAAGACGGAGATCATTAACGACGAGGACAACCACGAGATCCCGGATTTCTGGGCCGAATGTAATCAGAATCAGATGCTTCATCCGATCTGGATGCTTAAAGAAGACGGCAACCGTGACCTTTATGGTCTTTGCACACCGACACCGGAAGGAGCGACAACATTTAAGTACGGCATCGGTATCCTGATCGATGAGGATACGCCCGATTTCGATGCAAAAGAACTCGAAGCCAAAGGCTTTGAGATCTGGGACGTAAAGCCCGGAACGTATGTCGTCTTCGACTGTGTCGGCGAGAATGCAGATGTGATCGGCGAGACCTGGGAGAAGTTCTATAAAGAGTTCCTCCCGCAGAGTGGCTATGAGGCAGTAGATGAGACAGACTATGAGCTCTACTTCGATGATGCCAAGGGCCGTCCGGGTCTCATCTGCGAACTTTGGATCCCGATCCGCAAAAAAGCAGAGTAAAGAGATCTCATACGATAAGAGCTAAGATAAGAGAGGAGCAGAAGTGATGCAGATCACGGCGCTCCTCTCTTTTTTGTAACTTTAGATAATCTTAAGCATTGCTTGGTGATGACTTTACCTTTGTCGGCTAATATGATATTGCCATAATCAGGATCGTGAATACTATTCGACATCGTTAAATGGCAGTAACCTGATTAGCCGTTGCTATTTATGTTTTCTTTATGTAGCAGAATACTCGGGAAAAAGGTACAATCAGTTCAGAAGGAGAAAAAGAAACATGAATGAGAATATGAGCATGATCGAAAGCATGCGTAAAAAGGTAATGATCCTTAGCATCTGTATGTGGGCTATACCACTTGCTATTGTGATTCTTTCCGCGGTGATGACGATAAGTTCGAGAAATATTGACTTTGGTCCTCTGGCACTGTTTGGCGGTTTTTTCGGTTCGGTCGTTTTTGTTGCGATCTTCCACTTTGCAGTTTACAGGAAGAAACTGAATGAATACCGGAATTTTTACAAGACACACTATGTATATGAGATGGTGCGTCAGGTCATTCCGGACGCGATCTATCAGCCGGAATACGGATTCCCGAGTCAGCAGATCTCGCAGACCGGCCTTATGCAGATGGGCAACATTTATAAGAGTGAAGATTATATCCGGGGAACATACAACAATGTTGCTTTTGAAAGATCGGATATCCTGATCCAGAATGAAACAAACGATTCAGAAGGACACTCTTCCACGACGACATATCTTCGCGGAAGATGGATGATCTTCGAGTCAAATAAGAATTTCGAAGCGGATCTTCAGATCATCCAGCAGGGTTTCGGATATGCGAGAAAACGAACGAGCATATTTACGAAGAAAGCAGAAAGAAGACATGCTTTTAAGACAGAAGACGCGATGTTCAACAAGATGTTCAAGTGTCTGTGCCAGAACGAAGTGGAAGCATTCTATCTTCTGACTCCCGGATTGATGCAAGGACTGATGCAGCTCGCATCGCAAAGTGATGGTAAGATTATGATCGGATTTGTGGATAATCAGCTGCATGTGGCGATCAATTCCCGCAAGGACCATCTTGAACCGCCTATCTACCATAGTCCGAACAACGATGATATCATGCAGGTACAAAGAGAGATCAACGCAGTGACCTCATTTGTTGAAGGATTAAACCTCGATCGTCAGATCTTCAAATAAACAGAAAAGGAGAGTACGGACCAGGAAAGGCCGTACGGTAAACGAAAATGCTAAAGTATGTTATTGGAGCAATTGTATTTGTAGTAGTGGTCATTATCCTTTGGTGGATCGCAACCATGAATGGCCTGAGAAGAACGAAAGTGAAGATCGAAGAAGCTTCTTCGGGAATCGATGTCGCTTTGACCAAACGTTATGACGTTCTGACCAAGATGGTCGATGTTGCCAAGTCTTATGCAACAATTGAGAAGCAGACGATCCTCGATGCCATTAAGCTTCGTCAGGGCATGAGCATCTCCGAGAAGAACCAGGCAGCTTCTGCTATGGGTGAGGTTCAAAAGGAACTGAATTTCCTTGCTGAGAACTATCCGCAGCTGCACGCAAATGATAACTTCCGTCAGCTTCAGGTTGCGATCATGGATGTGGAAGAGCATCTGCAGGGCGCACGCCGTGCATATAACGCAAGCGTATCCGAATTGAATCAGAGGATCGTTTCTTTCCCGACAAGCATCGTAGCCGGTGCTTCAGGAATCAAGAAAGAAGAATTCTTCGAGGCAGAAGCAACCAAGCGTTCTGATGTGAATGTGAGTATCTCGATTTGATCGATCCGGTCGATCTGAATCCTATTGTGTCTATCATCCGCCCGTCTGCGCATCATGTCGCGGCGGGCGGATCTAATGGAAGTATTTCGAATAAAAAGACCGTGAGCACAGAAGCGGCCACGAGGATGTTTGCAACGATGGTTATGACGGAGATAATGATACCAAGCAGACCGAATACGAATCCTTTCTGCTTTTTCTTTTTACACATTACAACGCCGACGATCGAGAGCACTAATGGAGCAAAGCTGAGGAAGATCAGAGTCTCCACTATGTGTAAGAACGAACGGAAAGCAAGGATCGAAAACAACGCTGTAAAAACGAGACAAACCAGCGAGAAAATGAATCCGACTATGCAGACAATGTTGTATTTAGGATCAGAAGGAATTTTATCGTTCATGGGTATATCTCCTCTTTAAACGGTTTGTTCATGTCCGGAGTGGCTCATCTGATCCTCTTTTGTAGAGAAGTCCGTTCTTTGAATAGAAGTACGGATTACCGGATGAACAGTCATATTTGATGGTGATGTGATGGTAAGTGATGCTTCCATCCTCGTTCCAGATACCATATATCGGGAAATCATCTATACTTACCATCTTGATGTTTTTTCCGACTTTTAATGTGAATTCGACCTCGGAGAAATGGATGATGGTTCCTTCCGGAACAGCGGATACATATGCCTTTGAATCCTTAATGGCATCCTCGTCAAGTGTCACGAAATTCTGGACAGCCGGATCGATTTTGATTTCAAAAGAACTTGCATTCGTATCGCCGATAGCACAGATCGTGATGTCTTCATAGGTATCAGGGATCTCGATTACGTTATCACTCGGATCGCCGCTCCAGAACCAGGAGGCCAGCATGGCTTTGTAAGAATCTGCCTTATCTTCCAGCCTGATCTCGTAATTGTCGATTTTTTTGACCGGTCCTTTATACGTTGGCTTGTCAGTATGGGAAAGGGCAAGGACCGAACCCAAAAACAGTGTGCCGATTGCGAGCATAACGATCGTGATAATGATGGAAGCAAGGATGCTTACGATGGAGATGACCAATCCTGTAATACCAAATCCGAACCCGAGGTGCTTGTCTCTATTGAAGGTCGCAATTCCGATGATCGATACTACCAGAGCAGCAATGCCAAGGAGAAACATGGATACCAGAAAGATAGGCACAGACGGACTCGAAAAAAAGAAAAAACAGATGACCAGAATAACGGAGAACAGCGAGGCGATGAAACCGGTCACGCACATGACGTTGTATGACATCTTCGGTAATTGCGAAGTTGTTGCGCCGCCATTCGAGGAGTTGCTCCTTATTCCAGGTAAATTATTAAAACTCATAATTTGTTCCCAATGCTTTATGCTTGTGATCAAGTGCTGATGTTCCTACTACTTTTCATATGATATCATCTTGTTATTTCGTGTACAATGTTATAAGAGTCTGAAAGAGGATCGTATGACTTTTAGGAGGAACACTTATGAGGATTGACAGAAAGAAGACCTATGTATTTCATAACAATGTAGACTACTGCGTAGGAACGGGACGTATGGGGCTGGCTCTTGCAAAGGAATATCAGGACGAGCTTAAGATCGTGCAGGAAGAGATCGGATTCAAGCATATCCGCGGGCATGGTCTTTTTTGCGCCGACATGGGCATCTACGAAGAAAGAAGATTCGGAAAGAAAACATATTTCTGCTACAACTTCACCTATCTCGACCGCGTTATGGACAGCTATATCGAGCAGGGACTCGAGCCTTTTCTGGAACTTGGTTTCATGCCTGAGGCACTTGCTTCCGGAGACCAGACCATCTTTGTTTGGAAGGGAAATGTAACGCCACCCAAGAGCTATGAAAAATGGGCCGATCTGGTCAGTACGACACTTACGCATCTTTGCGACAGATATGGCCGTGACCGTGTCGTGACGTGGCCGGTTGAGGTATGGAATGAACCGAACCTTCCGGGCTTCTGGAAAGATGCCGACATGGAGGAATACTTCAAGCTCTTTAAGATCACATATAAGGCAGTCAAGAAAGTCGACCCGCGTTTTACTGTCGGCGGACCGGCGGTATGCGGTGTAAAAGATGAGTTCTGGATCAGAAGTTTTCTGGATTTCTGCAAGAAGGAAAAACTGTCTCCCGACTTTATCACCAGACACCATTACACGACGGAAATGCCGCAGTTCAAAGGACACTTTACATACCAGCAGTTGTCCGATCCGTTCCTTGGTTTCGACAACCTGAAAACGTCTCGCGTGGCGATCGATTCATATAAGGAATTCAAGGGTCTTCCGATCCACATCACGGAATTCAATACGTCGTATACGCCGACCAATCCGATCCACGATACGAATGAGAATGCGGCATATATCGCGCACCAGCTTTCACATCTGGGCGATGTGAACGAGTCCTATTCCTACTGGACATTCGGCGATGTTTTCGAAGAAGCCGGTATCCCGCATACGTATTTCCATGGCGGTTTCGGTCTTGTTGCGGCAGGTTGTGTCAGAAAACCGACGTTCTGGACTTTTGCATTCTTTAAGAAACTTCAGGAACTGTCCGGCCGCTGCATCTATAAGGATGAGGAATGCGTAATCGTTGAAAGCAGCGATAAGAAAGAGATCCGTGGTATCGTATGGAACAGAGACAAGAAGACGTTGAAGAAAGATTTCACGTTACCGGTGAAGGATAAGAAACTGACTTTGATCCGTCAGACTGTGGATCCGGTTACTACCAATCCGTTGAAACTCTGGCACGATATCGGAGAGCCGGCAGCACCTTCGAAGGAACAGATCGATCTTCTGAAGAAAGTCGATTCACCATGTGTTACATCGAAGATCCTGACCGCTCCTTCGGGCGACGTAAAACTTGATTTCAGCATTCGTGGTTTCGGTGTAGAGTATTTCACACTGACGCCTTGCGAGATGACTTCAGATCAGGGCTACGATTATGCCAAGGTTGCGCGTGGATCAAAGTGAGGAAAAAAAGGAGTTCATCTATTATTCGAAAAAGGTCAGATAGAGCAAGGTTTGCCCCGAAGAACAAAAACCTGATTCGGATAGCCGAACTCTATGGTCAGTTCGCCTTCTTCAAAACCGAACTTCTTATAGAGGGCGCGCGGCGCAGGTCCTTTTTCATCTTCTTCGCGGAAAGTGGAGACGGTAATATCCCTGCTCCTGTCTAATTCCGATAGTGCTTTTTCCAGAAGAGCAGATGCAAGTCCTTGCTTTCGGTAAGAAGGATCCACGGCCAGACAGCAAATCATGTTGCGGTTACGCGAGAAAAGAAGAACGCCGCAAACGGTTGTATCATCCTTTACGCAAATGGCCTGATGCTTGTCGATAAACTTTAAGACGGTCTGCTTGTGCTCTTCCAGGGATTCTTTTGTTTCGAGTCCGGGGAAATTCCAGCTGACCTTTTCGACGAGACACATCCAGGAATCGATATCGTCGTGCGTTCCGAATTCAACATTTATCTTCATCTGCGTACCCTTCCTGCTGCGTTTTCACATGTCTATTATACCATCGAAGAGGATACGCTGAAGTATTACGAGAAGTACGCAAATCCGAAGATACAAAGACCTGTAACAGTGTTACCGTCTACGAGTCCGGCGAATGCGGCGTGGTCGCTGGAGCGGCTCATAGAGGTTTGGCGATGTATTCGCTGAGAAAATTTTCTGCTTGTATCTTGACAGTGTAAAGATGCGTGCTATAATAACTTTACGGTGTAAAGATTGGAGCATACTCGATGAAAAAGGCAGGAAAAAAGATGTTGATCATAGCAGGAATCCTTCTGGGAATCGCCGCGGTATTGTTTATCGTCTGGGTGATCCTGAGCCCGGGTACGATCCGGAAATATGACGGGGAGAAGAGCCTGTCGGAGAAGTTTGTGATGGAGGTCAACGGTGCGCCGAACGGCTTCTTCATCAACAGCGTGAACACAGATAATCCGGTATTGCTTTTGGTATCGAGTGGCCCCGGTACAGATGACTATGTCTTCACGGACAAGTATAAGGATATGCGTCTGGAAGAAGATTATACGGTGGTGTACTGGGACTACCGGGGCATGGGGATTGCCTATGACAGTGATATCGATGAGGACAGTATCACGATGGAAAATCTTCTGAAAGATACCCATGCGGTGACACAGTATCTCAAGGAAAGATTCGGGAAAGAGAAGATCTACATCATGGGCTTTTCCGGCGGCTCGCATATTGCGCTTCGGGCTGCAAAGCAGTATCCGGAGGACTACGCGGCTTTGATCGGTATGGCGCAGGCCGTGACGGATTCCATCGACCGGGATACGTTGATGTATAACTTCATGAAGGAAGTCTTTACTGAAAGAAACGCGAACGCTTCTTTGAAGAAACTGGAAGGTATGGTGGAGCACCTGGATGATGGCAAAGTGAAGTGTACGGCAGCGTGGGTCGATTATGTCGAACTGGTGCACGATGCAGGCGGCGGAACGATCTGGAACAAGACAGAGTTTGAAGGAATCGTGCTCCCGATCATTTTCGCGAAGTGCTACACGGTCAGCGAGAAGATCAACTATATCCGCGGCATGAAAATGTATCGTCGTGCACCTATTTCCAAGGAAACGGACGATTTCGATTACCGGAAAGAAATCACCGAGCTTTCGATTCCGACTTATTTCATCAGCGGTCAGTATGACTATAACTGCCCGTGGGAACTGGTTGAGGAATACTGCTCGATCCTTAAGGCTCCGGCAAAAGATTTCTTCCTCGTTCCGGATGCCGCGCACAGTCCTCTCTGGGAAAACCCTGAGGTAACGTGTGATATACTTAGAAAAATAAAGGAGATGACATCGGATGAGTGACAGTTACCACCATGGAAACTTACGGCAGGCATTGATCGATGCCGGCGTGAAGATCATTAACGAGAACGGCGAAGAGAACCTTTCTCTGCGAAAGGTGGCTGCACTCTGTAACGTCTCCCATGCCGCTCCTTACTCGCATTTCAAGGATAAGGATGAACTGGTCGAAGCGATCAAAGCACATGTTACCGGCCAGTTTATGACGGAACTGGAGAAGGCTGTCAGCGATGCTCCTTCTTCTGAAAAAGCACTGGTCGATATGGGTAGAAACTATGTGGCGTTTTTCATGCGCCGGCCGGATTATTTCAAGTTCCTTTTCAGCGGCCAGAATATCGTGGCACACATTCAGCCCGGAAAAGAACACCCGGAGGATTATCCGCCGTTTGTACTCCTGAAAGAGACGTATCTGAAATACTTAAGTGAGAATAAGATCCCAAGAACGGAAGAAGAGCAGGAAGTAGATATACTCAAACTGTGGGCATCCGCGCACGGCCTGGCTTCCATTGCGTGCATGTCCGGTGTGGAAGTTTCTTTTGACTGGGAAAAGAAGATATCCACAGATGAACTTCTTCGCTGACAGGATCACATAGATCATTCCTTCCCCGGGTCCGCGCCGGTACTTCAAAAAACAACTCGTGAAAGGTGACAATATTGTAGGATTTCTCGTGCTGTTTGCATAATATAATATGCTTGAGTAGGAAGCATTGGCAACAATATGGGATGGGCATGATCATGAACGAGAAAGACCCTTACGAGAAATTATCACAGTCACCTGTTTTATCCCCGGAAACCGTAGCACCGAAACGAGTGGAAGAGGTGCCGTCTTCAGAAGGACCGGAGCAAACTGTTTCGAAGAACACCCGTGGGACGAAGATCCTGGTCGGTTCTCTTGCCGCGTTACTTCTGGTCGGTGGTGTAACCATCGGGATACTTGCTAAGACGGGTGCTTTTTCCAAGGAGAAAAAAGAGACGACTGCGGAGACTGCAGAAAGTGTGATTTCGGAAACCACGCCGGAGACGAAGACGGATGATCCGGGTACCGGTGAATCGACAACTGCGCAGAAAGGACCGCATAAATCGATCGTATCGTTAAGCCAGGTAACAGATGAACAGATAAGCTTCATGGATGATGAGTCGAGAAAACACATCCTGGAAGAGGATCAGTTTTCGAAGGGGAAAATACCGGATAAGGTAAGTATCGATGGTATGTACTATCTTGGCATGCTCCGTCATCGTGTCGATTATGCAAGTGATAACGACAAGGAACATGACATGATTCAGATGGTCTATCAGGTACAGGTGACCGATAATACCGGAGATGAGCCGATAAAGAGGCAGTACTACTGGATGTGCGGATTCATAGGTGTGTATCAGGATGGAACGATCGATCCGACAATGACAGATCCCATGTGGTCGATGGTCTGCTTTGACAACTGGTCATCGCAAGGCTGTCTGGGTCTGCAAAACCTGATCCGCGAGGCAGAAGAAAGGTATACGTTGAGAGAAAACGGATTGGACTACTCCCGCTTACAACCTTTTGACGGAGAATACGATGAGACGCCCTCCTTGGTCACATCACTCGATCAGATCACGAAGTCCATGGAGGAGAGTCTTAAGATCGGAAGCGAGAACTGGCAGTATATAGCTTATATCACTCCCGGTACAGAGGAAAAAGGTGTAAAGATCGAAAAGGTAGAGTATGCCGGTCTGGCCTTAACACATTCGGAAGAAGCACATAATAATCGTGTGTATGTTATTTACAAACTGGATGTCACAGATCTTAACCAGACTCCGCCGGTAAGCCGAAGCATATACTGGTATACCAATTTCATGAAAATATACGAAGGCGGACAGATCCAGACCAAGGTCATCGAGAGTCTGCCATATGAAGCAAGCGACTTATCAGAGTGGCTGGATGGACCTGCGACGATTGAAGAACTGCGGGACTTCATAAAGACGCATGAGTACTGGGGATGGGATTACGAAGATAATTTCGGAGACGATACCGGCAATGCGACATAGTGTACGAATATATTGACTCAAAAAGGATCTGCCACTCTGACAGATCCTTTTTGGTTTTACTATGAAAAACTGTTGTGCTTTTTCATAGAAGCTTTTCCGGTTCGACCAGAAGTTTTTGCTTCATCTGTTCTTCAATCGTTTCTGTTCCAGTACGGAGTGATCTCCTCCGCAGTATAAGCAAGCTCTCCCATGTCCATCAGGTTTGTCGTGTGGGACAGAAGATCTCCTGGAGAGATAAATGCGTCTCTGATGGAAAGAAGATCTCTCAGAAGGTTTATGATCTCCTCTGCGGTCGCTTGCTTCTTATCGGGATAATCCACATTCTTGATGAGTTTCAGCATGCATCTGCCATACTGGTAGAAGACGGTGATCAGCTTGTCGGAGATCTTTCCGGGTGCAGTAATAAGATTGCTGTTCTGCTGATCCTGGATCGCCTTTGCAAGCTGTTCGCAGTAGTCCTGTCCTGCAGCTGCGCCAAGCTGGATCTCATCTTCTTTCTGCTCGATTTCATACAGCTTTTCTTTCTCTTCCTCAGTGAGCTGGTCGATTATCTTATGGATAAGGCCCGAAAAGGTAGATACGCTTTCGTCATAGTTGATCGTATACTTCGGATCGATCGTGGTTGCTGCTTCATCGTAGCAGGCAGCAGCGAACTGGGAGCAGACCATCGGCGAGGTACTTGTTCCCGGGTGGAGATGCTTATTGATGAATTCCATGAGCACATAACTAACAGCCTTTAAGGCACACTCGATCGTCAAGCCGGTAGCGGTGTTCGGAATAAAATCCGAAGCAAGGATGTACATACCCAGGAATACCAGATTCGACATCGGGTAAGGGAGTTTCTCCTCAACATACTTCATGGCGATCTTGAGCACATCGGTAGTGTCCGGTTCTCCTTCCAATCTGCGGACGTAGACCGTTCTCGTGCCCGGGTCCGGAAGCTGACAGACCGTCGCGCCACCCGGGATCTCCTGCGCTGCGTAGCCGGGATTGCCGGCAATCATGGCGGTGTGGCTTACCGGTGATTTCGTAAAAAAGCAGATCAGCCAGGATTCCCAACTGTCTTTTCCCGGCGGGGGTGAATAAAGAACGATATCACCCGGCTTCAGTTCTTGTAGAGTAATCTTTTTTGCCATTATCTGATACCTCCGTTTCCTTGATAATTTGATTCTAACATAAGGCAAGGGGAGTTTGGCAGGAAAGATTTTTCTTGTTCAGAAGTGCTTGAGAGAAGATCAATGTGACAATATTGTATGAATTCTGATTCCGTTTTCCCTCTATACTAGGTATAGAGAGGGAGATTCATGGCAATAAAATGAGAGGTATGAGTTATGAACGAGAAAGATCCTGATGAAAGATTATCACTGTCGCCTGTTTTGTCGCCTGAAACTATTGCATCGAAGCGAGTAGAGCCGGAGGCGCTTCCGGAAGAACCGGAACAGGCTGTTTCGAAAAGCAACCGTGGGACGAAGATCCTGATCGGTTCTCTGGCCACATTACTTCTGGCCGGCGGTGTAACTATCGCAATACTTGCCGGGACGGGTGCTTTTTCCAAGGAAAAGAAGGTGGTCGATGAGGAGACATCGGCAACTTCTGTTTCGCAAACCAAAGAAGAGGCAGAAGAGACGGATGACACAAGTGCCGGTACCGAAGATCCGACGACAGGGACAACGGCAACAGCGCAGCCGATGGGGAGACGTCAGACGGTGACCGCACTGAGTGAGGTATCCGATGATCAGTTCAAGGTCCTGGATGAAACGTCCAGGAAGCTGGTTCGCGACGATGGGAATTTTGAAGGTGATGGTATTCCGGACAACGTGAATATCGATAATATGAATTACCTGGGAATGGTCCTTATGAGAGATGAAATGTCGAGTAATGAAACCAGTGAACAGGACGTGATCTCGATGATCTATCAGGTGCTGGTGACCGATAACACCGGAGCTGAACCGGTAAAACGACAGTTCTTCTGGATGATGATCTATCAAGGGGTGTACAAGGACGGAACGATCGATCCTACCTTTATTTCGGGCATGAGAGCAACACTTTGTTTTGACAACTGGTCAACACATGGTTCTCTGGATTTAGACAGCCTGATGCGTGAGACACAGTTCCCGTATTCTTACAAAGATAAGACTTTGGACGAATCAAAGATCCTGCCTTTCGAAGGAGAAACGGTAGAAAAACTTTCCGTGATCAAGTCGCTTGATAAGATCACAAAACCTATGGAGAAAGGCCTTAAGAAGGGCGCCGAAGATTGGCAGATCTTAGAGCATATTGTGGTGGGCGCGCAGACTAAGAGCTTGAAATTGGAAAAAATAGAATATGCCGGCATGGCCCTGGCAAATTCGAAATATCATAACGAAAACCGTGTTTATGTGATTTATAAGCTGGATATCACTGATCTGGACGAGAATCCGCCGGCGAGCAAGAGCGCATACTGGTACATCAGCTTCGGAGAAGTTTACGAGGGTGGACAGATACAGACAAGCTTCATAAATGAGCAAAACTTAGACGCATCAAACGTTCTGGAAATGGTGAATAATCTTTCTACCCTCGAAGACCTGCGGTATTACATACAGACGTACGAGAAGATCGGCTGGGATTACGAAGACGATCTCGAAGGAGAACTGTACAGTACTAAAAAAGCCGAGACCGAGACTACGACTGAGACTACGACTGAGACGGAGAAGAATGACGGATAAGTAATCACGATCACTCATACCTGATTCCTTTTTGAAAGAACAAGTGCTTTTTGCGGTGATATAATGTCTTTGTATCAGGAGGAAAATGGGTATGAGTGAACATAGTGATGATATAGACGTACTGGCATCAAATAGAGAAAAAACGATAGTAAAAACCAGTATTATCGGAATCGTAACGAATCTTCTGCTTGTCGGATTCAAGGCGTTTGTCGGATTGGTGTCGAATTCGATCGCCGTGATCCTGGATGCGGTAAATAATCTCTCGGACGCGCTTTCGTCAGTCGTCACGATCGTAGGTGCCAAGCTCGGTGCGAAACAACCGGACAAGAAGCATCCTCTGGGGTATGGCCGCATCGAGTATCTCAGCTCGATGGTCGTGGCTTCGCTCGTGATCTATGCCGGCATCACGTCTCTTGTCGAGTCGATCAAAAAGATTATTCACCCGGAGGCAGCAGACTATAGTACCGTTTCACTCATCATCATTTCGGTTGCCATTGTTGTAAAACTCTTTCTCGGCATGTACGTTAGAAGTCAGGGTAAGAAGGTCAATTCGGGAGCACTGACCGCTTCCGGTTCCGATGCGCTTTTCGATGCGGTCCTTTCAACTTCGGTACTTGCATCGGCCATCATTTTCCTCGTCTGGGATATCTCTCTTGAAGCATATGTCGGTGTCGTTATCGCCGGATTCATCATCAAAGCCGGTATTGAGATGATGATCGAAACACTGAATGACATCATCGGTAAGCGCGAAGATACGGACGTGATAAAAGAACTCAAGGAGATCATATGTGCAGAAGAGTCGGTGCTTGGTGCGTACGATGTGACTCTTTTTAACTACGGACCGAATAAGAACTACGGATCCGTGCATGTTGAATTGCCGGACAATCTGACTGTGGATGATGTGGATAAGATCACAAGAAGGATCCAGACAGATGTATTCAAAAAGACAGGCATAATCCTGACCGGAATCGGTGTCTATTCCTTTAACACTTCGGATGACGAGGCGGCGAAGATGAGGAATGAAGTCCAGAAGATCGTAATGTCGCATGACTGGGCGTTGCAGATCCATGGTTTCTACGCAGATACGGAGAAGAAGACGATCCGTTTTGACGTGGTCGTCAGTTTCGATGTGAGCCGTAAAGAAGCCGTCGAGACGTTGAATAAGGAGATCCGGGAGAAGTATCCGGATTATGATGTTCTGATCGTGACGGACACGGATGTGTCGGATTGAGATACCCGTGATCCTTTTCTGTTCTGCCCCTCTACTGACACCTCGAGCAAGGAGTTTGCTTCCCTTGAGATTATTCACGATTATTTCATAATCAGATAAAACTCAACTGTCAAATAAGTTATATAATGGGGGTAGTTTTTCGAGGGGAAGGTCAGTAGGAACATGTTCGGTGACCTCAAGAATATACAGATTGATCTGATGCTTTTCTTGAGTGGATTAAATGCGGCCACTGCTCTTTTTATGGCCTTCTCGAAGTCTGTTGACCGCAAACGCAAGAACTACCTGATCCTGACAAATGTGTTTTCTTTCCTGCTTTTGTTCTTTGACCGATTAGCATATATTTACCGTGGTAACGTAAGCGATGTCGGATACTGGATGGTCCGGATCAGCAACTTTATTGTATTTGTCATGACGCTCCTGATCGTATGGGGATTCAATCACTATGTACGGGATATCGTTCTGGATGAATCTGTCGGCAGCCGGCTCCCGTTCCGCCTCAGACTGACCGATTATCTGGTCATGGCCGGTCTGCTCCTTCTGGTCATCTCTCAGTTTACCGGTCTGTATTATACCTTTGACGAGACGAATCACTATCAGCGGTCCCAATTCTTCTTCATCGGTACACTCATTCCGATGGCCATCCTCATAATTCAATTGTCTGTTATCGCCCAGTACCGGAAATGTCTGACTCGCAGGCTTTTCCTGTCACTGGTCCTTTTTACGACCCTTCCGATCCTGGCCGGACTGATCCAACTGAAACTCTACGGTCTATCCCTCATCAATATAACGACTGCGATCCTGGCTTCTGCGCTCTATCTCTTCGCGATTAAAGATATGAACGACGCGGTCATGCGTGCAAAGAACCTGGAGGTCTCTCTGCTTAAGAAAGAAGGAGAACGTATCAGAAGGTTGTTTGGCCAGACAGCAGAGGCACTGGCAAGTGCCATCGATGCAAAGGATAAGTACACAAAAGGTCACTCGTCCCGTGTTGCCGAGTACTCCAGGAAAATTGCCGAACTGGCCGGAAAGGATCAGCAGGAATGCGATGAGATCTATTATGCCGCCCTGTTGCATGATGTAGGAAAGATCGGCGTTCCAAGAACGATCCTGAATAAGAAGGGCCGCCTTTCTGATGAAGAATTCCAGCAGATCAAAGAGCATCCGAATATCGGGGAACAGATCCTGATGAGTATCAGTGAGTCTCCGTACTTAAGTATCGGAGCGAAGTCTCACCATGAAAGATACGATGGAAAAGGATATCCGGAAGGACTCAAAGGAGACGATATTCCTGAGATCGCAAGGATCATTGCCGTGGCCGATGCATACGATGCGATGACCTCAAACAGAAGTTACCGTGATACGATCCCGCAGCAGTTGGTCCGTGAAGAGTTCATCAAATGCCTGGGTACACAGTTTGACCCGGTATTCGGTAAGATCATGCTTCATCTGATCGATATCGACAGTGAATTCCAGATGAAAGAAAAAGAAGATGTCAAGGAACTGGCCGGTAAGAGCGAGCTGTCTTGTGATGAGTACAGAGATGCAGTTTCCGAAGGAATCATTGTGACAAAAGAAATCACGCGTATCCGGCTTGCCAGTGCCCCGAAGGAAGGACATTCAGAGGATGCCGCTCTTCCGTCGATCGTGCTCTTCGACTCACTGGATGCGAGGATACACGATGATGAGAAGAATGGTGCCCGGTTGCTTTATTTCGAGTACGCGGAGATCCGGTTCGACGGACAGGTCGTCTGTAAGGGTTCACGAAAGATAGAGACAAAGGAAACGACAAACGGAGGAAAGAAGTCTTCAGCAAAGAGTATGATCTATACCGTGGAGGCGGCAAAGGTCAGAGATCATGTGCTTATCCGGATCATTTCGGAGGAGAAGACCATCGAGATCACGATTGCTCTTCCGGACAGTGCAAGATGGGCCTATATCGGTCTTACAGGAGCGCACTGCCTGATCAGTGATGTCAGCATCAATCGTGATGATAAGGAAGTACCCGATGACTATATCGTCCGCATCGCCGAGGAAATCAGTTATATTGATGTTCCTTCGGGTGATCTTCCGAATATTCAGGTCAACGGATTCCGTACTGCAACTACAGCGGGTGTTCCGATCGGAGAGAAACTTACGCTTACTTTCCATACGATGAGTCTTCCGACGGCAAGGCTTGTGTGGCACTGCCCGTATTTTACGATCTTTTCTTCGGATAACGGCCAGGTCGATGGCGAAAACTTCCGTGAGTACAGCCTGATCCGTCTGGACGGGGAGAACTGGGCTTCTAACGAATACGGGTCAAATAAGATCATCGTAAATAAGACGGCAGAGTTTACCAACTGGGATAACTGGAAGGAGAAGAACCGTGCCGGATTTGATGTTTCTGTTTCCGTTGAGCGCTCAGGAAAGACGATCACGCTGACGACCAAGAACGGCGGAATCGAAATGATGAATATCACGACGGTCAATGACAATCCGAAAGACATCTACATCGCATTGACCGGTGACCAGTGCGCGATCACATATATCAAGATCAAGAATCAGCAGGTCTGAGTTTTGAGGATCATTTAGAATAGGATTCCACATCGATCCAGAGCGAAGGATAGACGGTCTTTTTGACGATGCCTATCACGTAGCTTTGGGCCGTGGAGTTGTCATATGTGATCCTTTTATTCCATTCTCCGATGATAAGGTCTTTGTCTTTTTCGTCAAAAGCAACCTCATAGTAGTCATTGCTTAACCAGTATTCGATCGCACGCGGCGCATTATAGTCGAATCCGTCAGAGTATCCGATATTGACTCCGCCGATATTGAGCAGCTGGATCTTCGAGCCTTGAATATCGTTCACATACCATGTGTTATCCCACTCATATTCTCCGAAAATAACTATGTCTCCGACCTTCACATCCTGCGAGACAAGTTTACGGAAATCTGCCTTTCTTCTGGATCTTGGAAGATACACTTTAGTCATGAACAGATATGTTGCGAAACTCAGGACCACGATCGCCAGAACAGAGATCACTGCGATGCGCTTGATCATTCTCTTTCGTTTCTCCGTCCTGATAAGCTCTTGCCGGATCTCTTCCTGTTTTTCCCGTGAATAAGAGGGAGACGTATTTGGAGTTGTCCCGGTATAAGATGGTTCGTAAGAATACTCGGTCTTCATTTTGTCTTCCCTCCTATCCTGTTGTCTTGGATGACTCTACTGTTAAAACAATTGAAAAAGAAAAACGTTACAGGATCACATAAAAAGTATACAAGTTGATTATACTCTCTCAAAAGGGGGTCTTCTCAAAAATGGTCAATGGAGTTTAAATGGTATTAACCGATTCGGTCAATGACGAAACACAAAAGAGAGGAGTCCGCCATGAACGAGAAATTCTTCGATCTTCCGCAAGAGAAACAGGAACGGATCATTAATGCCGGTTTCCGGGTCTTTTCCAGAAACTCGTATAAGAAAAGTCCGGTACAGCAGATCGCGGATGAAGCAGGGATCAGTAAGTCGCTTCTGTTTTTCTATTTCAAGAATAAGAAAGAGCTTTTTCTGTTTCTGATGAAGAAAGTCGAGGAGATCACGACACAGGCACTGCTGGCATCGAAATGTTATGAGGCCTCCAACATTTTCGACATGATGTACCTGGGACTGGTAGCAAAGGTGGGCATCATGAAGGACTACCCTGATATCACCAATTTCTCGGTAAAGGCCTACTACGATGACGATCCCGATATACGTGACGACGTAAGAAAGATCGTGCAGCCATACACGAAGCTTGAGACCAATCGATCCATCCCACCGCTGGATCCGAAAGATTTCAAAGAAGGCATCGACCTCCGCCTGATGTACCGGGACATGTATCTTGCTTCCGAAGGGTATATCTGGCAGATGTCGCAGACCAGCGTGATCGATGTCAAAAAGATGATGCAGGAATACAAGGAAATGATTGAATTCTGGCGAGAATTATACGCAAGAAAGGAAGACAAATGAACGCAGTTGAGATCAAGAATCTGACCAAAAACTACGGCAAAGCCCGTGGCATCACGGAACTGGATTTGGTCGTGAAAAAGGGAGATATATTCGGTTTTATCGGTCCGAATGGTGCGGGTAAATCTACCACGATCCGTACTCTTCTGGGACTGATCGCGCCGACTTCCGGCGAGGCAAAAGTACTTGGCCACGATATCAGAACAGAGACGACAGAGATCCTTGCGGAAACCGGATATCTTCCCTCGGAGATCAACTTTTACTCCGGCATGAAAGTCAAGGATGTGCTCCGTTATTCAGCTGACATCAGGAAAAAGAAATGCGATGAGAAGGCGAAGAAACTGGTGGAACGCCTGGATCTGGATCTGAATAAGAAAGTCGATGATCTGTCTCTCGGTAACCGCAAAAAAGTCGGCATCATTACGGCGCTCCAGCACAGCCCGCGGCTTCTGATACTGGATGAACCCACAAGCGGTCTTGATCCGCTTATGCAGCGTGAGTTTTTCGAGATATTGAAGGAGGAAAATGAAAATGGCGCTACCGTATTTCTTTCTTCCCACGTACTCTCAGAAGTTCAGACGAACTGTAAAACGGCTGCTTTTATCCGCGACGGAAGGATCCTGATGCACGATGAGGTCAGTAAACTTGAAGCCGCCGGTGCGAAGAAGGTCTACATCAAGATCGCACCTTCGTCGGATGGCGACAGTACGCTCGATACTCTCAGTCAGATGAAGGGCCTCTCCGATATTGAGAAAGGGAGAGGAACACTGAGTTTCATCTATCAGGGTGATGCATCGGCATTGATCAGCGAACTGGCCAAATACAAGCTTGTGGATGTGAGCATTACCGAGCCGTCTCTGGAAGATATCTTTATGCGCTTTTACGAAGGAGGTGAGGGGAAATGACGATCTTCAAAAATGAACTGAAATTCAGTCGTATCTCGCTTCTTATCTGGAGCCTGTCCATCGGACTTCTCATCTCCACCTGTGTATTTATGTATCCCAGCATGAAGTCGGAAATGGATAGTGTCAACAAACTTTTCAGCTCTATGGGAAGTTTCAGTTCCGCCTTCGGAATGGATAAACTGAACTTCGGGACACTCATCGGATTCTATGCCGTGGAAGGCGGATCCATCCTCGGCATCGGCGGTGCTTTTTTCGCGGCTGTCACGGCTATCGGAGCCCTCATGAATGAAGAGCGTAACCGCACGGCGGAATTTCTGATGACACATCCTGTCAGCCGTGCCCGCGTTATCACTGAAAAACTACTGGTCGTTCTGGCTCAGATCACGATCCTTAATCTGATCGCGTTGATCCTGACAATCGCATCCGTTTTCCTGATCGGTGAGACGATGGCCTGGAAAGATTTTCTGCTGATCAATCTCTCTTTCTACCTCATGCAGATCGAGATCGCCGGGATCTGCTTCGGGATCTCCGCATTCATCACGAAAGCCGGAGCCGGTATCGGTATCGGACTTGCCGCAGTCATGTATATGCTCAACATTCTATCGAATATTTCCGAAGATGCAAAAGCACTGAAATACATTACTGCCTTCGGATATACCGATGGATCTACGATCATCAACAATGGTGGGCTCGAGTTACGGTATCTTCTTGTTGGGATAGTGTTCTGTATCGCCGGTATCGTAGTGGCGTATATCAAATACACGAAGAAAGACCTGCGAGCATAGTTTAGCTCACATACAGATCCAAACAACAATGAGAAAAGGTCCGCCTGAACGAAGTGCTCAGACGGACCTTTTTGTGATCGAAATATTGAAAACCGTTTGCTGTTACTTTCCAAGCCGGATCGTAGCTGTCGTTGATGTTGAGGCGCTGGTGACAGTGCATCTGTAGTAGATCGCCTGAACATTGTTTTCTTTCTTATTGATATATGTTGCAGTATCTGTATTGTATCCCTTATTGGTGCTCTTGATCCAATCTCTGCCGTTCAGGCTGTATTCCCACTTATATGTCAGATTCTGACCTTCGGCTACGACTTTGATCGTATAGGTTGCATCCGGTTCCAGTTTTTTACCTTGTCCGCTTGAAGAAATGGATTTGATCCTCGGTGCTACACTGATAAAGATCGGTATTATTTTATCGTGAAACGAGAAGTCCCGCGGTACAGGAGCTTATTTGCTTGTAAACAGACCTGAGATGCGGCCGTAAGAGATGATGTTTCCTGTATTTCCATCGTCATCCGTATCCAGCGCTTTCATGAAATCAGCAATCTTCAAGTTTTTGCTGTTGAGTCCGCCCTTGACCTTGGCAAGAGGTTTTTTAAGTGCAACGACATAGATATCATACAGATGTGTTGCACCGGCCGGCGGATACGGACCGACATAATCAGAACCACCGAAACCGCGGGCAAGATTTGTCTCTGTGATACCGTTCTGCTTCCAGTGAAGCCAGTTATTCGCATCAGGATCGACCATATAGATAACGTAGACGGAAGCACCTTCTACCGGCTCCCAGGACAGTGCCGGAGACAGATTCTCACCTGGAGCGAGATATCCGCAGACTTCCGGCCAGCAACCTTTCTGCAGATCTTCCGAAGTAAGTGTAAACATCGGATAACCTTTGAGAAGACTTGTTTCCTCATCCGGGATTGTCGTTTCTGCCTGAGTTTCCGTGGTGCTTTCTGACGTTGCGGAAGTATTCTCCGTGGTTGCTTGTGTCGTAGTTTCAATTGGTCCGTCAGTCGGCGTTTCCTGAATAGATGAACTTGTCTCTGCTTTTTCACTCTTGCAGCCGAACAGACTGAGCGAAAGTGCGACGCACAAAATGGCATTGATAATCTTTTTCATAGTATTTCCTCCAGTTCTTTTTCCAAATCTATTCTACCATTTCAAAGGCGTTTTTTTGTATAATTATTCCAGATCACATGATGGAAGGAAAAGAGGACGATACCATGATATACGAGAAGATCAACTATACCGAAGATGGAAGAGTCAATCTGCAGACCTATATTCCGGATCTGATTCGCGAGGATCTGCCGCTTCGCCCGGCCATGATCGCCTGCCCGGGAGGTGGATGGGAATTCCATGGCGCGGCCGAAGGAGAAGGTGTAGCACTGACCTTTGTCAAAGAAGGGTATGCGGGATTCGTTCTCAACTATTCACTGGGAGAGTACAGTAGTTTTCCGAATCCGCTGGTCGAGATCTCGTGGGCGATCCGGACAGTGCGTGAACATGCGGAAGAATGGCATATCGATCCGAACCGGATATTCATCTCCGGATTCAGTGCCGGAGCTACTGTTGCAGCGCTGTCGGCGACACAATGGAATGATCCCCGTGTCTGTGAAGTGTTAGGCGGGGAAGCCTCGATGTACAGACCGGATGCTGCGTTACTGGCATATGGCGTTTATGAGATTTCTTTGGCATTCAGCATGGTATTCAGTGGTGTGGATCTTTTGTCGATCCCGAAAGAAGTGGCGATCGAGCAAGGAATGAAGATGGGATTCACGCTGGGGCAGATCGTGGCCAACCTAGCCAAGGAAGTGAACGTGATAGACTATGTCAGTAAAGACAGTGCACCGATGTTTATCTTCCAGAGCAAGACAGACGAGTTTGTGCCGGTAAGTAATGCAGAGAGACTGGCCGCAAAGATGGAAGAATTCGGACGCCCTTATGTCTTGCATCTTTTCGAGAGCGGACGTCACGGAATGTCTGTGAACAACCGGCTGACGGATCCGGTGGAAGAGATCGATCCGAACTGGAGTCAGTGGGTGGAGAAGAGTCTGGCGTGGCTGGAGAAGATCACATGATCCTGTCCGTCATTATGTCAGAAATAATAAAGTAACGTTTGTTTTGCGAAAAAAAAGTAAGAAATATGCAACCACAGCTATTCCCGATGCTTTAGACTAACTTTATTGTCTTCGGGGGGAATGGGATGTCATTTTTGACATGCATTGAGACATGCCTTTATAGGATAATATTGGAGGGATGTAACAATGATAACGAAGACCAGGGGACGCCTGTCTAAAGGTGCGCTTATTTTATCTGCCGTTTTGACCGTGAATATGTTCTTACCTAACGTGGGAAGAGCTTCTGTCAACGAAGAAACGCAGATCGATTCACAGCTGATCACTACAAATGCGATGCCGGCGAAAAACGTTACGGCGAATGATATTGATCCGAATTTTAAGGTGCCGTATGTTTCGACTTACTACTTTAATCCGAAGCCTACGACCAACGATACGATCACGATCCCGCTTTATATCACGGACTTTGAACAGTCTGAATACCTGAAGAACGATAATTCCGGAAGAATGGATCTTCTTTATGAAGTGGATGGTGTCAAAAAGACTATCAAAAGTATTCCTTTAGGCGACTATACATTGACATTAGGAAAACTCAGCGAGGGAATGCACCAGTTTGCCGTACAGGCCGTGGACCCGAAAACGGGTTTGAAATCTCATAAGCTCTATAACGAGTTATGGGTAGTGAATCCTTCAAAGTACAATATCACCAAGTCGCAGACATATACGATGACGGAAGCAGATCTTAAAACATATAAGATCAAGAACAACAACAGTAAGAATGCCAATGATCTGATCAATACAAGAGACGGTCTGAGCAAGCTTTTTGCAGATAAGCAGGCGGAGGGATACAAGAAAATAGTCCTTCTCAAAGGCACATATCGTGTTAATGGTGATAATGCCAGAAAGAACGCGATAACCATTCCTTCGTACTTTACGGTAGATATGAATGGAAGTACCTTCAAGCTGGATACAATTGATCATGAAAGCGGTGCGGCTGTCGTTACTATGCTCAATGCCGTAGATGCTCATCTGATCAATGGTACGCTGGAAGGTGACCGTTTTGAAAGACAGGAACTTGGGCTGGAATGCAAAGGTCAGGGCGAAGGAATCAACACGATATATGTTGCCGGTGGAAAATATTGTTCACTTTCGGATCTGACGGTTCAGAATACTACCGGCCATACTTTGCTTACGATGTATTATCAGTTCCCCGGGGCCAGTGCCAACATTACCATGACGGATTTTTCCAGATCGATCATCGTAAATGGCAAAGAACAGGCTTCTGCGAACTGCAGCACCAGTGCCATGATGGATCTTACTCCTATACTAAAAGTCGAAGCAGCCGACCGGTATATGTATGTCGGTCATCCGGGTGGATATAAAGGCCAGTTGGGAGATTCTCCGGTTATTTACGTATCCTTCTACGATGCCAACCGTAATTTCCTGGAAACGGTTACCGGATACCAGTTCAGAAAGATGAAGATCGTAGATGGTGCAAAGTATGCGAGAGTCACTTTGCTCGGAACGCAGTTCCCGTATGCAGACATGACACAGAGCATCCATATATATTCACAGCAGAATACAGATTATTTCGAAATAAACAACATTCATTTTATTGATACAAGAACGACAGCACTTGCGCCGACAGCCGTTACCAATCTTTTGATCCGCAACTGTAAATTTACAAGATGCGGTTGCAGTATCACACCTTGTGAGGTCGATTTTGAAGATGGTCAGGAAGAATGCCAGGATGTTTACTACATGAACAATCAGGTGCTCGAAAAATCATCTACCAATACCTGCACTGTTGTTGACAATATCGGCTATAACCACGTTTATGACGGTAATAAGAACCATAGCACAGAAATAAGAAACCGGGTTATCGGTGCGGTTATCCGGAATGTTAACGATGGATGCTCTCGGTTTTATTGGCGTCTGGGTTACAAAGACACAGGTGCTTACGGAAGAATATATAACAATAATTGTGGTCCTATAAACTTCTCGGCAATATTCAGTTCAGAAACAGACTGTGTCAGCTTTAGAGTTAAGAATTGCACGATCTACAATCAGGACCCTGAAGGGGTAGTGGATACAACCAAATGGACCTGTGCTGTTGCCGACAAAGTCACATACGAAGATTGTGTTTTCCCATGGTTTGCAGGTTCCAATGCAACGTTTGTGAACTGCACTCTGGTACCCGCGCATGCGATCGGAAATAACCTCTATTTCTACAATTGTACGATCGGTGCTGACGGAGTAGTCAGCCAGTATAACCTCAGTAACATCGACAAGGTCATCAGAGTATTCGATAACTGCCATTTTGCAGGAAAGACCGAGTTCAAGAATTACGGATTGAAGTCAGGAACTTTTACGAATTGCACATTTGATGATTTTGCCTTGATCCCGTGCGTAAGCGATTCCGAAGAATTGCTCATTTTCGAAAACTGCAAGATCAATTCCACATATGACAAGTTCCTCGAACTGGGAGCCTGGACGTATTCGATCGGTAATGCCAATATCATATTCAGAAACTGCAGCATTACTCATACAGGAAAAACTTTTTTGTACATAACATCTTCGCCGCTGAAGGGCAGTCAGATCCTCTTCGATAACTGTACGATCAACAAGTACAGCGGAACGCTGTTGTCCGGATACAGACATGGCGATAAAAAGCCGGAATGGTTGTTGAATATCATTTTCAGCAAGACAGAGACGAATCAAAACCTGACGATCGACGAGAAGAACATTGATTATGATGTCATTCATATCATCTACGATAGT
Organism: Clostridiales bacterium; assembly: GCA_017615755.1. Taxonomy (GTDB): domain Bacteria; phylum Bacillota; class Clostridia; order Saccharofermentanales; family Saccharofermentanaceae; genus Scatonaster. Next base: position 40,872 of record JAFZZM010000001.1, on the reverse strand, counting down.
CAGGGAACACTGAGTCCGGCGCCGACAAAGAAGGCGACTCCGGTTACTTCGGTAAAGCCGACGATTTCGCCGACCAAGAAGGCAACACCGAAGCCGACTACTGTAGCAACACCGAAGCCGACAGGTAAAGTCACTGTTTCGCCTGCTCCGACAAAGAAGGCGACTCCGAGACCGACAGGTACTGTTACACGCGTTCCTACTGTACCTGTTACCGTCACACCAGCTCCGACTAAGAAGGTGACACCAAGACCGACAGGTACCGTTACACTTGTTCCTACAACAACTGTTACTCCCAGACCGACACGCGCGTCCACACCGACTCCTACGCCGGACGTGCCGCAGACACTGATGCCTGATGTACTTGAGATGAACTACAGAGATGCCAAGAGCATGGTCACAAGAGAACTCAAGTCAGCAGGATTCAAAACAGTAAATGTTGAATATGTGTGGAAGACCTGCACAGATCCCGAACAGAATCTCAAGGTTCAGGAAACGGATCCTGCTCCAAATGAAGTGGTATATCTGACCGATACATCCATCACGGTGACGATCGTTGTGACAAAACTGGAGTCTGAGCCAATGCCGACCAGCACTCCGTGTCCGACAAGTACACCTGTTCCGACAGATGTCCCGGGCATAACGGCAACACCGGTTCCGACTAAGGCGGCAACACCTGTTCCGTCAAAAGCACCGACAAAGGTTCCGACGAGTACGCCGACAGGTTCACCGTCAGTTTCACCGGTCCCGACAGAACCTCCGACGATCGGAGATTTTATCGAGAGACTGTATACGATCGCGCTTGACCGTGAATCAGAACCGGAAGGAAAAGAATTCTGGGTCAACGAGATCGAAAGTGGAAACCGTACCGGTGGCGACTGCGCACACTTCTTCCTGATCGAGGCGCAGGAGTTCCTTAACCGCGGACTGAACAGCGAAGATTTCGTGGAGACACTCTACTGTACATTCTTCGACCGTGCATCCGAAGCAGAAGGAAAGAAGTTCTGGGTCGGAGAACTGAAGAGCGGACGAATGAAAACAGAAGATGTAATCAATGGATTCATTGATTCCACCGAATGGTGCAATGTCTGCGCAACATATGGCGTAAAGTCCGGCGCTCCGAATGCGAAAGCGGAGATCGCTTCGCTGAATGCCATCGAGTTCGCGACGCGTCTTTATACATGCTGCCTGGACCGTGATCCGGATCCGAAGGGAGTCGAATACTGGTCTCTGGCATTGACAAACCTGGAACAGACAGGATACTCTGCAGCTAGTGAGTTCTTTACAAGCAAAGAGTTCCTGGCCCAAAGAACATCGAATGTGGAGTATGTCGAAAGACTCTACAAGACCTTCCTGGGACGAGATCCGCTGCCAAGTGAAGCAAGCTACTGGAGCAGTCAGCTCGAGAACAGAAAACAGACACGTCAAGGCGTTCTGGAATTCTTCGGAAGCAGTGAGGAATTTATAAAGCTCTGCAAAGAGTACGGTATAGACTAAGATGAAATGACATAAGGTCCGCCTGAATATCACGGATTCAGGGAAAGAGGTAAGGTATGAGAAAACACCTGTTAAGCGTTCTGCTGGTTTTTGTAATGATAATAGGTATGGTGCCGGTTTCCGTTTTTGCAAACCGTTATCCTGCGGCAGACAATTCCGAAAGTTTTACCAGTGGTGATCAGGTCATCAGTGCTTTGATCGAAAAATGCGGAATGAATGCTCATCCGCGAATCATCATGACAAAGGAGAAGATCCAAGCGCTGAAATCTCATATTGGTGATGGTTCGGTGACGGCAGATCTTCTCGAGGAACTCCGTGCGGAAGCGGACAGGATCATCCGTGAATGTGAGCTTCCGACGTATGATGCAAAAGGAGACGATCACCTTCTCGAAACATCGAAGAGAATACAGCGCCACGTTGCTGCACTTGCTCTGGCATACAATATTTTCGAAAAAAACGAATATGCCGAACGTTGCTACAAAGAACTCAAAGCAGCATGTAATTTCCCGGATTGGAGTCCGAAACATTTTCTGGATACTGCTGAAATGTGTACCGCCTTTGCATATGGTTATGACTGGCTTTATCACTGGCTGAATCCTGCGCAGAGAGAGCTTTTACGGTCGAACATGATTAAAAAAGGACTGCAGCAGGTCATGCAGGACTACACGGACACGCCGAGTGATCGCGAACGCACTTACAAATGGTATCAGGATCAGAAGGGAGACAACTGGCAGCTTGTGTGCACCGGTGGAACGAATCTGGCCGCACTGGCGATCGGCGATGAATCCGATGCGAGAAGCATTGCCTCTGAAGTTATTACCTACGGTTTCAAAAGAGCGTACTCTTTTACCCGCCGTGCATACAGCACCAAAGACGGAACGTACATTGAAGGTCTTGGATATTGGGATTATGCTACATATTATCTCGGCCTGCAGTCTTCCGCACTGAAAAGTACAACGGGAACAGACTATGGTCTGGCTGATTATGAGGGTGTCCGCAAATCTGTCGAATTCGTACGCTATATGAGTTCCAACACTCCGACATCTTTCAGTTTCGGTGATGACCGCGACAGCCGTAATACAGGCTGGGCAGTTTTCCTGTGGCTTGGCGAGCAGTTTGATGCACCGGAGTATTCCGCAGTCCGAATTAATTACATCAGGGAAGATAAAGAGTTCAACTATCTTGATGTTTTGTGGATCGACGAGAGCAAACAAACTGGTCATCCGATCGTTATGGATACCGACTGGGGATCTGTCGGAGCATCTAACGCAAGTTTCCGCGACACATGGGATAAGAGCGGTACCGTGACAGCTCTTCATGTCGGCGAGAATAACTATAAGTATCACGGACACTACGATCTGGGCTCGTTCTATATTGAATCAAACGGCTCGCGCTTTTTTACGGATCTGGGAAATGAGAGTTATAAGCTTGAAGACCGCCAGTATTCTTACCGCATAAAAGCAGAGGGACACAATACACTTGTCATAAATCCGACCGAGGATATTGACCAGCGCGAGGGAGCAAACTGTCTCATAACCGAGTTCAGAAGAGGCGATAATGCCTATGCCGTTACTGACTTAACTGATGCGTACACGCCGAGCGGCGCTAACAAGGTGATCCGTGGCCTTAAGATGATAAAGAGTAAAGATTGCGTTGTCATCCAGGATGAAATTTCACTTGCTAAGCCGGGAGAGATATACTGGTTCGCTCATACAAAGGGACAGATCAAAGTTTCAAGTGACGGCAAAAGTGCTATTATCACCGTTGACTCCGATAGACTATGGGTAGGGCTTCTCAGTGAGAACGGTCGGTTTACCGCGATGAAAGCAGAGCCACTCTCGACCTCTAAGAGCATCCCCGATGCAACGAAGAACGATGAATACAGAAAACTTGCGATCCATCTGACCAACACCAAGGATACAATGATCTCCGTGGCTTGTATCCCGTTGAAAAACGGTGAGACGAAACCTTCGTGGACGCCTTCAGTGAAAGCTATTTCCGAATGGCGTAACGAGGGCGATCCCGGTTCGAAAACTCCGACTCCGAAGCCGACAAAAGCGGCGACGCCGGTCCCGACTAAAAAAGTGTCACCTACACCGACAAAGAAGACGACACCGGTTCCTACGGTAAAGCCGACACTGAGTCCGACGGCAAAGCCGACACATACGCCAACCAAGAAAGCGACGCCGAAGCCGACAAAAACCGGCACTCCGACACCCACACCGGATGCGCCGATGCCGACCAGTACTCCGCGTCCGACAAGTACACCTGTTCCGACTAAGGCGGCCACTCCTGTTCCGTCAAAAGCACCGACAGACAAGCCGACAGTGACGCCGGTTCCGACAGAACGCCCGACAGTAGGTGATTTTATTGAGAGACTGTACACGATAGCACTTGACCGTGAATCGGAAGAGGAAGGAAAAGCATTCTGGGTCAATGAGATCGAAAGTGGAAACCGTACAGGAGGCGATTGCGCACACTTCTTCCTGATCGAAGCGCAGGAGTTCCTCAACCGTGGATTGAACAACGAAGACTTTGTAGAGACGCTCTACAAAACATTCTTCGATCGTGGATCCGAACAGGCAGGAAAAGCTTTCTGGGTAGGCGAGCTGAAGAGCGGAAGACTGAAAAGAGAAGATGTAATCAATGGCTTTATTGATTCTACGGAATGGTGCAATGTCTGCGCGACATATGGAGTCAAGTCCGGATCCCCGAATGCGAAGGCCGAATTTGCTTCGCAGAATGCCATCGATTTTGCGACAAGACTTTATACTTGCTGTCTGAAACGTGATCCGGATCCGAATGGAGTTGCCTACTGGTCTCTGGCACTGACGAACCTGGAACAGACTGGACACACTGCAGCAAGTGAGTTCTTCACGGGCAAAGAGTTCCTGGCCCAGAGAACATCGAACGTGGAGTATGTCGAAAGACTCTACAAGACCTTCATGGGAAGAGATCCGATGCCAAGTGAAACAAGCTACTGGAGTGGTCAGCTTGAGAGCGGAAAGCAGACGCGGCAAAGCGTTCTGGAATTCTTCGGAAGCAGTGAAGAATTCATAAAACTCTGCAAAGAGTACGGAATAGATTATTAAGAAATGTCAGAAGGTCCGTCTGAACCAGAAGTTCGGACGGACCTTTTTCTGTTTTATAGAGCTATCACCGGCCCTTATTACCGATTCGAAGAACCTGTCAAAGGAAGTTGTAATCTGTTATACTTTAAGCGTTATTTGCAATCGCATTTGCAAGCTGAGTAAGTAAGGTTTTTTGGTAAGTAAGTCTAAAGGTGTGAGAAGAAATGCCGGTTTTCAGATGTAAAATGTGCGGCGGTAACCTTGATATCAAAGAAGGTATGACCGTCTGTAAATGTGGATACTGCGGCTCGGTGCAGACAGTACCGCAATTAGATAATGAAAAAAAGTTCAACCTGTTTTCGCGCGCGAACAGACTTCGTAGTGCTTGTGAATTTGATAAAGCTTCCGGCGTGTACGAGACGATCGTATCGGAATATCCGGAAGAGGCAGAGGCATATTGGGGACTTCTTCTTTGTAAGTACGGTATCGAATATGTGGATGACCCCGGAACGGGTAAGAAGGTTCCGACCTGCCACAGATCCTCTTTTGAAAGCATCATGGATGATGAAGATTTTGAGATGGTAATGGAATGTTCCGATACCGTTTCCCGGTCCGTGTATCGCGACGAAGCGAAATCGATCGAGAAGCTTCGCATCGAAATCAATGAGGTTTCTTCCAAAGAAGCTCCTTACGATATTTTTATCTGCTATAAAGAAACCGATGATGCCGGCAATCGTACAGTAGACAGTGTGATCGCCCAGGATGTATATAATGCCCTTGTTGAAAAGGGATATAAGGTTTTCTTCTCGCGCATCTCACTCGAAGATAAACTGGGGCAGGAATACGAGCCATACATTTTTGCCGCGCTCAACTCCGCCAAGATCATGCTGGCTTTCGGCACGGATTATGAATACTATAACTCCGTCTGGGTGAAAAATGAGTGGAGCCGTTTCTTAGGCATGATCGAAAAGGGAAAAAAGAAGACATTGATCCCGTGCTACAAAGGAATCGATGCTTACGATATGCCAAAAGAATTCGCCAGACTTCAGGCGCAGGATATGGGAAAAGTCGGTGCCATGCAGGACCTGCTCCGTGGAATCGAGAAGATCCTTGGAGCCAAAAACCAGAATACGGGAGCCGCTCCGGTTGCTTTGAAAGAAGGCGATCTGACCAAGATCGGTCTGATCAAGCGTGCATTTATGTTCATCTCGGAAGGAGAATGGAATCATGCGCAGGTTTATGCGGAAAAAGTACTGGATATCGATCCGGCAGACGGTGAGGCATATCTGGTTAAGGCGATGGCTGACTTACGGGTCCCGCATCTCGGTCTTCTGAACGACGTGACCGCCTTCGAGAACAACGTAAACACGCAGAAAGCTTTGCGCTACGGAAGTGATTCGCTGAGAGCTGATATCAACGGATATATTGCCGCGTATAAATCTGCGGAAATGATGCGAATCAAAGAGGAAGAGAAAAGAAAACAGCGGGAAGAAAAAGCCGCTCAGGAGGCCGCGGAAAAAGTTATCGCCACATTCACTTCCAAGGGACAGAATATCGCACAGCAGTATGCGGATGCGAAGCAACAGGCTTCCCGGCTTAATGAGATCTGCGAGAAATATGATGAAGCCTATGTTCTGAAGGACCAGCTTCTCACTCAAAAGGCAAGCACCGAGAGCAAGTTAGCCGAGCTTCGTTCACGGCACGATTCTCTCGGAATGTTCTCCGGCAAGGAGAAGAAGAGGCTGGAAAGTGAGATTTCGAAGGCATCCGAGATGATGAATAAGATCAATGATAAGCTTGCTTATGCGGAGGCAATGATGGGCGGTTATGCATCGAGCGAGGATGCGCAAAAAGCACTTGTCAAAGCAAGAGCGGATGTTGCCGTGCTTCATACAAGAGTCACCGGCGGTCTGGTAGAAAACGCAGACCGGTTGAGCTTCGGTAAAGCATTGCAGGTGATGCTGTCCAATCCCCGTGTCATCGAGATCGTAAGTGAGAAAAAACTCAAAGAGGTCTGCACATACAAAGGGTTTGTGAAGATCATGTTCGGACACTATCCTCAGGCACCGAAGGGCGGGGTCACGGACATTGAATGGCTTGTTCTGAAAAAGGAGGAAAGCAAGGTCCTTCTTATCAGTAAAGATGCGCTCGACAGCAAAAAGTTCAGCGAGAATAACATGGAAGCGACATGGGAAACATGCTCGCTACGAAAATGGCTGAACGAAAAGTTTATCGAAAGTGCTTTTGACACAGAAGAGAAGAAGATGATCCTGGGCATGTCTGTTGCGGCTGACAAGACGCCGTCTTACGGTAGATCTTCCGGAGAGGATACCTTCGACAGGATCTTCCTTCTGAACAGCGTGGAAGCCAATCTTTTTTTCGGTACAAACAGTGCACGGGCATGCCAGGGAACTGCGTTCTGCCACGCTCAAAGCGGACAGAAAGATCAAGAAGGACCATGCAAGTGGTGGCTTCGTTCTGCCGGCGCATATGTCAGCGATGATGGTTCTGTTAACTACGGCGGCCGCGGTGTCTTTGCCGGTATAAATGCAGTCCGTCCTGCTTTGTGGATCAATATCGAAGCGTAAACCTGATGAAACGGAGGAATGTCAACGGGAGATGAACAATCCATTGGTCAAATCGGAAAGCGGGACACACGCTCGTTTCGCCTCAGCTGCCTTTGATTTCCACATGTGATGAATACCAAGTGTCGACCGGCCATTCAGATACCCCATGAGTCTCTACGTAGTACCAGGCGATATTATGCTCTTCACCCGATTTGAATTCCGAAGCGATAACGATCTCTTTTACGAGATCACTTTCCTTTAATGAGATCTCTCCAATATTTAATCCATTCCATACCGGCTGAAGTTTACCGTCAACAAAAAACAGAAGCAATCCGCCACGGTTTCCGATAAGCCCCTCAGTACTCATATTATCGATTAGAAAATGCATGGTGGGGGAGGGCAATGCCGTCACTTTCACATATCCGTAATGGTCAGACTCAAAATTGAGCTGTTCCTCAGGCATAATAAAATAGGAAGCACCATTTGCCTTGTTTTTGTCCTGATATGTGATTATGTTGATATTCTCTTCGGGACAGACCTCTATAACATTTCCGTTTTCTTCATGGTCTGATGAAAAACGCACAGAGCTGGACTGAGAAGAAATATACATGTCACGGCTCCCGGAATAACCGATTGTTATCAATGAGATCTCATTTTCCCCTTTTTCAACCGGAAGATTATCCGCACTAACTTGGAGGATATAATCCTCATTAGTTTGCATGGTTGTGCTCAGGACCCCATCTTTGCTGCTTTTATCATCAAGACTGAAATCCACGACTTTACCATTAATTGTCATGATGGCATCTATCTCAAAATCCGAATGACCATCAAAGTCGCCTTCTTCTATTCTGATAACCGCAGTAGCTTTCAGATTGTTTTTGTCTATCTTAATCGTTTCGATCGGTTCATATGGATCCTCATCCTGCGTAAAATCGACGAAGCATATTGTTTTCAAAGCGTGAAGTCCCTGCTGTTCCATAAGCTTATCAGATTCGTTCATCTGTTCGATCAGATCGCGCAAATAAGCTATTTTGGATATGGGATGAGCTGCTTCCTCTGTTGTACTGCTCGTAGCTTCTGTCTGACTACTGGAACTGATTGTAGTTTCTGTCTTACTACTGGCACTACTCGTAGATTCTGTCTGACTGTTGCCGGTACTCTCCGTTTTCTTATTATTTGCTGAAGAGCAACCACACATAAATACCGCCGTCCCAACAAGAAGCACAACTACTTTGTTCCAAATCTTCATCTGTTATATCCTTTCCATCTCATTCTTAATGAGTTTAGATAATTATGTCAAACTCCTCGGCCGATATTTCATTCACTCATATAGATTATAGGCACAATGAATTGAGAAAAAATGACAGGAGAGTCATTTTTTCTTGATGCAAGATGATAGACTATAATTGGCAATTGGGGTTAGGAATAGTGTAGTTATATAGTCTGAAAGATGCGCGATGAATATGACATTTGAGGTGGCATATGAGAAAAACGACACGTATCATTTCTATCGGACTTAGTCTTTTGCTTGCTTCAGGAGTGATGTCCTCCTGCAAAAAAACACCTAAAACAGAAAACAGCATCACGGTGGGGAAAGATGATCCCTGGTACGATTCTGTCCGGTTCAAGCTTTCGATGGAAAAATCGGAAACGGACACGTTGATGATCTATTCATCGCCGGAATATATCAACGGGAAGATATATACTACATATTCGACATGTGATATTGTGACAGCCGATGAAAAAGTAAAACTGGATGTATATGGCGAGGACGGAACGAAGGAAAAAGCACTGGAGATTAAAGTATCCGATGCAGATCTCCGAATACAGGAAGTCTATTGCCTGGTCCCAAACGAAGACGGAAAAAATGCGACCGCCATGGTTGGTGTTTTCAATGGAGGAATCGAGACTTACTTTATCAATGTAGACCTGGAAACAGGTGTAGCTTCCAACGTCACGCCGGCGAAGGACAAAAAGGGGCAGATGATCAGTATGGTTGTGACGGCAACCCGTGTTGGCAACTATATCGCTGTGCAGTGTATGGACCCGAGTACAGGGAATATACAACTGTATTTTTACGAGGGTATGGACCTGCTCTGCGAGATGGATATGACGACTTCGCCGGGAGTCGGTAGTTTTGATGCTTTTTCCTATAACGAGAAGGAGAAAAAGGCCTACGCGAATCAAGAACTGATGACTGGTGAGAAATATACATGTGAGATGGATCTCTCTTCCGGAAAATTCACAAATAAGACTCTATGGGTCACCGGAGGCGACAATCAGGACAGCCTTACCGATTATCAGTGTACCGGACAGGGAGACCTTCTTCGCGTAGATACGCTTGGAAATATTTTCAAATATAACGTGGAAACGAATACCGAGGAAAAAGTTTTGGAGAATACGTGGTATTCCCCGTACTTTTATGACTTTAATCCCGACAAAAGCACCGATATCCGAGTTATTCAATACTCGGAGGAAAAGATCGTCCTCTACTTAAGAGGAGGTGAGGGATTCAAGACCGCGGACATAATTGCGGAAAACTCCTCGATCCTGATACTAACTAAAGCGCAGACCAACCCGCATGCAGGAAAGAAAATCATCGAGATCAGTGCGCCTCTGGACGGTACATTCTCTGACTATCTGTCTCAGGCGATCGTTTCTTTCAACGAGACAGACCCGGAATACCTTATCCGGATATGGAGCAAGTATAGTGAAGGTATCAAGGCCGGAAGAGGATTTCCGATCCTTGATCCTCAGATCGAACGCGCCTACACTTTGGTAAGAGAACTCGAGAGTTCGGACTGTCCGGATATCGTTGTGAACATGGATAAGAAGGAAGCCATGAATGACAAGAGCCTGCTGGATCTTGGTGCTTCTATCGACGAAGGTGTAAAAAAGGAGCTCTTCGAGAATGTTCTCGATGCCGGCAAAGTGGATGGAAAACTGTACTTTATTCCGGTAACACTCGAGATCGAAGGATTGATCGTGAAGGAAGACGATGTCGGAAAAGACAAGGTTGGCCTGACATTCGAGGAATACGGAGACTACGTTACGAACACACTGTCCGGCGTGCAACCTTATGACTATCCTGAATCTACATATAACTATCGGGATGTTTTCGTGATGTCCTGTATCGACATTAAGTCTGCTGTAGAAGGTGAACAAGTGAATTTTGACTCTGAACAGTTCCGAAAAGCGGCGGAATATGCCAAAGCGAATTTCTCGGAAAACAAGAGAAACCCGGATGTGTTTATTCCATTTTCCGAAGAAGAAGCACGCCCGAAACCGGATGGAAGATATGTGTTCATGACGAATTTTATCGACTACGTCCTCAATTGTACCGGAGAACAGGATGCCTGCGTGGTAATCGGTACACCGTCGGTATCGGGACAGGGACCAAGATTCAAAGCTCAAGAGAGTATCTCCGTAACAGCAAAATCCGATCAGCAGGAAGGATGTATAAAGTTCATCAACTATCTGCTCGGTGGCAAGTTTATCTCCGGAAAGGAACTGTCATTCAGCTCGATCTGCTCCAACAAAGATATCATGAAAAAAGAGATCTCTTTGATTGCAGAGTACTATAACAAGGTCTACGATCATGAGATGGAATACGGGCTTTTTAGTAAGAGCCAGCTCAAAACTATGGGGTTTAAAAAAGCCACGGATACCATGCAGCAGAAGTTTTACGATATGCTCTCGACGCTCTCTGTGTACTACATGGATGATAGAGAAATCAGAAACATCGTCAATGAAGAACTGGCTGCGTTCTATGCGGGCGATAAGACAATAGACGACGTGATCTTCCTCATTAACGACCGTGCAGACAAATATGTCAGCGAGGCAAAGTAAGCACCACTTTTGCTCCGAGGCCTGGATCGTTAAACTGTGAGAAATTTATAATCCAATTTCCCCGTTTATGACCTTGTCCATGAAATCACCAAAATTCAAGGAGATGTTTTCTGATGAATGAACATCAGCAGCAAAATCTGAAACGCTTTTCCGAACTGGCAGAACGTGCCCGTCAGTCCGGCTATTATACCTATTCGAGTTTTCATTCGGGCGAGACGGCGAGTCTCGCTTTTGAGGTGGCATCTGAAAGTGAGATGAAGATCTGGGGTGGTATGGAGAACAGTGAACGAGTCATCGTCCGCTTCGGAAATCCGGAGGATCTCTCCTATGACGAAGACTTTCCAATCAGAGTCCTTCTCATCGAACCTAAACAGGCGAAGTTTGCCGAGACGCTGACCCATCGTGATTTCCTCGGCGCGATTTTAAATCTTGGGATCGAACGCGACATGGTCGGAGATATCCTGGTTCAGAACAATTCTGCATATTGCTTTGTGCTCGAGAAAGTAGCTGATGTTTTCTGCCGTGATCTTGATCGGGTCAAACACACTGCCGTTAGCTGCAAATTGGTTGAAGACGTCCCGGAGAATTATCTTCCGAAACGGAAAGAAGAGAACATCACGGTAACGTCTCCCAGACTCGATGCCATCCTTGCGAAGGTATATCATCTGTCCCGCACTGATGCAAAAGCGCTTTTCGATATGGAGAAAGTCACGCTTAACGGACAAATATGCCATAACCCGGAGACCATTCTTAAGGAAAACAGTATAGTTTCCGTCCGCGGATATGGGAAACTGGAATACCACGGCGAAGAACGCACCACGAAAAAAGGGAAGACCGGCATTACCATCTGGCGGTATATTTGAGTGTGTAGATGTTAGGAAAAATGAAAAGGGTCAAGTGATCCACTTCGGGTAGTCCGGCACATAGTACTTATAGGAGACGACTTTCTCCTGATCAAAGTCATACTCGACGATGAGGGTAGTTGGCTCTGGAATATATAAACTGCGCAGGTGTGGCTGCCCTTGGTTGAATAATCTATGAATTTGTGGTTTGATTGAGCCAGAACCGATCCAATTCTTGGATACGGATATGCAAGAGTTTAAAAAGCATTCAGATACCTCTTGGAAGGAGACGCCTATGATTTTGCTGATCAATGCATGTGTGAGAACGGATTCACGTACGAAGCGCCTGACGGATGCGCTTCTGAAAGAACTGGACGGGGAGATAACGGAAGTGGTGCTTTCCGAAATCGATTTCCCGGTCGTGGATGAGGCGTTCCTGCAGAAGAGGGATGCCCTGATTGCGGAGAAACAGTGGGATGATCCGATCTTCAATCTGGCGATGCAGTTCAAGTCAGCGGATACGATCGTGGTCGCGGCACCATACTGGGACCTGTCGTTTCCAAGCTCTCTCAAACAATACTTCGAGCAGATCAATGCGATGGGTACGACGTTCGATTATTCGGACGAGGGCCTGCCGATCCCGCTTTGTAAGGCTGAGAAGCTTTACTATGTCACGACGGCCGGCGGTGCGCTGGTACCATATGAGTTTGGCTTTGGTTATGTAAAAGCACTGGCCGAGAATTTTTATGGTATTAAGGAAGTGAAACTCCTGACAGCCGTGGGTCTCGATATCTATGGTGCGGATGTGGAAACGATCATAAAGGAAGCGGAAACAAGGGTCAAAGACGTTCTGTGAGAAGGAGATAAGAGTATGGGAGAGAATTACGTACCGAATCGAAATATCGAGGTCCCGAGAAGTATCCGGGAGATCTTTCGCGACAACCGCAAGTTCATAAGTAAGGACGATTTTGACCCGGAAACGATCCGAAAGCAGCTGACACCTTCGGAAGATCTGATCGTGTACCCGCTGGGTGGGATCTCCTGCCCGACAGGAAGGATCGTCGTGGGAGATCCGATTGCCTTTCTGGTCAAAGATTTCACCGACTCGCATTCTCCTGTGCTGGGGCGATCGATCGCACCCGGGAAATATCCGCTTCTGGTCAGCATTTTCAGAAGTAAGACCTTCGGACTGAAGTACTGTCTTGCGAAGATGCAGATCAGTGAGAAGGAAGCGGTCCGATATGAGCCGGCACGACCTGATAATGCAAAACTTGCCGGCTGCCCGGTCGATGCCGGAACGCTTTCTATCTTAGACGAAAAGACCTTCGGTGAATATCAGAATTTCGTTAAGCAGTGGGATTCCGAACATCCGGATGGAAATATCTATGACGAGTATTTCCGTGCGATCTATGAAGAGAGTGCGAAAAAGTTCCCCGACCTTCAGAGAGAAGCCGGTGATTTCATCGATTGGACGATACCGGAAACGTCATCGAAGATGTATTTCTTCACATCCGGTTTCGGTGATGGTTTGTACACGCCTTTCTGGGGGGTCGATGCGGACGGGGAGGTGTGCGAGCTGATCATCCCGATGGCCAATGCCGAAGATCTCCGGAAAGCCGACGAGGATTTCGCTCAGATGGAGAAGTACCTGCCCGAAGCGAACCTGTGCCTGACATCGTTGATGGTTTTTCAGAAGCAGATGATCGGGTATCTCCATCGCAATACCCCGCAACACGGCCCGAAAGACAGTGGCTGGACCATGTACGAGGGGACGGAAAGCGAGGAGTTTATCAGCCAGGAAGGTAACGCCGCTGTGGTGGATATCCGCACGCTGTGCCAGATCAGTCCGCAGCTTCTTACGATCCTCGACGCGCCCTACGGGACGGCCTGGGTCAGAAATGAAACCGGCGACTACGAGCAGATTCACGACGAGCCGGATGAAAAACTGACGGGCATCGATTCCACGTCGGATGCAGAAAATGCGAACTCTGCCGAGCGCGATCCGGAGGCAGCGATCCCGGTCGCTGATGAAGGCACGGAATACATCCCCGATGATGATCCGATCTATAAGGATCTGGATCAGTGGCACGACGATGACGAGTATGAGAAGATACTCACCAAGGTCGAAGAGATCCCGTTCGAGCGGCGCAGCAACAAGCTCTGGTTCCGAAAGATCAGTGCGCTCAATAATCTCAAGCGTTTCGATGATGCTAGAAGAGAGATCGACCTTCTTATAAGACGCTGCAAGACCCCACAGGATCAGGGGAAAATCTTCTATATGCTGGGGTACATTTACGATAATACGGACTGTGAGTTTAAGGCGATCGAGTGCTACCGCGCCGCACTGGAATTCGACCCGTCGCGAGAGGGCACGGATGAACTGGTGTCGGACAGCCTGAGTTATGCGAAGAAAGATATGGCTCGCGCAAAAGAAGAACTCGGAACATTTTTCGATTCTATGAACAAAGCACTGGCTGCCGAGACGGATCTGAAGGTGATCGACAAGCCGGCGATCTATACTTATTTTGCTGTGGTCAGTTCTTCCTTCATGAGCACGCCCTTTGGGATCCACCTCTATCCCGGCGATGCTTATGCGACCTGTGACGAGAACGCAAAGAATAAGATAAGGGAGACACTGAAGGAACGGTCAAATCTCACGGATCTTCGCAGCCTTCAGGAGTATTTCGGCAACCATAGGAATAAGCAGAAGATCGAGGATGCGCTGAAGTATATGAGAGGCGAGATCGATATCTCACTCGAAGAACTGAACGCCAGAAGCAGAACGCTACTCGACGCGACAGTGCTTTTCCTGGAGAATATGAAGGAATACATTCCGGAGGCGCACGTCGAGGCGTGGGATTACTGCGACATGCTTGGGCTGGCGCGACTCATGTATGCGGCGGACCTCCTCAGCAGGGAGGAAATGGACGACACCTACCGGTTTGTCTTTGACGAGTGCACGAAGCTGTTCTCGTCCTGGGAAGAGTACACGCGCTCTGTGGTGCTCGGTGCGTTCTACCACATGATGGTCAATGAGTCCAAGTACAACATTCGCTCGGCGAGACGGTTTGCCATTACTGCCGGCGGACTCTGCAAGCATACCTTCCTGAACATCGCCTGGCCGGGCGGAGAAGAGGCCTAATGAGGAGAGCAAAAAACTATATTATACGTGTACGGCTGTCGTGCCTGCCGTGATATACTGAAAGCATCTGTTACACTACGAGTAACAGATTAGGATATCCTTTCCAAGCCTATCCTAATCCCCTTTGGTTTCTTTCTTTGATGAACTCAAGGAGGCAGTGATAGATGAAAAAGCTAACACTTCGTGTACTATCCGCTTGTTTATGCATGGCTATGGTCCTGCCGATTGCAGGTTGTAATAAGAAAAAACGAGATCCTAGAAACAGAGTAGTACAGGAGACGGATCCGTATTTCACTTGCGAGGAATTTGAACTGGATTTTGGAGATCCTGATGGAAGAGATCTGGATCATCGTTCAATCAGGGATTCGAAAGTTTTTTCGGACTGTGTTGTAGCATCTGTCCAAGAAGAATATGTTCAGCCGCTGGAACTGCAAGAGAGATACGACAGTTTTCATTACAACACTTCGAATCTTGAAGAATATAAGCAACTTCTTGACGAGGTTAGAAGCTATTCGCGAGACGGTCTGGCTGTCTTCGGCCTGGATGGGAAACTAAAAAAGTTTAACATTTTTACTTCCGGAACCGACGTTGTCGGAATGGCAGAAGATGCTTCCGGTAAGGCGAAGATATTGCTAAGACCTTATGAAGAATCTACATATATGTATGGTTCTTCTGTTCTTTATGATATTTCTCCGGATGGAGAACTTACGAATGAAGTTGTTTTGGACAGAACTATCGGTTGGACAAATATGCTGTTTTTGGAAAATGGTAGTTTTTTCTGTTATGATCCTTCTTATGATTCCTCCTCAGTTCTTCTTTATGATGCGAATGGAAAACTTTTGAGTGAAGAAAGACTCGGATTCGGCAGCAATATTGTCAAGTTTTTCCGGATAGGAGAGAAGTTCTATGTATATTTTTTGACTGGGAATCCATATGATCCGTATGCTACACCAACCACGTACATGTTTGAACTTGATCCGTCTACCGGGAAAAAGATCGGAGAAAAACTGGAGTTGACCTGTCGTGTGCATGGAGAACTTTTGATGCCTTGGCAAAATGGAGTGTATGCCACACTGGGAAACGGGATAAAAAAATACGACCTGCTTACCGGACAAGATCCGCAGACGATCCTGTCTTGGAGTGATACAGACTGCGTATATACCGGTATTGAGAGTTCAAGCACATACTTTGCTTCAGATAACGATATATATGTGTTACGTGAAACGCGTGGTACAGAATCTTTTGGGTATATTGGTAGAGGCGGATCTACTTCCTTATACTTAATGCATCTGCATCGGTTGGAGAAAAACCCCAATGCAGGAAAGAGTATCATTTATCTGACCTCGATCGGTACACCGGAAGGAGACTTCTTGAAGCTGATCAATACATACAATACGGATCCGGGAAAGAAGGCACGTATTGTTGTTCTGGACTATGCAGGAGAAGACTTATACGCCTCAACGGGTTCAGAGATGATGTCTTCTTGGTCTGCACTGAAAGCTCTCAAGACTAATGAAGAATCGAGTATTGTGGATCAGATCTATCTTGATATCCTGTCCGGGGATGGACCTGATATTCTTCTGAACTTCGGTTCTTTTTCACAGTTTAATACAGAAAGAGCGCTGGTGGATCTGAATACTTTGATTGATGGTAGTAAGCCGCTGGACCGAAAATTATTTTTTGATAATATACTGAGAGCGTGTGAGCGTGATGGAAAACTTTATCAGATGCCTCTTAGTTTTTCGGTTACCGGAATGCTGGCTAACAAGGAATATTCCGGAGAAAGAATCGGTTGGACATACGAAGAGTTCCGGAATCTGGAGCAGGATCTTCCGCAGGGCGTCAGACTGATGGGCAATGTAACACAGAGTGAACTTCTGGAGACGCTGATGAATGGCGCAACCAGCCATTTACTGAACTATGATAAGAGGATAGTCAATTTTGATGATCCTGAATTCCGTGAGATCCTGAGAATGGTGAAGGACTATGGTATACCGAAAACCAATGCGGATCTTGAGGCCGAGTTGATATACGATGATTCTCTTTTGTTCGACGCGCAGATGTTTGTTGCAGGCACACTTGTTGCTATGAGTGCATCATTTCATGATCCGCAACAGTTTGCCGATCTCTACCATTATTGTGACGGGAATGTATGCCTTGTCGGAAATCCCAGTATAGACGGAAATGGGGCGAAAGCGGAAATAAGTTCATCGATCGCCATTTCCCAGACTTCTCAATTCAAAGACGAGGCGTGGGATTTTCTTCGTTGCATGTTTGAAGAGAAAAATCAACTGGTACATGCTATAAAGAGTGGCGGAATGCCCATCAATCGAACAGCTTTTGACGACCTTGTAGATCAAAGCTTCGAATCCGATCGAATCAGATGGAAAATGACTGAGACAGATTCGAATATGGCACGGTGGTTGCCTATGGAATCTGTTCATATGGACGAGAAACATATTGAGGCGCTTTTAAAAGTGATAGAGGGTATTCGGGAATCATGTTCATCGGATCCGACTGCCATGATGATCATTCAAGAAGAGGCACCTGGATATTTTACCGGTGACAGAACTGTGGATGAAGTGATCAAGATCATTCAAAAGCGGAGTAAAGCAGTCGTGCAGGAGCGTGGCTGACAACCAAGGGTGTATCACTAAGACGTGCCTGTCGTTTTCAACATCAAGTTTTCATATTCTCCCAGTCGGATAGCTATTCTTCGAATTCCCGTTCAGAGACAGCATAATCCCCAAACCATGGTAGTGCCAATTCCACATATCCATTCTGAGGGACTGAAACTATTCCGGATTTGATCAAACGATCCCGATAGGGGTTGAATTGATTGCTGCTCCAGCCCAAAATCTTACGAACTTGTGCGATTTCTCCGGTCTTGGATTGTTGAATGGCTCGAATCACTTTTCGATCGGTTGCTGAATGCTCTGACCAGATTTTCCGATAGGCAAATTCAAACAAGTACTCTTTGGCATCCTTTAATGCAGAGTCAAGTTTATTCGGATACTCCCACGCATAGTACCCGATTGTTTGGAATGCAAAAGAGTATCCTTTCGTTGCTGTAGCCAGTTTAATGGCATCATTTTGTTTGAGTTTTAGAGTATTGACGTATTTTTCCACAATTGCGTTGAAATTCAGTGGAGAAAGGACGGTTCTCGGTGCTCTTTCCAAGAAAGTCATTCCTTCTGCATTTCTCAACCGATCGATGTGACTAAACAGACCTGTCATCAGAAGGAAAACGGGTAGACCTTCACGTAGAAAGATTTGAAAAGCACTGGTGAAGATACGGATATCTTTAGAGTTGGTCACTTCATCGATGGTTATCAGTACTCGTTTTTTGTGTTTTTTTATACTCTGAAGCATACGGGTCAAGGCTTCTTCTATATCCGTAATTGGAGGTGCCCCTTTTATCTCGATTCCAATCCCCAGAGCTTGAAGATTAATCTGTGCTTCAATGAAAATCTTGTTTAGGCTTTTATCACTGTTTAGTTTTGCAGCAAGTGCAGTCAGAAGATCTCGCTGCGGATTCAGATTTACGATGATCCAATCCTTTTTCTCTTTCAGCCGATTAGCGATCTGGGTGATGAAAACTGTTTTTCCGGAGCCTCTGATTCCTGTGACCAAGTTGATGTAATTTGATGGACGATCCTCGCAGAACTCACTAATGACTCGATCTGCTTGAGCTTTGCGCTCGATGATCTCAAGAGGGGGCTGGCCAAACACCAAAGTATAAGGATTCGACATATTCTTCCTTTCCTTTCATAGGAATGATCAATTAGTCACAGAAATAGTTTTACTGCGCTGAAATGATTTACTGTTCTTTTACTGTTTGAAATTATTTTACTGTTGGTTTACTGCCTTGTCAATTATCATCACTGTAGAATTGAGGGCCCAATGTTGATTGAACAAAAATGAAAAGATCAGCTGGGGAGGGTCCCGGCCGATCTTCATTCTGTTATGTGAAATCATGTGATTCCCACAAGAGTCGCGCCTGTCGATTTGAATACGCCGTCTCTATTTGTAATGATGGTGTGTTTCTATTGCACGAATAATTGCATATAATACAAATGAGAAATCAAGGTTAGATCAAATCATGTTTTTTCTGTAGAATGATCTGGAGTTGCTATGAATAGAAAAGAAAACATAAAAAAACGAAGTTATATTTTATTGACTTTAGCCGTGCTAATAGGAATTTCTGCGTGTTCGTCACGTCAGAAAACGACGACTGACGATAGCAGTTTTTTTGAATCTGAGAGCAGCTCACAAACAGAATATTCCACTACACTCGAAGAATCAATATCTACAACAACGACAGAAGTATATGAATCATCCGCTTTCGAAATCATTATCGATGAGACGGTTCCCCATGAAAATCCTGTGATTGAAAAAGTTGAAGACGTATATATCTTTGCTGCGCCAGAAGTGGGTTTTGGTCTAGGGCTTGGGAATCCGGTCATTGCTGATAATGCTATAGATAAATACGTCACACTTAGTGGAAAGAATGATTCTTGGCTTCAAGAAAGTGCGAAAACAACAATTTTGGATCATATGGATTATCTGATACCGACAGAGAATGCTTATGACAGGGTGGGATATTATGAGATATGGAAGAATACACAGGATTCTTTTTTCGAAGATTCGAGAAGAGGAATTTATGCATTTGATATAGATCTTATTCGATACATTATGTCTCGGAACAATTTACGATTTTGGATTGACGAATTGCCATATTCCTTATTTGAATCTATGTTTCCTAACTTTATAGAGTTATATTCTGAGCGAGCCATTCAGATAAAAGCTGGATTCATTTCTCCTGAAGACTGCAATTTCGAGTGCATTGTTTGTCCTGAAACACCATTTATGTATTTTGTGAGCAATTTGCATGGGAGTTTTAAAAATGCTGACAATTCCTACATTGATGAGATTGCCGAAACAGAATTAAGAGGATTGATATACCGACAGATGTCTACATACAATACTCAAAGAATGGTTTATCTTTTGGCGAGCCGGGTATATTCTTGTGGACAAATTGACCTCGGAAGAACTGAGGATGGTAAATATGTAGCCGTTCCGACAAAGGAACAATATGAAAAAATGATGAGTGATTTTCATAGCATTCCTGGGTGCGAGACCATGGATATCCTGAAGGTTGAAACTCGTGATGATTTAATTGCAGCTGGTATTGATGTTGACAGATATGACAAGTTATTCAACAAGATTCAATGACTACAAAGTTGGTTTTAATTCGAGTTTGAGCGTGCCCGTTGTCATTCGCATTATCAAAGCGTAAAGTATTGTGTCGAAAAAAGTCAGGGTTAAGGCTTTATTTCATTTCTGCCAGAACAAGACCTGCTCGATTTTGGATTATGCGACTTACTTCCTCTGCACTTTTCTGATCATTGAAGAAAGCGGCGGCTTCTTCGACAACAATGTTTACGATTGTCGGGTCGGTGTGAATCGAGGTATCGATCTTTTCGACCAGTGTCAGGAAACGGTCGATCTGGTTTTCGGAGACAGGGGAGTCGCTTTTACGTTTGCCTGTCCTGTAATCGTCGATTTCCCTAACAAGGCCTGCTTTTTCACTTTCTTTATGGATACAGATGCCGCCCCAGTGAACACCGGAAAGCGAGCTCTGCGATTCCGGGGAAAGCAAGAATGATACGAAGTCCCAGGCTTCATCAGGGCATTGTGAATAAGCAGAGATACCGACTGAGATGCCCGCTTCCGAGGCGAGACCTTTTCCGGATGTGCTCGGCCAGCCGAGAAAACGCGCATTGCCATGGCAGAGATCGGCATAATTGGCGAATCCACCGGTTGTCAGCCCACCAACGTAGAATGTTTTCATAGAGCAGATGCCATCTTGCATCATCATTGAATGCGCATCATGGAACATATCATCGTATTGTTCGTTGAGCGTACGAAGAGTATCAAAGTTTACACGGCTTCCGTACTTCTTCGAGATTTCAAGAAGCTTTCTAAAATCATCGCTGTCGAAGTTTGCAGTATAGTTGCTGAAATCCACGTAGTGATTCATATCATGGAAGAGAAGTTCTAGAAGGAACCCCATCTGCTCAGAGACATCACATGTCTGAAGTCTTGGACTGTGTCCGAGCAACGGAAGAGTTTGTGTGCCTAGTGTATTCATTTTCTTATCAAATTCATCGATCGTCCAGGTATCGATCTGACCCAAGATATCGGGATTTCCGACTAGGCCATCCATATCCACGTTCAGCGGCATCTGATAGAGTTTTCCACCGACCTCGTATGAACGAAAGATATTGTCGAAATACTGCGATCGGTCGATACCGTTAGGACCATCCATATATTGGTTCAGATCAATAAGGACGTCTTTCGAATTGAATTGGCTGAATTCCGAGCAGTTCAGAAGGATATCCGGTCCATTTCCAGACTTCATGTTCAAAAGCATCTTGTCGGCTACGGTGGCCACTCTTTCCTGGTATCCCATGCTGATGTCACCATCTTCCACATACGCGATCACGCGAGCTTTGCTCTCCGGTCTTTTGTTATAAGTGGCAAGAAGCTGATCGAAATCTTCGCTGCCTTCTACGCAAGATGCCACATAAATTGTCTTTTTCCCCGCATAAGGATTGTCTGCTTCTTTATGCAGATGTGTCAGACATCCGGTAGTCATTGCCCTCTCGCCAGATCCTTCCGTATTCTGGTGAAGAATGTAGACATTGTCATCTGTCAATAGTTTGATCGCAGATACGCTCACGAGCGGTGCCATATTCGTGTTTGCCCATTCGATAATGGTCTCCACGGTTCCATTGATAAAATCGCATCGACAAATGGAGTTTCTCTCTCCAGCCGTGTAACATTGGCCGTCACTTGTAATCACATGCTCCGAAGTCAGAGTGAATGTTTCCTTCTTATCTTTCTGTTCAGCAGTGTTCGGATCGATCTCTTCTATGTATGTATGCCTTACATCTTTATCCGCTTTGATGGTTGTTTCCGTGTACTCGACATAGTATTTCCCATCAGCAGAGAAAATAGAAGACGCTTCTTTCGTGAATCCTGCGTGCGCAATTTCTCTTGCAGAGGGATCAAGTATCAAGATATTCCCCCTTGCTTGGATAAGAAGATTACCGTTTTCCATTGGGATCACGTTAGCGTAATCCGATCCGAAAAGCGCTTGTGTTTCATCTTCGAGGATGCTTTCTTCAAGGAGTTCACCTGTGGCGGAATAGTAGGAGAGCTTGATGACATTCTTCTGGGCTTGACCGGATACGCCCACTGATGTGTCATACACGAATTCATTGGTAAAGACACCTGCTTGCCCGTCTTTAGATCCAAATACACCGACGATGTTTACCTGATTGGGCATTTTTCGATAGGCTATTGTTTCACCTTGTAAATTATAGAAGGCAAGCCCGTTTTGATTTCTTAGTGCCTGGATCTCGAAGGCTCGTGCGTTGCCTTCCGGTGTGGACAAATTAAGCCGGCTGTACTCTGACTCTTCTGCCGGGGTCAGGAAATACCCCTGACCATATGCGATGACCACGGTGTCGCCGGCAAATGCCATCTGCCTCACAAATTGTCCCTCAAGTTCACGTTCCGGGTCTGTTGGAAAATTCAAAGTGAACGTTTTGTCGGAATAAAAGTCATCGGTCGCTTGAATGTACTTCGCACGGATTATCTTGTCATTGACGGTTTCATCCGTTGTACTCGGCTCGGTAGCGCCAAGATCAGTAGATTTAGGATGCGTAATCGTGGTGGGAAGGATAGTATCATCTGTGTTTTTCTTTTTACATGATGACAGGGGAATGATCAAACCAACGCACAAAATCAGCACGAGTGCTCTGCTCAACATGCAGGATGGATTTGAACGTTTCATAATACCGATATCTTTCATCATATATCTTTCTTTTGAAAATAGGATGTTCCATAGAAAAAGACCACCTTTTCAATTGAAGTATAACGCAAATCCCCGTTCGCGTAAACCGATATTTGCGCAAATCCCCGTTCGCCGATGCTGAATTACTACTGTTATCCCCGTACATTTGCATCAAGTTTTACAAGGACAGTCCGGTTTCTGTAGAATGAGCAGATTTGGGTCATTATTGGGTCAAGAGACAAAAGCTCGGCCAAGGTTCCCTCAGCCGATCTGCTGTTATTTTACGTGAATAACACTCAAGTTTAACTTGAATTCATTCTTGAAACTTCTATTCCTACTCGCTACAATGAAAACGTAGGATCCTCTATTCTATAGATGAAGGAGGTGATCACATGAAAACAACAGACATCAAGTATTATTTGATTCGAGGCAGGAAACTTGCCAAGAGGGAAGACGGTTACCACTGCTACTTGTTCAAAGATGGTGAGTGGTTTTGGGATGAGAAGAATGTGCTTAATGATCGTCTTATCGGTTACGATTCTGACGAGCCTGATGATTCCCCGTATAAGATTGGCAACTCTTGCGTAATGAATGAAATTGAAGAACTGACATTCGAAGAAGCCATGAGAATCCTTAATGAGAAGACGATCGAGTTTCTTATCAGGAAATGGAAAGAAGATCTTTTAGAAGCGAAACCGGCATGGAATAAAAGACCCGGATGGCCGGCAAAATCGGTGGAGACATCTTTTATTCTAAATGGAATGAAGTACACTCTTGTTCCGGAAGACCTGGACCTGACAGATGATTGCTGGGACCAAGGTCTGATGGAAAGCTTCCAGGGTATACTTCGAGAAGACTTGGAACAGTATGGAGCGACAAGTGTCTGTAACAGTGGATTTATTGATTAGGAGAGAACCATGAGTATCGGAAGCAACATCAGAAGATTGAGAGAAGAACGCAAGCTCACGCAAGAACAGGTTGCAGATCAGTTGGAAGTTACTTTTCAGGCGGTATCGTCATGGGAACGGGATGAATACAGACCGGATACTGAAAAACTGATCCGACTGGCCCGACTCTTCGATGTCTCGGTATCCGCACTGGTGGAAGAACGACAGAGCTTTTTCAGGACGAAAGAAACTATTTACGACTGGCAGCACATGAAGACATATGTAAAAGCAACGGCAAAAACACTTGCTCTTGAAGATACGCGTAAGGCGGTCGACTATGCGGCGAATGCACATAAGGACCAGAAGAGAAAGAAATCGGATGTGCCGTATATCTATCACCCGCTTAATATGGCTTGCCATGTTCTATCGATGAGTATCACGGTGATTGCGGCATGTCTGCTTCATGATGTGATCGAAGACTGTGGGAAGAGCATTAATGAACTCCCGGTAAGTGAAGAGACACGTGAGATCGTCCGGCTTCTCAGCCATGTGAAAACGACAGATGAGAACCGTGATGAGATCATGACAGCTTATTACGAAGGCATTGCCTCCAATCCCAAAGCGGCTCTGGTCAAGTGTGTCGACAGGTGCAATAACATTACGACGATGTGCTGGGGATTGAGCCGGGAACGGATCTATCGAATGATCAAAGAAACCGAGCAATATTTCCCACGGCTGCTTGATGTGATCAAGGCAGAACCGGATTTTAACAATGCCGCATGGCTTCTTAGGTATCAGATGGAAAGCATGCTCGAGATCTATAAACGGCTGATGTGATATCGTGAAACATAAAAAAACGAATGGAGGACAGATGAAACGATGAAGGGCAAATCGAAGGTATTTCTTATTTCGTTTTTCTTTGTCTGGGTTGCGGTCATTTTGCTCTGCCTTTTCCATCTATATAAGGCAAAGAAATACGAGTTGGGTTATGGTAACTTTCCCACGATCACCGTTACCGATGACCAAGTGAGAATTCTGTTTCTTTCGGGAAGCGGAAGAGTTGACTTTATACAGGAACAGGGAGTAATGCCTGATGTAGAAGAACAGAGAACACCGTTTAGCACGCATCTATATAAAGTAGTAGATGGTTTTCTGTACTACTCGCGCGGACACGCTTCGAGCGTTGATCTGGAAGCGACACACATCACGAACATCCAAAATGAAGTCAAAACCGAATTGACGCAAGATGAGATCTGCGCTTTCCTGCTCCTCTACAAAAGAATCGTTCCGCCCAATACACAGATCGAGTACAACAAGGGAAGATATACTCTTTCCGGCGAATACGAAGGAGAAATCGTATCCGAGATGCCTGCGCAAATACCTCTCGAATCCACAGACTATCAGGAAGTACGTGACAAGGTTGTAAAAGAGGAGAGACCGGTTCTGATTATTCATATGCTTATCTGTCTTGGCATTTTCGGTTTGTTCACGCTCCCTTTGGTTGCGCTTGCCAAGGGTGAAAATTACCTTGGACTGATCATTTGCGGAATCCTTTTTATCATCGCGATCTTTGTCTGTTGCTACCAATACTGTGATATTTCCCACAGCGCCATCGGCGTGAACTGGCATGACTCCTTTGGGATATAAATCGAGGCTCAAAACGCTGGAGTGAGCCCCGATAGAGTCTATCCTGATAAACGAGAGTAGGATCAAAACCAGGAAAAACGTGAAAATGATCCCACTGGGGCAGGGGTATCCGTCCCCCTGGGGGTATAAAAATGAGAGATGAATCCTGCATCGGAATCACAATTTGTGATCTCGATAGAATTGACAAGCTCGGCCAAGGTTTCCCTCAGCCGATCTTCATTCTGTTATGTGAAATCGTGTGACTCCCACAAGAATCGCGCCTGTCGATTTCCCGCGAAGTTCTTCTTCCTTCACACCCAGTTCTTTCGCCAGTTTCAGGGCATCCTCCTTGATATCCTCGTCGCTGAATGCCGCCTTTGTAGTTGGTTCGGATGTTTCTGTTGCTTCGGAAGAAGATTCCTGCTTTCCCGAGAAATCTGATGCCGAAGATGCAGCGACTGTTTCCGAGGTACTCGGGTCGGTATGTTTGATTATGGATTATTCCAATGGTATAATCAGTGCACATGAGTCAGTTTGTGAGGAATTATAGATGCAGATTGAATTGATAATTGAACGGCTTGTAGAGTGTCGTCAGGAATTGGGACTCACTCAGACAGAAGCAGCAAAGTTAATAGGAGTCAGTCAGCCGGCATATCAGAGATATGAAGCAGGAGTTCGGACACCATCTGTTCAGGTGGTAAGGGAGATTGCCAATGCATTTCACACTTCCGTGGATTATCTGGCAGGCAACAGTAAGAAAAAGCATCCAGATTATATCGTTGTAGACGAAAAGGAAACACCGCTATTGTTCTCAGTAGTTGACCAGTGCAAATCTCTTGATGAAGAGCAACTAAAACGTTTGCTGGATTACTTCAAGAATATTCAAGGGAACAAGAGTTATGATAACACATTCGATACCACCGATTTATGATAACGATTCCCAGATTCTGATCCTGGGCAGTTTCCCGTCTGCCAAATCCCGGGAGACGGGATTTTTCTATGGCCATCCGCAGAACCGTTTCTGGAAAGTTCTGGCGGCTGTGTTTGAAGAGGAGACGCCGAAGACCATTGAGGAAAAGAAAGCTTTTCTGCTTCATAACCATGTGGCACTCTGGGATGTGATCCACTCTTGCGAGATTGAAGGATCATCCGATGCCAGTATCAAGAATGTCGTTCCTAATGATCTTAAGATGATCCTTTGTAACTCCAAGATCAGGTCGATCTATGTGAATGGGAAAACTGCGCAGAAGTATTACGATAAATACGCGTATCCGAAGATCAAACGGCCTGTAACAGTGTTACCCTCTACGAGTCCGGCTAACGCGATGTGGTCGCTGGACAGACTTGTCGAAGCATGGAGATGTATCAGATAGGCAATGTCTCCGTCCACGCTACATATTCAGCCCTCATATCTCGAAACTTTCTGTCTTTAGGTCACAGTAATATCTGCCCTTCATCGCCGTGAATTTCAGCACACAGTAATCCGGGTCTGTCACGCCCTGTTTGTAGAATAGCGTGTCGCCCTTTCTCCAGATCATGTTCTTCGTTTCCTGATCTGTCAGTACTTCCATCGTTCCCGTAAGCATGACACCTTCATAACGGATGATCCCCTTGTGGTAGAAATAGATGCTTGCATTCGGATTGGCCCGATACTGCTTGACACGCATGGAAGAGGTGTTTGTTGAGAAGTAGAACTCCTTCAGATCCGCAAACTTCCTCGGTTTCAACATCGCCTTGATGTTAGGAAATCCCTCTTCATCCAAAGAACAGATGAAAGAGACTTTCTGTTTCTTTATGAATCTGATGATCTTATCTTTGTCCATCTCATCCTCCGACGAATCACATTATGAGGGTATTATACCAGTTATTATGTATAATGAGAGAAAGTGAGGTCTACAGTATGATTCAAATCAAATATGGCCGGCGTTCCATATGTGCGGGCGATGACATAAGAAATGGAAGATATATTATTACACTGTCTGATGATGCGGTTCTTCAAGATCTGGTAGATGCGGTAGCACATGGCGGACACGGCAATACATGGGAGATTCCGCTGACCCATGACAATCCCGGCTGGAATCTGTTTACCAACATCGGAATCATTGCTGAGGTGGCCTGTGACCTGAAGAGCGCGGAATATAAGAAATATGATGCGGCCACCCCGCTGGCACCTCTGGGAATCGAATGGGTGTATTGTGATTTTTCGGATGAGGAACATACGATGCAGGAACTCATCTATCGTTTCAGGGATTGAGGGACTGAGTAGGATCAAAAACAGGAAAAACGTGAAAATGATCCCACCGGGGCAGGGGTATCCGTGAGGAAAAAACACTGGAACAAGTGCTTTTCGAGAGGAAATTGCGAATGTTTGGATGGAAATGTCAGATCATATCACGTTCTCTCTGTAAAATGATCTGATCAGGATGGGAAAAAGTGGGATCAAATTGAGTGAAAAGAAGGATTTGGTCTGATTGTATTTGCACACATACCCCATGGGGGTATGCGGAATAGAGAATGGATCCTGTATCGAAATAACAATTTGTGATTCCGATAAAACTGAAAAGATCGGCCAAGGTTTCCCTCAGCCGATCTGCTGTTATTTTGTAAAACCCGTGGATCTCACGCGGGAGTAAAGTCTTTTCGAGGCTCTTTATGCAGGCGCTAGCGCCGAGGACCTGAGCCGAAAAAAAAGACTTTTCGATCATTCCCACTCAAGGCTTGCGCCTATATATTGAGTATATATCATTTTTGAAACACGACATGTAGTAGCGAAAACCTATAGGTTCTTCATATTCTACGAGTTTTTGCAGGGTATTATAGGCATTTTGTAGGCACGCCTACAAATTTCCCAGCACTGAATTACAGTGGCTTTGTCGGGTCTCTTCATGAATAGGTAAATCCTTTAGCACCTGTTTGCATGGTAATAAACACTATTCACTTATCAAGGTTCAAGCTGTCAGGAAGTGCAGATTTCGAATGCGTATATCTTTCAAAGGCTTATTATTTCGCATAACCTTACACAAGCCAATCTCATACCATTTTCTATTGCGAAATATTAAAACACTTATCAAGAATCAATAAAAGGTTGCTTCTTCCTTTGGCGATACTTGCAGCTCTGAATTTGTTCAGATTCAAACTCTTGACTGCATTGCTAACACTATACTGTTTCGATTTATCTGTCTTTTCGTTCTTGTGAACAGATTTCCCCAAAAACACCTCTTCAATATCATGACAAAACCATACAAAAAGATAACCATTTTTATCACAATACTGTTCTTCTTCGCGCAGAGCTGATTTATCTGACGGGTTTACATCATATTTGTCGGTGTCAAAACAGTATACTACATGAGAATTTCCTAAATACGAATACTCTTTTACTTTATTGTTGATTTCACTAACAACTCCTTTGTTTTTATACATTCCTTTACCGCCCATAAATACAGGTGAAATCTTAACATCGTTTCTCGAACGGATATCATACACTTCTTTAAGTATACTATTGATATATACAAAATCAGATCTTGAATTAGGATTGGCTTCGACCACTAGAATGATTTGAAAAGGCATTATTTCACCTCCCCAAAAACAGCGATAAAGTCTGAAGAATCTATATTAAATGGCAATCCGTCTATCATTCCATTTCGATAACAACTCTCTGGAGAATAATGCCCGTTTTTTATCCAAGGGACAAGCCTATTGTCGCTTGTCAGAAAATCAATCGCTTTATTATTATCTTTGAGCACGAGCATCGGCTCAGTGTTATGCGAAGTAATACACAATTGTCCCTCACCATAAAACTTGAAATACTCTATCAGTTTTCTCAGCATCACGTCATTTATGTTTGCATCCATCTCATCAATAAAAACTATTGATCCATTGCTTGCACTTCGTAACGCATCATACATATCAATTAAGTGTTTAATTCCAGCACTCTCAAATTCCCTATCAACAGTGTAGTTGCCATAATTCATAATTATCCGGCAAATATAGAATTCTCCATCCACTTTTTTATCTATATCAATCTTTGATAACGTAGGTTTGAATAGTTTAATAAATCTCTCTAACCCCAATATTTTACTCTTATATTTTTCATATTCTTTAATTGGGATTTTTCGCTCATTTGCAGGAATACTCTGAACGATTTCCTCAATCACAGTCTCTCCCGGTAACTGGCTACGTCTCAACTCATTAATCCTTAATTTCTGATAGTATGTAATATGTCTATCTTCTCTATCAAAGTAGGTCGATAGTAATAAGAAAAAAACAACAGGGTAAACGAAAAGCATTCTCTCTTTGAATGCGTTTTGATTCTGAGCTATCGATCGAAATATAGAAAATATAGCAGATTGTTTAGATAATAAGTTTTTTGTCTTTTCTATAAACCCATCTCTTTCTGATTTATCAACATTAAGCTCAGTTAACACGCCTTTTTCACACACAAATGCAGTTGTTTGAACATTTCTGCTATTATTCTTCTTGTATTTCAGGCTTTCGAAATCAACACATACTTCTCCGTTTTCGTCAAACGAAAGACAAACTTGATATTCAAATATGTATAAAGAGTCTACAAAAGTAGCAAATTCACACTTGAAGACAAATCTCTTGGATTGTTTATTTATTAGTTCTGCCAATAACAATTGATTCTTTGGATTTCTTAGGTAGTTATCGTCTAGTACAAACTCTTTTACAATATCTACAGCAGTAACAATGGCTGTTTTCCCTGCTCCGTTCTCACCGTATATAACTTTGATTTTATTTTGTTCGGAATCAAAACTCTTATTTACTTGTTTTCCATAAAAATCTATTCTTATCTCTTTTTCAATGTTTTTGATCCCAAGAATACTCATATTAAGTAAAAACGCAACCTGTCCCATACTGTCACCTCTTGTTCTTGAATATTCATTGTGTATATTATCTGACGTATTCGGACTTGTGTCAAGTAATTCTATGAGCGGAGAAATCCAAGGATTGTTTGTTAATTTCAAGTATGGTCTGACTAAAATAATATTTGACGGTGTTAGCGGCAAGCACGATTACTATTTCCGATTCTATTCAGAGGTAACACAGACAAGAGAGATGATATCGAATCTGTTGATAGAAATGAATCGAAAGATAAAAGAAACGATGGGGATTGAGATTGAATTAAACACGGATCATTATTTTCTCTAGCCCGGATTATCCCAATACAGAATCACAAGCGATCAGGCTTGGTTTTACTATACTTCATTTTCCCCGCGATTCGTGAAACGGCTGCCAGGAAAAAGGTGGCGGCACATACGCATAAGTACTTGTCAAAGAATATACTCACGAGTATGACGAGAACCAGAGCGGAAAGTGTCATGATGATAGAGCGTATCGTTAAGGGCTTTCTTTTTGGTTCGAGAAAGGACTTGTTCGGATGGATTGTTAATGGAATCATGAGAAGTACGATCGCGCTGATTCCTACAATGACTAGTTGAAGGACGAGATGCTCTTGTAGAAAAACAAATGATAGACCGGCCAGCAATCCGCATATCATAGTCAGAAAGCATTTTAGATGCGAGTCCGCATGGTATCCGCCACCAAATGATTGGAACGTATAGAATCCAAATGTAATGATAGCGGCATTCCAGAACTGCCTCAGAACAAGACCGATGAGAAGAAGAGCGAGGGTAGACCAGACTGTATAGATAAGAATGTCGAAACCGTATTCATAGATTTCCCGGTCTTCGCTCGGAATATACTCTTTTAGAATCAAATGTTCAGTGAGTTTCTGGATTGGTGTCATCCGATATCACCTTCCCGTCTTCAGTGGAGGAGCGTTTTTTAGGGGGAATGATTATAAATACTCTGAATAGATCATCGTTTACCGCTACCTCAAAGGTACCACTTGCTTTATCGACAATTCGTTTCATGATAGATATACCAAGACCATGGTATGGTTCATACTTGTTACTAAGAAAAGACGAACGTTGCATCTTAGGTGGAATGCCTAAAAGTGGGTTCTCACATATAATTGTTAGTCCAGCCGGAGAGTATGTGAATTGCAAGTAGACATACCTGTCTCCGTCACAGTGTTTTCTCTCATTTAGAGCTTCTATAGCATTATCAATCATGTTGGAAATCAATGAACACAATTCAAAATCTGATATACTCATTCCACCTGTGTAATGTAGATTAGTTCCACGTAGTGCAATTCTGTTTGCCCGGAGTTTATTCAGTTTTACTGCTAGTACAGAATCCAAAGTCTGGTTTCCAGAACTGTAAAGAGGTAATACTTGTGATTCCAGATCCTTTAGATATTCAGGCTCCTTTGGCAGTTTCCCGTTATTAACCATCTCCTGTATATCATGGACATATGAACGCATATCATGACGCAATTGTAGCATCGAACCATACACTTGCTGAAGATCCTCGGTCTGGCTGTACGCTTCCTTCAACATCTCATCCTGTAATTGAAGAACCTGTTTCTCTCTTTCATGTTTCTCCAAAAGCCGGTAATTGATCAGAGTAATGATTGCAATTGCAATGGATATGAGGCTCCCGACAAATAACCAAACAAGAGGTATTTCATATCGGTTTTTTAACTTGAAATATATATCAACTTGAAAAGAGCATAAGAGAACTTCAAACAATAGTAGATATAGAGGTTTTACCGAATGAGACTTTTCTGGAAAACAGCGAGTGGTAATCCACAGTCCTAACCAAATGAAGATGTTCGAGGAGACGGTAAAGAGAATTCGTATGCTTCCTGTTGAAAGAAGTTTCTCAGTGTCAGCACCAGTCACAATACTGAAGAATTCGTAATAGATGCCGATAATTCCCATTGATATGATAATCATAATCGAGCACCAAAACATTTTTTGCAAAATACTTCCATCAAAAAAGAATAGCGCATACAATATAACAAAAATGAATATCCAGGTATCCCATTCTGGCAATGAAAGGAATAGGTACAACGAAAGAGCGGTTGCTGTTAGAAGAGAACAAGCCAACGAAGAAAGGTATTCGGGCTTCTTTTTTGGAAGCATCTTTGTGATAAACCAAGTGAATAAAGCTCCCTGATAAATATTCAGTAATATTTCATAGACTGTCCAAAACATATCAATAGGCCTTTTTAAAGTGATCTATCATTCGATTGGTCAATTCGGTTCGGTATTTACTGCTGACAGGTATTTCAATGTCATTATGGAGAAAAACCATGTGGCTGCTGTATTTTGTTACATAATTCAAGTTAACTATGAAACTCCGGTGACATTGATAAAAATCTACGGATAGTTTCTCATCAACAAGGCTGGAAAATCTGGTGCCGGAAAGACTTATCTCCGTGACAGATCCATCGGTCAAGAATAGTTTGGCACGATGATCTGTCGTTATCGATTCTAGATATAGAATCTGATCGCTATCGATAATCATCCGCTGGCGATCGCTCTGAAAGATAAATGCATGATTCTTCACTAATCTTGATCGTGAGTATACTTCATCTAGAACAGAAGCAATCTTTTGTTTATTAAGCGGTTTCAACATATATCGAAAAGCCGATATTTCAAAAGCACTCTCATAGTATTCTTTGCTATTAGTGGTGAATATGATGAAAGCCCTTCGGTTTTGTTGGTGAATTCTTTCAGCTAAACGGAACCCGGAACTAGGATCATCATCCGTCATAATATCGAGAAAAAACACATCATATGAATTTATATCCGGGATAGAGAATAATAATGTATGCATATCGAGATAGGAGTGAACAATTACATTGGAATAGTTATGATGAGACTTCCATAAGTGGACCGTTTGAGTCAGCTCGTCTAAATCTTCTTTGTTGTCATCAAAAACTACGATTTTCATTCTGTCACTTCAGTTAAGAAAAGCCAATTATACTCACAAATATACAATATAAGTATACCATGTCCATCTGATACATGCTATCTCGTTCTTGCATTTTTGAGGGGGGCTCTTGCATGTTCGAACATTTTCTTAAAGATTTGTGATACGTTTATCCTATCACAATAGAAAGGAGGTGCTCCTATGGCAAATAGTAAGACAAGAGAATCTATGGTTAGATCCGCAATCCTGCGTTCTGTTAAGAAAACAGCAGTGAGAAATGCAGGGATTCCAAGTCTGAAAGGAACGTTTGAAATGAAAGTTCCGAAAGAACTAAGAAAGTGAAGCGAGATATGAAAAATCAAAAATCTTTAAGCAGGGGGGGGCGCTCACCTGAAAAAATAATCAAGTTAAGTGTGATAGTAGAGTTATTGTTTTTATTTGTTTTGCATGAGTTGTTGCATATTATGTGATATGAAAAATACAAAGTATGGTGTTATAGCTTTTCAAAGATAATGACAATACTGTCGCTTATATAAGTGAGAATTCCCGGATCGCTTCATATCGTTGCAATAGAGAATTTATGAAGTGATCAGTTTCTATGGAAGTACAGACCAATGTGGTTAAAAAGTGTTGAATGATATGAGATTGTTAAATAATGAAGGAGGATTGCTATGACAAGAAAAGTAATTGTTTTGATTACAACGTTGATACTTGTAGTTGCTATGACATCTGTGACATCGTTTGCGGCTACAAAAGGAACAGTGAACTATAGTACAACAACCTCACAAGTGCTTTATTCATGTTCTAGTTCGTATGGTGCAGTATATGGTCGTCTTAAACCGGCTCCTCTTTCACCAGCCGCCAAATTGCAACTTTGGAATGGAGCCGGAACAAATTTGATGGATGAGGA
Organism: Clostridiales bacterium; assembly: GCA_017615755.1. GTDB lineage: Bacteria > Bacillota > Clostridia > Saccharofermentanales > Saccharofermentanaceae > Scatonaster. The sequence goes on along the minus strand of JAFZZM010000001.1, from coordinate 6,817 downwards.
AACGTATTTTGCTTATCCACCGAATTCTAATGTTGTTTCTGGCCCTGCAAATTCAGGTGAGTACTTTGAAGTAAAGCCTGTTGGTACCAATGTATATATCTGGGGCTCTGGAGATTTTTGGGAAACGTGATCTTATGAGTATTCGTAATAGAACTTGGATGAATAACAAGCGGTCAGGCGGAGTGATCTGCCTGATCGTTATGCTCATTTTCGGGTGCTTTTCTATTACTTCCGTTTGTTTGCTGGTAAGAAGTGAAAAGAAGACCGAAATGGAAGAAGCGCTTACATTAGAGGGTGATTATGATGTCATCGCCTATGAAGCTCCAATCGGATTTGAAGATCAGTTTTCTGAGGTGGAATGGCTGGATGAAATCGGTCTTTATTATGAGATGGGAACCGTTACAAATTCAGACGAAAGAGCTTCCTTTAGATCAGTCTCGTTCAAGGATGAGTTATCTGAAAAAATGTATCATCTTCCATGTATCCGTGGTGCGTATCCGAAAAACGAAAATGAGATTGCGGTGGATGTATCTGTTGCCAGTACGTATGGTATACCGCCATATCCAGGTGAAACAATATCATTAAAGTCGTTCGATACCGATGGGGAATATATTGGGGAAAAGGAATACGTGATTTCCGGGGTCTTCAGACTTTCAAATAATGCTGTTTATAAGGGATGGTACAGATCCCCCTTATCTGGAGTGCGTGATTATTCGATGCCGGGAGTTTTCTTTTATCCTTCTGATTCAGCTATACGGAGATGCACTAAAGAGACGGTATTTTTTCGGGCAGATTCTGCATCGCTCGAAGTGTCTGTTCCTGAAATACGCAGGGCAAAGGGCGCACCAGTGTTAGGTGTCGAATATAATGAAAGACGCAGTAATGTTTATGGGCGGATGGTTGGCCTAGACAATTCATTATTCTATGGTAAATCATTGGATGAACGATATGAAGCAATTAAGGATGGTATGTTTAAGAAAGACTTCTATTCTGCAATCGTTTTTCCGATTATTTCATTACTGGTTATGGTCACGGAAGTAATCGCAATATATATGCTTACGAAGAATATTCTCGCGGACCGCAAAGAGCGCTATGGCATACTGAGAAGTATCGGTATGTCCTCTAAAAGGATCATCGGCAGTATTCTGGCAGAAATATTAGGTCTCGGTATTTTGGGGGCAGTGATTGGAATTGCGCTTGGGTATGTTTCTCATTTAGCTATAATTCGACTACTTAATAGTTTGTGGCATCTTCGGTTATTCGATGGTATTCATGTCGAAGGGATGATCAAGGGAATAACGTATGATCCGATCACTACAACTATTATTGTCTGCATATGTTCTTTGGGCGTGTCGCTATTTATTCCGCTGTATAGGCTGTATAAAATGTACCCGACGGAATTATTAGCGACATCCGACAGTATGTTTGTCAAAAAGAAGAAAAAAACCGCGAAAAAAACGACGAAACTGACGAAAAACTGGCTAACTCTTCTTAACAAACGTATAGACCTTCATGACATGAGTACTATGCTGGTGATGATGATTGTGATATCTTCTGCACTTTTCGGCTATGTTTTTTTTCGGGCATTTTCCGAACAGGCTACGCTGGATGAGAAACTCTTTATTCGGAGCATGGGCATGGAAGGGGACGGATATGTCGTTACCCGCTCCTCTTATTTGAAAAATCAATTAGGGAATAATGTCTTTAATCGGCATGATGCGGGAATCATCCCATCTTTTCCAGAACTGATTGAGAACAACGAGAACGTTGAGAGAGTCTGGGCCGTGATAATGAATGAATCTAGCAGACTTACTTTCGATGAAGAACCGGATGCAGGCATGAAACAACTTTTGGGAAATCGTAGCCTGAACCGCCGTGTTGCCGAAGATCCATATAAAAATGAAGAAACAATAGCGGAACCAACTATTTTCGCGCATATGGGATATGACACTCCTGTATATATGTACGAGCTACCAAGTGTCGGACTCACAGAAAAAGAGATGAGCGGACTTAGCAATGAACTTTTGGCAGGAAGTATAGATATTGATAAGATAAAACGAGGAGAAGAAGTTGTATTGGCGGTGCCAGAGAATCTTAAGGATCTGTGTCTCCAGTACTTTCCGGTCGGGTCATTCTTGAATTTCGATGGCATATTACTTACGGAAGAAGAAGAAAAAATAGACTCTAATCAGAAACTCGATGAGAAATGGATCGTTTATGACAAATATATAGAAACCGATGAAGGAATAGCTCATGTCGGATACACGTCTTTTGGTACGCGGTATGGTGTGGAGACAAGAGTCGGAGCAATCGTGGTTCTCCAAGACGAGAAAGAAATCTTCGAGTATCTCACAGAGGGCTCTGAATGGGTGCAGAAACTTTATCATACTGCCGATTCAGAGGAGGATGGTGCTGAGCCGACATACGGAATGAGTGTCCTCTGTCTTCCGGACTCTTTTGAAGCATGGGGACTTCCAGAAAAGAATTTCACATCTGTAAAGGCAGAAATGAAGAAAGATTATGATGTATTTGGATTTGATGAGTTCTGGTACAAGTCTTTAGCCGGATCGGTAGATGTACAGACTAATTCGACGTATGAATATACGGAGATGAGTGCGATTAAATCGGATCGGGTTATGACGATCTTCACGATGTTGTTATCTATTCTCATTGTTCTTGGAACAGTATCCATTATTATGGGACTATATACCAAGACCAGAAGCAACGCTTTCCGATTTCAGACACTTCGTCGTGTCGGTCTTTCCGTCCGCCAAGCAAGCTTTATGATCTATACGCAGAATATGTTTTATCCCTTGCTTGCAACAGCTGCCGCAATCATTCCGGTCTGTGCGGGACAAAAGTATCTAAATGCTTTTCAAGCGAAAATTGAATCAGGCAAAATCAATCTGCAATCTTCTCCATGGTATATCAGAATACCGGCTTCAGCGAATCTGTTTTCCTATAACTTCATACCAGCACTGATATGTTGTCTGCTTCTGGGATTCCTGTTGATATTCATAGGAACTTTGCCACAGATATTATACCTGCGTAAGATGAAAATGATTGAGACGAGGGAGGAATAGTGATGAGTGTTAAGACAGTGGACCTGCATAAGGATTATAAGGTCGGAGACAACATAATACACGCAGTAAACGGAGTGAATCTTGAGATAAAGGATGGAGATTTCGTCGCTATAATGGGCGCTTCTGGTTGTGGTAAGACTACGCTCCTTCACCTAATCGGAGGGCTTGACAGAGTCACGTCGGGTCAGGTTATCGTAAATGATAGTGATCTTTCGAAGATGAAGGATACTGCACTCTCAAGATTCCGTTGTTGTGAACTTGGGTTTGTATTCCAGAAATTCAATCTGATCAATGAGATGACGGTGAAGGAGAATATCGTTACACCAGTGTTGATTTCCAAGAAGAAAGTCAATAAAGAGTATATTAGCGAATTGACTGAAGTACTGGGGCTTTCGGACAGACTCGATCACACGCCGTTACAATTATCAGGTGGTCAACAACAAAGAGTGGCTATAGCCAGGGCTCTGGCAAATGATCCAGCCTTGATCCTATGTGATGAACCGACAGGTAATCTGGACAAGAAGAACAGTGAAGAGGTAATTAATCTCCTTGATAAAGTTCATGAGAAGTACGGAAAGACGATAATAATGGTTACACATGATCCTTCCATCGCGGAACATGCAGATATCACATATCGGATGGAAGATGGAAAAATAGATGAAAAATGAGGGCAAAGATATTAGTAAGGAAAATTGAAAAGTTCGAGATTATTTCAAGAAAGTTGCATGGAGGTGATTTGTATGGCAAATTCTGATTATTCTTGGTCTGATGTGTTAGCTGGAAATGGAACCCTTTCGATTAATGGCGGCTTAGCGTATTCTTCAGGAGTACTGTCTTTGCAAACGTTCTTACATAATATTGGATACAATATTACTCCAGATGGACAGTTTGGAAATGGAACGGATACTGCAGTCAAGCAATTTCAAAACGAACTAGGTATAACCGAGGATGGTATTGTTGGTGTAGGAACAGCAACTAGGTTGAATACAGTTCGATCTTCGCAGTATTACACTGTATATGGGAAACGATTGACAACATCTCAATGGGGGCAATCTAATATACTTGTGGGAAACTTTACAGATACTAATTTGCTTTCAAGAATTATATTTGCTGAGGATATGAATAGTCTTGACGCCCAGAAGGGGATTGCAATTGTAATCAAAAAACGCAAAAATTCTAATAGTAGTTTATACATGGAAAGCAGTTCTTCTTATCCAAACGCTTCGGCTTGGGCTCGTGTCATAGGAAAATCTGGTGCCTATAGCACCGCAAATAGTGGAAATACAAATGCAAGGACACCCAGACGAGGTTTGAGAGGGTATTCCAGTGATGGATATGTCGACCCGTATTGGAAACACGCTTGCGATACAGCCATCTCTTTAGTAAATGGATCAAGTTTCAGTGCGACAGGAAAGAAGATTGTTGGAACTACAATTACTAATACAAACGTGACAGTATCATCAGGTACATCCGATGCGTACTACTATCAGTGCAACTTTACTGCATATACTAGTTGGTATAATTCTGGACTGATAGACACATCAGTAGTCCCTATTGCTTTCACGAGTCAGGGAGGAACCACTGTAATATGCAAAAGAATTTGAATATTATTATGCTTGCAGTAGGAATATGTTTTGTATGTTCCTGCTCTTCTCAAAAGCAAGTAGATTCTAAATCCAAAGTTGAGACTTCTGGTCCAACTTCTTCTTCTGAGCACATTTTTGGGAATGATAGAAGTTTTGAAGTTGTCGACCAAAATACAACTGGAACTGGAAACCACCGATATCTTTTTTATGACAATAATCAATCGATTATTGCCGAGAATTATCGATGGAGTGGGGATTCGGAGTGGTACACTATCGATATTGATTTAGACGGATTATATGAGGTGATTTGTAACGATCAATTTGAGGACGGTGCGGAAAGAGTATCTGTCTATAGGGATAGAAATGGAGTGATTGAAAGAGGATATATTTCGGAAGAGTATATTTGTTCTCTTCTGGATATTGAACAGATTTCTTTACCAGGAAACCTGATAGAGAAATATGATACTAATACAAATACTTTTTTCGTCGTATATGATGATGGTGTGGGAAAACGTGTTGAGGCCAGCATTGGTTTTTCAAACATCAATTATCTTGAATTCAGCGAGTTTATTTGTCTATGAATTTGAACAGTCAATTATTCTAATCTCAATTCACATATCCTTTCTTGTGATGTACCCACGCTCTTATTCCTGAGTACGCAAGAAATGCTGCTATCTGAATCAGAAGGAGATTGGGTGCATTCAGACTCGCAATTTCTTCCGAAAGAAAAAGCGTAACTGCGAGAATTACAACTATGACAATCACCGTATCTGTCAGCGTTTTTTCCTTCTTTTTCTATCTGCCTTGCGACAATTCCTTCGTGGATTGTCGGTTCCATTTCTATTCCTTGTCGTGCGTAACTTCTGTGATCGATCCGTTCTTCCGGGTTAAGATACCTGTTGCAGTGTTCTGCCCAAGACGCTCTCCACTGTTCGGCTTTCGAGTGCTCATTCCAATCGTTAGCCGGAGTCGTTATTTTCTCCCAAAGGAGTTCTGTCCCTTTTCCTTCTCTGACTCTGGTTTTCTGTTTTCCATCTTTGTCCAATTGCGGGATCCGGAATTTACTTGTTTCTTCTTTATGCTTCGGATCATAAGAGGGAAGAGAAGGATCGTAGATCGCTCGCCCTTTCTCATCTCTACTGTTTGCGAAAACCGTCTTTTGCTTTTGAAGCCATTTCTCATGTTCGTCTATTCCGCGTAGCGTCAACAAGATATGTGCATGGGGATTTCCGTCTCCCTTATCATGCAATGCCCAGTCAGCAATCATACCTTCACTTACAAAGTTGTCCCGAATATACGATCGTACACATTCGATCTGATCCTCTCTTGTCATTTCCGATGGAAGGGCAACTTCAATCTCACGGGCAAACTGAGCATCCGATCGCTTTTCGATCTGTTGGATTTCGTTCCACAGAACGGATCGATCCTGATAGCGCATGGGTGCGTGCTTCGGAAGAATGATTTCGTTCATGATGACACCGCCCTTCTGGGTAAAGTCGTGCGTCAGACCGGTCTCTTCGTTGTACAGCTTTTCGCCGGATCTGTATGCTGCGGAAGCCACAGCAGATCGGCCACCAGCACGACTGATGATCTTTATCGAGCAATGGTATATTGACATAAATCATGCCTTCTTTCTTGTATTGTGCTGTTGCGAGATAAAGTGCCGTCCGCAGGACTCCATCCAAGTGAAACTTGGTCAAGGTCAAGGACTGAAAGATCCTTGTAGGATTCCACAAGGACAAAGTCCTTTGGTGCTGTCTGCATAAGACCCCTCGGAGAGCGCGCTTGGATGTGGGCTCCGCCCACATATAAGTGCGCCCTTAACAAGTTAAGGGAATCCTCCTTAGATTTGTTATAGGTTTCATTAAGCCGGTCGGCCATGTTGCGCTGTACCGATGGATATAGATGGGAATATCTTTCGGTGATAGTTGCGCTTTCGTGACCGAGGCGATTGGCGATCTGCACGGGCGAATAACCGAGTTCAATCAGAAGCGCACAACTGGAATGTCTCAGATCGTGTATCCGGATCCGTTTCACACCGGCTACTTTTGCACCTCTGGTCATTTCATGGTGAAGAGAAGTTTTTGTAATAGGGAAGAGCCGGCTGTCGTTGTCGAGCTTATAGATCGAATCGAAGTAATCCTGCAT
>JAFZZM010000027.1 GCA_017615755.1 Clostridiales bacterium | reverse complement strand
GTGCCTGGAAGCTTGTTTTGCCAGGATTGGTAGAGTGCCCCAATTGCCACACTAAGATGTTGCGCCATAAGGTTTGTAAGACCTGCGGTTATCTTGATGGCAAGGAGATCATCAATAAAGCTGATGAGATTGCTTAATAGCTGATCAAAGTACGACTACGAATAATTGGCAGTGTTTCGAATAAAATTGAATCACTGCTTTTTTTCTGCCTGTTTCACGTGTGCTGCGAGGAGAGTTTTTTCGGTGGCGAATAAAAGAGAAGAGTTCCGACGCATCAAGGAAGTGGTACCGGGAAGTATCGCCGAGGAGATCGGTGTAGAGCCCGGCTATATCCTTGTGTCTATCGACGATGTCGAAGTGCGGGACGTGTTCGATTACCGTATCCGCGAGCGTGCATCGGAGATGCTCCTGGCGTTCCGTCTTCCGGATGGCCAGATCGCTGAAGTTGAACTCGAAAAGGACGAAGACGAGGAACTGGGTCTTGTTTTTGAAGACCCGATCATGTGCAACTGCACGTCCTGTGCGAATAAGTGCATCTTCTGTTTTATCGATCAGAATCCGAAAGGCATGCGTGAGACTTTGTATTTCAAAGACGATGATATGCGTATGTCCTTCCTGACAGGTAACTACGTCACGCTGACGAACCTTTCCGATAAGGAATTCGAGCGTATTATCGGCTACCATCTTTCTCCGATCAATGTTTCCGTACATGCGACTGATCCGGTGGTTCGAGAGAAGATGATCAACAACAAGTTTGCGTATAAGCTGATGCCGCGTCTTAAGAAGATGATCGAAAACGGCATCACCATCAACTGCCAGATCGTATGCTGCCCGGGTTATAACAACGGACCGGTGCTTGATCAGACGATCCACGATCTTGCCCAGCTTGGTGAAGGTGTGCTTTCCATCGCGGTCGTTCCGGTCGGTGTCACGAAGTTCCGTGAGGAGAACGGTCTTGTGAAGCTGGAGCTTTTTAACAAGAAGACGGCGGGAGAACTTCTGGATCAGGTAGCCTACTGGCAGGATTATTTCCTGAAGACACGCGGACAGCGTATCTTTTTTGCAGCGGACGAGTTCTATGTCCGTGCGGAGCGTCCGCTTCCGAAGGCTGAAGAATACGAAGGATACCCGCAGCTGGAAAACGGTGTCGGCATGCTGTCCGAGCGTGATGCGGCCATGACGAAGGGCATCGCTCTTCGTAAGAAACACCTGCCGAAGACTTTCTCGCATCCCTTCGTGGGAAAGCGTTTCATGATGATCTCCGGTACTGATGCCGCCCCGTATACGGAAAAGTTTGCGAAAGACATTTCCTTATTATATAATATCGATTTGGTCGTTTTGGCTGTGCTGAATGAATTCTTCGGTCACACCATCACGGTTTCGGGTCTTCTGACCGGTGGCGACATCTCAAATGCGGTCCTTGCGGAACGCGAGGCGGGCAGAGGTCCGGATGTGGTGATCATTACGGCCAACATGATGAAGGCGGATGAGGATATCTTCCTCGATGATATGACCTTGCCACAGTTTAAAGAGAGATTAGGCATTCCGGTCATCGTGGCCGAATGCGAAGGTTCCGGTGCGTTAAAAGCACTGGACACGTTCCTTTCAATGTATAAGGGCGTGGAAGATTGATCAAGCGGCTGCCTCGTGCGGCCGGTAAACGAAGATTGAAAGAAAGGATGACAAAAGCATGAGCAAACCGGTTGTAGCTATCGTAGGACGTCCGAATGTGGGCAAATCCTCGTTGTTCAATGCACTTTACGGTGAACGTATTTCTATCGTGCACGATGAGCCGGGCGTGACCCGCGACCGTATCTATGCCGAGACGGTATGGCGTGAGCGTGAGTTCATCATGATCGATACCGGCGGTATCGAGCCGGAGTCCGATGATGTCATCATCAAGGGCATGCGTCTTCAGGCGGAGATCGCGATCGAGACAGCGGATGTCATCCTTTTCATGTGTGATATCCAGTCGGGCCTGACGGCGGCGGATGAAGAGATCGCCACCATGCTCAGAAAGGCGAACCGTCCTGTGGTCCTGGTGGTCAATAAAGTCGACCATGTCGGTGAACCGCCGGCGGAACTCTATGAGTTCTATAACCTCGGCCTGGGAGACGTGTATCCGATTTCTTCTTCCCATAGACTGGGAATCGGTGAGATGCTCGACGCAATCTATGAACATTTTCCGGAAAAGAAGAGCGATGAAGAAGAGAACGAGACGATCCGCGTGGCCCTGATCGGTAAGCCGAATGCGGGTAAATCCTCTCTTTCCAACTATATGACCGGTCAGGAGCGTTCCATCGTTTCCGATATTCCGGGTACGACAAGAGATGCCATTGACTCTCTCGTGGAGAACAAGCACGGCAAGTTCACGATTGTCGATACTGCAGGTCTTCGTAAGAAGGGCCGTATCGAAGATGCGGTCGAAAAGTTCAGCATGATCCGTTCCCTCTCGGCAATCGAGAAGGCCAATGTCTGTGTCATCCTGATCGATGCGACAGAAGGTGTGACTGAGCAGGACACGAAGGTGGCCGGCTATGCCCATAACGCAGGAAAGGCCTGTATCTTTGCCGTCAATAAGTGGGACCTGATCGAGAAAGAAACCGGCACGCTCGAAGCGATGGAGAAGCAGCTCAAAGACCGTTTCTCCTTTATGAGCTATGCACCGGTCGTATTCATTTCCGCAAAGACAGGACAACGTGTGGATAAGCTTTTCGAGCAGATCAAGCGTGTCTACGAGAACGCCGGCAAGCGTCTTAAGACAGGTGTTCTGAATGACCTTCTGACCGAGTGTGTGGCCATGGTGCCGACACCGCAGGACAAAGGCAAGCACCTCAAGATCTATTACGGCACACAGGTGGCTGTATATCCGCCGCAGTTTGTGCTTTTCGTAAATGACAGCAACCTCATGCATTTTTCCTATGAGCGGTATCTGGAGAACCAGTTCCGCAAGAACTTCGATTTCGTCGGTACGCCGATCCGAATATATATGAGAGAAAAAGATAAGAAAAAGGATTTAAAACCAGAAGGGAATGACTCAAAGTATGACAAAGATTGAGAACTTGAGAAACATCGCTATTATCGCTCACGTTGACCATGGTAAGACCACTATCGTAGACTCCATGCTCAAGCAGGCGGGCATTTACCGTGAAAATGAGCAGATCGTCGAGCAGGTCATGGACAGCAACGACCTCGAGCGTGAACGTGGTATCACGATCCTGGCGAAGAATACGGCGATCTCCTATAAGAATTACAGAATCAACGTAGTCGATACTCCCGGCCACGCCGACTTCGGTGGTGAGGTTGAGCGAGTCCTCAAGATGGTTGACGGCGTTCTCCTGGTTGTTGATGCGTATGACGGACCGATGCCGCAGACGCGTTTCGTTCTGCGAAAAGCACTGGAGATGGGCCTGAAGCCGATCGTCTGCATCAATAAGATCGACCGTCCGGACGAGCGTGCTTTGGAAGTCGTAGACATGGTCCTCGAACTCTTCATCGAGCTTGGTGCGGATGACGATCAGATCGATTTCCCGATCATCTATACATCCGGTAAGGTGGGTATCGCAACGGCTGACCTTCAGGAATACATTGACGGTAAGGAACTGAATTTCTGCCCGCTCCTGGATGCGATCATTGACAACATTCCTTGCCCGGAGGGAGATACAGAAGGCCCTCTGCAGCTTCTGGTAAGTAACATCGACTCTGACCCGTATATCGGCCGTATCGCGATCGGTCGTATCGAGAGAGGTTCCATCAAGCAGAACCAGCCGGTCGTTGTCTGCACATACGATGACAATGCGACCAAGAACGCACGTATCGTCAAGCTTCTCCGTTTCCAGGGCCTCGGCCGTCAGGAAGTACAGGAAGCAACTGTCGGTGAGATCGTATGCGTAGCCGGTATCCCGGAGATCAACATCGGTGACACGATCTGTGCACAGGATTGCCCGGAGCCGATGCCGTTCGTAGACATCGATGAGCCGACCATTGCCATGACATTCTCCGTCAACGACAGTCCTTTTGCAGGACAGGACGGTAAGTTTGTAACATCCCGTCACCTTCGTGACCGTCTCTTCAAGGAGATGGAGACCAACGTTTCCATGAGACTTGAAGAAACAGATACCACTGAGGCATTCGTAGTAAAGGGAAGAGGTGAGCTCCATCTTTCCATCCTCATCGAGACCATGCGTCGTGAGGGTTACGAGTTCCAGGTATCCCGTCCGCAGGTCATCCTCAAGGAAGTCGACGGCGTGCTCTGTGAGCCTGTTGAGATGCTTCTCATCGACGTTCCGGAGGATTTCGTCGGTGCCGTTATCGAGAAGCTCGGTGCAAGAAAAGCCGAGATGGTCAACATGTTCCCGCCGGAGAAAGGTTATACACGTCTTGAGTTCAAGGTACCGTCCAGAGGTATCCTCGGCTATCGTACCGAGTTTTTGACCGACACCAAGGGCAATGGTATAATGAACAGCGTAATCAGCGGATTTGAGCCATTTGCCGGCGAGATCGAAACACGTTCCCACGGTGTGCTGGTAGCGTTTGAGAGCGGCGAGGCAATGACTTACGGTCTTTATAATGCACAGGAAAGAGGACAGCTCTTCATTGGTGCCGGAACGCCGGTCTATGAGGGCATGATCGTAGGTATCAACCCGAAGAACGAGGATATCACGGTCAACGTCTGCAAGAAGAAGCACGTTACGAATATGCGTGCCGCAGGTTCTGACGATGCACTTCGTCTTACACCTCCGCTTAACTACAGCCTTGAGCAGTGTCTCGAGTTTGTAGGTGACGATGAACTTTGTGAGGTGACACCGAAGAACATCCGTCTTCGTAAGAAGATCCTCTCCACCGAACTCCGTGCCAAGGATCGTGCCGCGAAGAAAAACAGCTGATAAGCAAGTGCTTTTGCCGCGGGAATATACGGCAATGCCTTGCGAAAAGGAGATAGAAACGTCATGTTTTCGAGAAAGGTATCGATAGCATTACGAATTTTGATCATATTCGCATGCGTGGTCGTCAGTGCGTTCCTGGGTGTGTTCCTCGGATATAACTACGTCATTTCACAGAATGCCCGTTTTACGAATCTGGAGAGACAGATCAAGAACGGGGATCTTGTCATCAACCAGAATACCCCGGGTGCGGTCATGATCGTTATACGTTCCGGTGATACGACAGGAGATATTGCGGAGCAGCTGAAGAAGGCCGGACTGATCAAGAATACGTCGACATTCTCTCTTATGAGTAAGTTTAACGGCTTTGACGGCGGTTATCTGGCCGGTACGCATTTTCTGACACCTGACCTGACATACGACGAGATGATGTACCTTCTGTGTCAGGAGCCGGAAGTGGTGCGTATCACGTTCCCGGAAGGTTTCACCTATAAGCAGATCAAGCAGAAACTGAAGGATAAGGGCCTGGCGTTCAGCGAAGCTCGTCTTGACGAGTGCATGAACAGTCCGGATCTTTTCGTAAACTATCCGTTCGTTTCTTCGATCAAGCAGAATCCGGACCGTGACTATATCCTCAGCGGATATCTTTTCCCGGATACCTACGATTTCGATATGAATGCCAGTGAAGAGGAGATCATCGCCACGTTCCTGCGTAACATGAACGTGAAGCTCTACGATGAGTTCTATGAGCGTGCCGAAAAACTGGGCATGTCCATGGACGAAGTGCTGACACTTGCTTCCCTGATCCAGATGGAGACGACGGATAAGACGGATATGCTTTATGTATCTGCTGTTTTCCATAACCGTCTGAAGTCGGAAGATGCGGATATGCATTTCCTCGGCTCTTGTGCTTCCATCAACTATCTTCGTGAAAAAGCGGGCATGGAGCATGTCTGGGCAGCGACCGCCTCGGACCTTATCTGGGATGACCCGTATAACACATACAAGTACCCGGGACTTCCGCCGGGACCGATCTGTATGCCTAGTCTGGATGCGATCCAGGCGGCTTTGTATCCGGAACCGAACTGTAACTTCTACTATTTCTGCGCGAAGGGAAATGGCAAGACTGCCTTTGCCGTAACGAAGGAAGAGCATGAAGCCAATGTTGCCAAGTACTCTGAGAACTGGACGGATAATCCGTCGGATTCCGGTTCGGATACGATGTCTTTGGACGAGGAGGGCTACGATGAAGATTAATGCTTTCTCTGCGCCTGAAGTTCTGGCTCCGGCCGGCAATCTGGAGAAGCTCAAGACCGCGATCGCTTATGGCGCAGACGCGGTCTATATGTCCGGCAAACAGTTTGGCCTTCGTACTTTCAGTGACAATTTCACCCATGAAGAGATGGAAGAGGGCGTGCGCTATGCCCATGAACGCGGTGTTAAGTGCTACTGCACCGTGAACGTGATGGCGCACGAGGATGATATTTCCCGTCTCGATGAGGAACTGCTGTTTCTGAACCGTATCGGTATGGATGCCTTGATCATCTCGGACGCCGGTATATTCCGCAAAGTCCGTCGTATTATTCCCGATATGGAGATCCATATCAGTACCCAGGCCAGCGTCACAAACAGTGAGGGTTGTATGTTCTGGTATGAGCAGGGCGCCAAGCGTGTCGTGCTTGCCCGTGAACTGACTTTAGCCGAGATCGTGGAGATCCGTAAAGCCATTCCGGCAGATCTGGAACTGGAATGCTTCGTTCATGGCGCGATGTGCGTTTCCTACTCCGGAAGATGTCTTCTGTCCAACTATTTTACCGGCCGCTCGGCTAACAGTGGCAGTTGTGCCCAGCCTTGCCGTTGGGGCTACTATGTTGTCGAGGAGAAGCGCCTGGAGGCACCGCTTCCGATCCAGGAAGATGAACGCGGTACCTATATTTTCAATTCCAAGGATATCTGCATGATCTCCCATATACCGGAGCTGATCGCTGCCGGAGTCACCAGTTTCAAGATCGAAGGCCGCATCAAGGGTGCTTTTTACGCGGCATCGGTAACAAAGGCCTACCGCGAGGCAGTCGACCTGTATATGGCTGATCCGGAAAACTATGCGGAGGATCCGAAGTGGCAGGAGATGCTGGACCGTACCGTGCACAGAGAGTTCGCTACCGGCTTTTTCTACGATAAACCGGGTGAGAACGCCCAGATCTTCCCGGACAAGACATATCACCGTCCTGCTTTTGTTGTCGGTGTTGTGACCGGTTATGACGAAGAGAAGGGCTGCGCGATCGTGGCCCAGCGAAATAAAATGTTCAAGGGAGATACGCTTCATGTTCTCATGCCGGGCGGCTATTGTGAGCCGATCGTGGCCGAAGAACTGTGGGATGAAGAGATGAACCCGATCGAGTCAACGCCGCATTCGGAGATGAAATACTACCTCAAGGTGGATAAGCCTCTCCCGGAATACTCGTTTCTGAGCCGTGACGGGGATAAGGACGAGGGAATCTTTAAGAGTGGCGAGCAGCCGACACAGACAAAACGATAAAAACAAATAGGGTGTCTCAATCGTGGTTTCACGAAGAGACACCTCTTTTTATGTTGAAATTGTCCGCTGAACGAAACGGATCACGCGCGTAGCCAGCAAAGTGCGATCAGAGCGACGCCGATGAAGAAACCGATGCGCAAGTGTTCGAAAACCGGGATCGCCAGTGGTTTGGCTTCTTCGGTGTTGCAGTGCAGGTCCTCGTTGTGCTGGAGATACTTGAAATACCGTAACTGTCTGAAAAGCACCAGCATCATGACGATACCGATACCCAACGAGATATAAGAGGCGTAAAGCACGGTGCGGCTGTAGTCGATCGAGTTCTGGACGCTAGACGGATCCTGAACTGAAATGACTTTCTCCAGAAGGGTCGATGCACACGCAAGACCGAGTCTCATCGCGCAGGAGCAGAGAACGTTTCCGGTGAAATAACGGATGCCCGAAGCGAAAAGACCGATAACCAGGAACATCAGGAATTCCAGCTTGTTCGTAGCAAATAGCGTGCTCAGCAGTGCCGGAACCGGAATACGTATCCACCATTTGTCCGGAAGGATCGAGAACAGAAGACCACGGAAAAAGAGCTCTTCCACGATCGCCGGGAGCAGAATGGTGATGATGAATACCAGTGCCACGCCGAAAAGCGAGGATTCATTAGTCACATAGTAGTAAAGCCGGCCCGGGATCGGGTTTTCCAGCTGCAGTTCAAAGAAAATGAACAGGTTATGTACGCTGGTGGCGATGAGCATGGCCGGGACGCCGGCAAGAATGCTCATGAAAACGCCGCCAAGTCCGGGATCTCGTCCCCAGAGGTGGTGTTCCTTGATCTTGAAGTGTTCGCCGGTGAATACAAAGATCGCAAGCAGTACCATAAGGCGCACCAGAGTTACGATCGAATAGCCGATGAGCGAGGTCTTCGAGAAGAAGAGCTTCTCATCGGGAATGTTCTGCCATATCGTCTGGATCAGAAACGAAAAACCGAAAGCCGTCGTCAGAAGAAGCCCCAGGTCAGGGTATTTCGGCAGACGGAGAAACGGAAAAATGTAGTCTGTCCAGGTGGACTTGATAACGGATAGAAAATCTTTCTGCTTGGCCATTCACATCTCCTACAGAAGATCCGCGAGCGGAGCTATGTGGAGCTTGAACAGTTCCAGGAAATATGGCTCGTACAGCAGGAAAAGCACTGTTCCCAGTACGAGGAATGGTCCGAAGGCCAGGTAATCCGGGTCATCGGCGAAGTGCATCTCGCGCTTCTTTTTCATAAGGATCTTTCTGGCTTTAGCCGGATCCGGACTTTCACGGATCTCTTTTTCTTCTTTTGCGATGCGGATACGCTTTCTTACAAGAAGAGGAACAGCGACTACCGCGGCAGAGATAAAGGCGATGAAAACAACGAATATCAGGCCTTTAAGACCACTGAGAAGACCACAGAGGAACAACAATTTCACGTCGCCCATACCCATGGCTTCCGCCTTGGCGATCATGGTGGAGATAAATCCGATCAGGAAGAGCAGACCGGCACCGACCAGAGCTGCCAGAACACGGTTTCCAACGAAGTAATACCAGGGCTTTCCGGCATCGATCCAGATGTTTCCGTTTACGAAGTCCGTAACGAAGTACAAGATGGAAAGCGCGATGCTCAGTACGATGATATGGTCCGGAATAATACGGTTCAAGATGTCAGACATGACGATAACGGTAAATCCCGGGAACAAGACCAGAAGAGCCACGACGCGTACGATATTCGAGAAACAAAGGAAATCCGGATAAAAGTAGGCGGAGATGAACACCACGACAGCATAGATGATCGCAAAAATAGCGATGTGGTAGGGCTTTAACCGCTTTGACAAGCGAACGTTCTCGGCATTGGGGTCAAAACCGTAATCTTGCAGCCACGCTTCAGGCATTTTGTTGAAGATAAAAAATGCCGGTACGGCCATTACTGCCGCAATCAGCGCAAGTACAAGGGCTTCTGTGATCTGAGTCATGCTTTCGCCTCCAAAAAATCATATATATAAGAATACATTGATTTGCAGAAATTGTGAAGTCTGATAAAATAACAAATGGTTTATACCAATGGGGAAAAGGAGGTGCATCGTTATGAGTGAACGTGCACAGAAGAAAGAAATCGCTAAGAAGGTAGTAAAGAAGACCACTGCTAAAGCTTCTTCCGCAAAGTCTCCGGCTAAATCCACAGCTAAGAAAGCAACCACTACTAAGGCAAAGGCGCCGGCTTCCAAGGCCGCTGCTAAGAAGCCTGCTGCAAAAACTGCAGAAAAGAAGACAGTTGCCAAGACTGCGGAGAAGAAACCTGTTGCCAAGACTGCGGCTAAAAAGCCTGTTGCTTCCAGGAAGCCATTGACAGTAGATCCATCAAGAGTCCACAACATTTCCGCTAAGGAACTGCAGGATATGGTAGCTTTCCAGGTCAAGGCCTGCTCCGGTAAGAGCGCGGACAAGGGAACCGCAAGAGATTACTGGCTGGCTCTGTCCAGAACGATCGTTGAGATCATGGCAGATGACTGGGAGAAGACAAGAGAGAAGTACGCTCAGGTTCGTCAGGCGCACTATTTCTCGGCAGAATTCCTGGTTGGCCGTTCCATGCTCAACAATCTCGTTAACTTAGGTATTTATGAGCAGGCTGTAGAAGCCATGAAGAGCTTCGGCATCAACCTGACAGATCTTTTGGAAGAGGAGACGGACGCCGCACTGGGTAACGGTGGTCTGGGACGTCTGGCAGCCTGCTTCCTGGATTCCTGCGCAACACTGGATCTTCCGGTAACCGGCTATGGTATCCTTTATCGTTACGGCTTGTTCCGTCAGACATTTGAGAATGGTTTCCAGAGAGAGCATCCGGATTCCTGGATGGAGAATGGTTATCCGTTCGTTATTCCGAGATACGAGGACAAGGTCCGCGTACACTTCAACGACTTCGACGTATGGGCGATCCCGTGCGATATGCCGATCACAGGCTATAACACACATAACGTGAACCGTCTGCGTCTCTGGAAGTGCGAGCCGGCTCAGGAGTTCGACTTCAACCTCTTCAACTCGCAACGCTTCGATGACGCCGTGATCGAGAGAAACCGCGTAAACGATATCTATCGAGTGCTTTATCCGAATGATACGTCTTACGACGGTAAGGTACTCCGTGTCCGTCAGCAGTACTTCTTCGTATCTGCATCCCTGCAGGATATCGTAAGAAACTACAAGGCTGTACATGGCAACGATTTCAGCAAGTTCGCCGAGCTTAACAGCATCCAGCTGAACGATACACACCCGGTTATCGGTATTCCGGAACTGATGCGTATCCTCGTAGACGAGAACGGCGTAAGATGGGAAGATGCCTGGGAGATCGTTAAGAATACATTTGCTTATACGAACCACACGATCATGGCTGAGGCTCTGGAGAAGTGGGATTGCAATATCTTCCGCTTCCTGTTCCCGAGAATCTTCGAGATCGTCGAGGGTATCAACAATCAGCAGAGAGCGCAGTTCTTCGAAAAGGGCATGTATTCCGAGCTGGTTGACCGTCTTTCCATCCTTTCCGATGGTAAGGTCCAGATGGCCTGGATGGCGATCTACGGTTCCTACTCCGTTAACGGCGTAGCCGCTCTGCACACTGAGATCCTTAAGAGAGATACTCTCAAAGAGTGGTACGAGATCTATCCGGAGAAGTTCTCCAATAAGACAAACGGTGTTACTCCGAGAAGATGGCTCCGTGTATGCGACCAGGATCTGGCTGCCCTCATCACTGACCTCCTCGGCAACGAAGACTGGGTAACTGACCTCGATCAGCTCAAGAAACTCGAGAAGTATGCTGATGACAAGAAGGTTATGGAGCGCTTCCTCAAGGTTAAGCGTGGTAATAAGGTAGCTCTTTGTGACCACCTCGCAAAGACAAAGGGAATCAAGGTCAATCCGGATTCTATTTTCGACGTACAGATCAAGCGTCTGCATGAGTACAAGAGACAGCTTCTGAATGCGATCTATGCACTGAACCTGTATGACCGTATCAAGGAAAACCCGAAGCTGGATATGCCGCCGGTAACCGTATTCTTCGGTGCTAAGGCTGCTCCTGGTTACTTCCGTGCCAAGGCGATCATCAAGTTCATCAACGAGATCGCCAAGATGATCGACAACGATCCGGATATGGAAGGTCGTCTGAAGGTCGTATTCATCGAGAACTATAACGTAAGTAACGGTGAGAAGCTCTTCCCGGCAGCAGATATCTCCGAGCAGATCTCTACAGCAGGTCTTGAGGCTTCCGGTACAGGTAACATGAAGTTCATGATGAACGGTGCCGTTACTCTGGGTACATGGGATGGCGCGAACGTTGAGATCGCACAGTCCGTTGGTGATGACAATGTCTACATCTTCGGTTGCCGTGTCGAGGATATGGAAGCAACACGTGCATACTATAACCCGAAGTGGCAGTATGAGAACATTCCGGGCCTTAAGAAGGTACTCGACCGCCTCGTTGATGGTTCCTTCAACGACGAGGGAACAGGAATGTTCCAGGATCTTTTCAATGGTCTTATCTACGGCAGCAACTGGCAGCCGGGCGATACCTACTATGTACTCGGCGATTTCGACGATTACAGAAAGACAAGAGATCAGGCCTACAAGAATTACAAGAACCGTATGGCGTGGGCGAAGAAGTGCTGGCTGAACATCTGCAATTCCGGTAAGTTCTCTTCTGACAGAACGATCAAGGAATATGCCAAGGGCATCTGGAAGATCAAGGCCGCGAAGATCAAGTAATACGAAGATCTGATAAAGTCACGAATCAGCACCTTTCTCGTGCAGTCCCCGGGCACAGTCCCGTGGAGGCACGGAAAGGTGTTTTTCTTTTGCTACGGGATATCGGAAGCGAGTGCTTTTCGATCTACTTGATGCTTCGAGACGATGCACAACGGATAATAATGTCGAAGCGAACTTTCTATCCTACTAAATGCACCTAAGCCGTCCGATAGAAATATCTTTTTTCGAGTTTTATCCTACAAGTTTGTTCAGGTATGTGAGATAAAAATTGTAGATATCTAAATCTTATCTGCTGCTATCCTGAAAACACGTAGGATAGAAATGAGGATATGTAAATCTTATCCGTAACCAGCTTGAAAACATGTAGGATAGAAATGTTGTTTTGTAAATCTTATCCGTAACCAGCTTGAAAACATGTAGGATAGAAATGTTGTTTTGTAAATCTTATCCGTAACCAGCTTGAAAACACGTAGGATAGAAATGTTGTTTTGTAGATCCTATCCGTAGCACGCGTGTTGAAACCTGTGAAATCAACTTGTCAGATTGAAAAGAACTCGAACCGATCATCTTTATGCCACATAAAAACCGTTTCCGAATGGGTGTGATAGAATTATATGAAAAAGCGCACGTGAGAGAAGGGCGAAGTGGCATACTATGAGTAGGATAGACAGTTCAGCAGATACGATCATTTTTGACCAGCCGGCAAAGACATGGGAAGAAGCGCTTCCTGTCGGAAACGGCAGACTCGGAGGAATGGTGTTCGGCCTTCCTTATTCCGAACGCATCCAGTTGAATGAGGATAGTGTCTGGTATGGTGGACCACAGGACAGAAATAATCCTTCCGCACTCGAAAAACTTCCGCAGATCCGTCGCCTGATCTTCGAAGGGAGAATCAGGGAAGCAGAGGAACTCTGCAGCTTCGCACTTTGCGGGATTCCGGAGGAACAGCGCCACTATGAGCCGCTTGGTAACCTGTATATCGAATTCGAAGAAGAGTCATTAGAATATTCTAACTACCGCCGTGAACTCAATATCTCTACAGCAGTTGTAACGACGGAACTGACACGCGAGGGCGTACAATTTACACGCGAAGTCATAACCAGCTATCCGCAGAACGTTATGGCGATCCACTTAACGGCAGACCAACCCGGAAAACTGAACTTTCATGCCCAGCTTGGAAGAAGCGGCGGCAAACCATGGGAAGAGCTTCCATATAAGCGTCAGGTCGTGAGAAGACAATGCTATAACGCCTGCTCCGACAGCATCACCGCAAAACCGGGAAACGTCCAGCTTATGCTCGCGACCGCCGGCGGTAACGGAGGCGTGAAGATCGCTTGTGGCGTAAAAGTTATCCCGTTTGGCGGAAGAACTGAAGTGATTGGCAATACGACACGCGTATTCGAGGCCGATGAGGCACTCCTGCTTCTTGCCGCCGATACATCATTCCGCGAAGCAGATCCGGAATCTTCTGTGCTGGCTCGTCTGGAGAACGCTTCAGCGAAATCCTGGGAAGAATTGAAACAAGAACACATTGCCGATTATAAGAACCTGTACGATCGGGTCTCGCTCAAGATCGACGGACAGGAGGAGATCGAGCGTTTCTTCCAGTATGGACGTTACCTCCTGATCGCATCGTCACGTCCGGGATCGCTTCCTTCTAATCTTCAGGGCATCTGGAATCAGGACCTTCTGCCGATGTGGGGAAGTAAGTTTACGATCAACATCAACACTGAGATGAACTACTGGCCGGCTCTTGTGACGAACCTTGCCGAATGCCAGGAACCATTGATCACCCATCTTGACCGTATCCGCGAAAACGGACGCGTGACGGCACAGAAAATGTACGGGTGCGGTGGATTCATGGCGCATCACAACACCGATATCTGGGGTGATACCGCGCCACAGGACATCTGCATGAGTGCGACGTTCTGGGTCATGGGTGGTGCCTGGCTGTCCCTTCACATCTGGGAACAGTATCTGTTCACGAAGGATCTTTCGTTTCTTCGCGAGAAATACCCGATCATGCGCGATGCCGCGATCTTTCTCATGGACTACCTCGTTGAGGACGGGGAGTATCTGGTGACCTGCCCGACTCTCTCTCCGGAAAACACCTATATCCTGCCAAACGGGGAGAAGGGCGTGATCTGTAAAGGTGCTTCCATGGATAACCAGATCATTACGGAGCTCCTTTCGGCCTGCATTTTCGCGGAAAAAGCACTGGCCACCGAGCCTTCAGATAGCATTTCAAAACGTGCGGAAGATGTGCTTTCCAGAATTGCTCCGATCCGTATCGGAAAACACGGACAGATCATGGAATGGAATGAAGACTACGATGAAGAAGAACCGGGACATCGGCATATCTCCCAGTTGTTTGCACTTTATCCGGGATCACAGATCTCGGAGAGCAAGACACCGGAACTGATGGAGGCGGCGAGAGCCACGATCAGGAGAAGACTATCTTTCGGCGGCGGACACTCAGGATGGAGTCGTGCGTGGATCATTAACATGTATGCGCGATTGGGCGAGGGAGATCTTGCCTTGGAGAACCTGAATAAACTGATTTCAGAGCAGACACTGCCGAATCTTTTTGATAACCATCCGCCGTTCCAGATCGACGGAAACTTCGGTGCTGCATCCGGTATTGCGGAGATGCTGGTGCAGAGCCATGAAGACGAGATAAAACTTCTACCTGCACTTCCGGAAGCATGGAAGAAACATGGAAGGGTCGAAGGACTACGTCTTCGTGGTGGAAAGATCCTGAAAGTTCTGGAGTGGGAATGTGGCGAGATCAAAAATTTTAAAGTAGAATAGAGAAAGCTTCAAACTAATGAAAGAAGAGGAAAGAGAAATGAGGAAACAAAGAACACTATTTGTATCGTTAGTTGCTTTGGTTGCGATGCTTCTGGTAATGATCGGAACCATTTCACCTAAAGTTGATGCCTCTACCCCGGGATACTATACGATTACTTTCTACTCCGGCAGTGGAAGCGGAATCACAAACCTCCCGGACAGTTTTGAAGTAAAGGACGGCTCTCTCTTTTCTTTACCGACCAAGACTCCGATCCGTACCGGTTATACTTTCTATCGCTGGAAGGATAGTGCGACGGGAACACAGTATAAAGCTGGTCAAGGTAACATAAGAGCTTCTAGTAATCTGAAACTTTATCCTGTATGGAATAAGGTTGAGGATACTGGATGTACAACCTACAACTATGGCGTTTGCAGTGGCGCACCGGTCGTGGGTGTATCGACAAGAGATAAAGCCTCAACGATGACGGTGACTTACGAAAAAGGAAAGAAAAGTAGTGTTGCTTTTGACGGATGGGCTGTGCATGATCAGGGAATCGCAGGATATACTTGTTCGGTTTCCGGCACAGGATTAAGTGTAAACAATGTCAAACTAAGTTCCAAAAAACGAGATGATGTTGCTGCGGCAAACGTATTAGTGAATATGGGCCTCAACCCCAAGGCGTCCTTGGAGAATTCAGGATATTACGGAAGTGTAGATATCTCCAAATTAAATCCAGGTACTTATAAGCTCACAATTTACGGAGTGCCGAATAAAGGGTCGAGATTTGCAGTCAGCGTAATCACGATCAAGATCACGGAACCGAAAGCACAAACATATACTTTGACCTATAATCCTAATGGTGGAAGCGGAGCTAAGGAGACGAAGACCTTTAAAGCCGGTAGCGCTGTAGAAATATCGATGCCTTCTTTCACGCATCCTACGAAATCCATTATCGGTTTTTCTACGACAAAAGGTGGCAAGGTTGTCTATCACATCGGCGATAAACCGGTTTTGAAAGGGAATACCGAACTGTTTACAGTATGGGGAGCAATCACCATTACCTATGACTATGGTGATAATTCCGGTCGAAAAGAAGTTCAGGATTTGATCGTTCTGAATAGTGCTGCTATCTGGCCTACTTCTTTTTCCAAAAGCGGATACTTACTGGCTGGCTTTTCCAAGACGAAGAATGCTTCAAAAGTTGAATATGTTATAGGCGATCCTTATATGTTCTATTCCAATACCACTTTATATCCGGTATGGGTAAAACTGGATCTGAATTCAGATGGTACTGTTAATGAAACCCAAATGCTTGAAAATCTCGCGAAAGCGGGTATATCAAAAGCAACGATCGAAGAAGATGTTTTCTCCAGATCAATGTATTCATTTATGAACTATACGTGCACGGATGAAATCAGGAATGCATTAAATGGTTTTTCTAATACTAATTGGGAAGAAATGATGAAGATATTCCAATCCGGAAAAACTGAGGATGTGGATAGGTTTTGGGATGAGTTTAGTAATCGAGTGATTGATCTTGTTTGTGCAATTTGCCATGAATACGGAATTGATGATATTCCTCCGATTAATTTTTATTCAGATATTCCAGATCACAATAGCGATTATGGCTTTTATAATCCCCAATCTGGTTATTTGGAGATTAATACGAAGTATATCTTCCAACCCGTTCCGCAAGGAATAAACATTCCACATGAACTTGTGGATACTATAGCACATGAACTGCGCCATGCTTACCAGCATCAGAGAGTATGCAAGATGGAAAACTATATGGATTTCTTATATGTGTATAACTGGACAAATGGACGATATATTTATGCCTCAGAAACAGAGCAGGATAAAGACATGAATACACCACATAAAAGGCAAATCATGGAAGCAGAAGCTTGGGGTGCGGGATATGTATTCAAATCGATGATATGAGAAGATAAATATGCTTCCTCTAGCATTTGAAACTTTTCTTTGCTACTATAGAGTTGTTGTGGAGTTAGAGGGCCACAACTATTCTGAGGTTATTCAGATTGGGGTTCAAAGAGTATAAGTTAGCCAAATGGCAAGGGCAAGTGCTTTTTCGAAGTAGCCTGGTCTGAAGGTTAGGGGTTATGTATGTCAGCTACTAATGTCGTTATTTTGATCGCTATCTGTATCTATCTTCTCGGCATGGTAATTATCGGTGCCGTTTTCAGTAAGAAGAATAAGAATACCGATGATTTCTATCTTGGTGGCAGAAAACTCGGTCCGATCGTTACCGCGATGAGTGCGGAGGCTTCGGACATGAGTTCCTGGCTTCTGATGGGACTTCCTGCCGTTGCTCTTATGACAGGTATTCCGGAAGCATTCTGGACAGCGCTGGGACTTGCCGTAGGTACATATCTGAACTGGCTTTTCGTTGCGAAGCGTATCCGTGTGTATTCCAGTAAAGTCAATGCTGTTACGCTCCCGGACTTTTTCTCCAAGCGTTTCGGTGACGATAAGCATATTATCACGTTTATCGCAGCGCTCTTTATCGTAGTATTCTTTATCCCGTATACGGCATCCGGTTTTGCCGCTTGCGGAAAACTTTTCTCATCATTGTTTGACGTACCGTATGTGGAAGCTATGGTCATTTCCGCGATCGTAATTGTTGTGTACTGCACACTGGGCGGATTCCTGGCGGCATCTACGACAGACTTTATCCAGTCCATCATCATGACCATCGCGCTGCTGGTCGTTGTCGGCGTAGGTGAGGGCGTGATCCATGGTTTTGGAAATGTATTTGATAACGTTAGAAACTTCGACGGATATCTGGATGTTTTCCGTGGTTACGATGTAGCCGGTAAAGCAACGATGAGTTATGGAGCGCTCCCGGTTGCCTCCACTCTGGCATGGGGCCTCGGATACTTCGGAATGCCGCACATTCTCCTGCGTTTCATGGCGATCGAAGATAAGAAGAAACTCAAGGTTTCCCGTCGTGTTGCTTCCGTTTGGGTAGTCATCTCCATGGGTGTAGCAGTTCTGATCGGTATCGTTGGTTATTCACTCATGAAGGGCGGCATCGTTCCGACTTATGAGAATGCTTCTGCAGCAGAAACGATCATCGTTGATGTTGCCAAGTGGATCGCTTCCCATGGTTATATCCCGGCCTTCGTAGGCGGTGTCATCCTTGCAGGTATCCTTGCATCGACCATGTCCACGGCCGACTCCCAACTCCTCGCCGCAGCATCTTCCGTTTCCCAGAATCTGGTTCAGGAAACATTCAAAGTGAAGCTTTCCGAGAAGAAGGGCATGTGGCTGGCACGTATCTGTGTATTTGTGATCTCCGTCATCGCGGTATTCCTGGCACTTGATCCGAGCAGTTCCGTATTCCGTATCGTATCCTTCGCATGGGCCGGCTTCGGCGCCGTTTTCGGACCGATGGTGCTTTTCGGACTGTTCTGGAAGAGAACCACCAAATGGGGCGCCATCGCGGGCATGCTCTCCGGCGGTGCGACGATCTTCATCTGGAAGTTTGTTGTACGTGAAGTTTTCGCAGACACGATCCTGAATATCTATGAGCTTCTGCCGGCATTCATTATCGCCAGCATCTTCATCGTTGTCGTAAGTCTTGTTACAAAAGCACCGGACGAGAAAGTTACGAAGGTCTTCGACGAAGTCAAGGCGGAGTGCAAGGGCTGATTTATTGCATCACATAAGAAAACACGGCTGTCCGGTTCGGATGGCCGTGTTTTTTCTTGGTGTCAAAGGATCATTGTTCTTCTGAAACTTCCGTGTCTTCCATAAGCCGGAAATTGCCGGTCAGCGGATCCCTGTATTTCATGTCGAAAAGTTCTTTTGCCGGGGGCTGCTTGACGAAGTCGGGCTTGCTCTTTGGGTTTTCGCGCAAGTAGTAGTCCATCGTCAGGGCTTCCAGGATCTCCTCACAGTCGAGCGTAGTCTTCTCGTTGGCAAATGCGATCAGGATCTCATACTTTTTCGCACGGGCCGGAGGCGCTTCAAAGTAGTTCTTCTCCACGTAATAGTCGGCCAGCGCCGAGAAAAGATCGTAGGGCGAATCGAAAGCTGTGACCAGGTAGGGCAGAGCCTTGGTGAACTGGTTACTGTTGTAGTAGATCTCTACCATCTCCGCAACATATTTCAGGTGCTGCAGTTCCTCGAACTTGAGCCATCTTGTCGCCAGTACTTCATACGGCGCCGTATCGGAATAGAGGATGCCGTATTTCTCGCAATCCGCTTCGATCGGAGAACCCTTCAGGACTTTCAGGAAACCAAGCTGAAGCTGGGTCGGTGCCATGGCATATACATCGTTAAAAGAACTTCGGAAGCTTCTTAGTCCTTCGTACGGAAGTCCGGCGATCAGGTCGAGATGGATGTGCACGTTGTGCGCCTTGGTAAGTTCTTTTACTACTTCGGTAAGCTTATGGAGAGAAAGCGAACGGTTCACGGCGATCAGGGCATCCTGGTTGGTGGTCTGTACGCCGATCTCCAGCTGGACCAGACCCGGACGCATCTTGCGCAGAAGATCGATCTCTTCTTTGTCCATCAGTTCGCCGGCGATCTCGAAATGGAAATTCGTCTTGCCGTTATCGTGCTCGAGTATGTAATTCCAGATGGCCTTTGTTCTGACCTTATCTGCGTTGAAAGTCCTGTCGATGAACTTGACCTGCGGAACTTCCTGATCCAGAAAGTACTGGAGCTCACGGAAGACGAAGGGAAGGCTTCTGAAGCGGGTCGTCTTGTCCAGCGAAGACAGACAGTAGCTGCAGCGGAACGGGCATCCGCGCGAAGATTCGTAGTACACGATCCGGTTGTCGAAAGTGGACATGCCGTCTTCGTAAATGAAGGGGAGGGCATCCATGTCGATGGTCGTATGTTCGATTACTTCCGGACGTTCGCGGAGCGCCAGATTCGGAATGTCAGAAAAGTCCGGTTCGACGATCTCATCGCCACTTTCGTTTTCGGCTTTGACATAGGCGCCGACGATGCGCGTAAATGAAGTTTCACCTTCGCCGACGATAACGCCGCGTACTTTCGGATAGTTCTTGAAAAACTCTTCGTAGTGATAGGATACTTCCGGCCCGCCCAGCCAGATATCCATGTCCGGAAGGATCTTCGGAAGTTCACGAAGGAGTTTCTTGACCTCTTCGATGTTCCAGATATAGGTGGAGATCCCGATCGCATCCGGATGCTGGGAAAAGATCCCGGAAAGAATATGGTCGAAGTGATGATTGATCGTGTATTCGGAAACACTCACGACACCGGGATAGACCCGCTCGGCAAAGCCCTGCAGTGAATACACCGCGGGATTGGAATGAATGTATTTTGCATTTATGGCAACCAGTAGGAAATTCATACGCTCACCTCCTGCATCACATACATTTATTATACGCCGATAAAAAGTCATGGAAGGGACGGAAAAATGAACATATCATAAATTCTTGCTTATTTTCCGAAAGGAGAGACAGGCGCGGAGACTGTCTATCTTTGAAACATATGCGCTTTAGCGGGGAAAAATATCAGAGATTCGGGGAATTGTAAGTGTCAAAAATATGCTACAATAAAATAGTGCTGTGGGAGGGGAATAGGAGCAGCATCTCTCTTTCCACACGACTTTTTGTATGGGGGTCGAAAGAATGCCTGAAGTTACAGCAGCACCTGCATCTTTAAAGTGTAAGATCTGTGGTGGAGATCTTGTAAACCATTATCTTACCGGTGCATGTGTTTGTGCACACTGTGGGAATAAATGGAATCTCCAGGATCTGATCCCGGACTATGGAAAGTATACCCGTATTATCGAGAAGATGAACCAGGCCCAGTCGATCCTTGATGGAAAAGAGGATGTGGCGACTGCCGGTCAGGCACAGCTCATGTTTAAGAGTGCGGCGCTGGAGTGTTCCGCACATCCTGACGCAATCTCTTCCGATCTGATGCGTGTTTGTAAAGAGGGAGAAGACCAGGCGGAAAGAATCAAGCATTATGCGAAGGGCATGATGTATTTCGAGAAAAAAGTTTATAAGAAAGCGCTTTCTGAGTTTGAACAAACACAAGGATATAAAGATGTGGCGGAACTGAGTGAGACGTGCAAGGAACAGATCATCATCGAAAGAAAGAAGCGTATTCCGTATGCGGTGATCATTTCCTTGATCCTGCCGACGATCCTGTGCATTTTCATGAAAGAGAAACTTGGGCTTTCTCTGGCCGTAGATATCCCGTGTGCCCTGATCGTTGCAGTGGGCATCGCGTATGCCGTTTACATGGACGGTACATGGGCCATCATATTGCAGATCGCATCTTTTGCGTGCGCCGTACCACTAATCATATTCCTGGTCCTGGCGTACGGATTCAATATGGCAGTCGGGCAAGCGGCGACGATCGCCGTAATTGCCCCTATAGCAGTAATAGCATTTTTCGCAGTAACGACGGAAAGGAAGTGATAGTTTGGAAATTATTAGTGTCATTAAGTACGAAGGCAGTAATGAGGTATTTGCGTACAAGCATCCGAAAGAAGACTTTACTATTGGCTCACAGCTGATCGTACACGAATCGCAGGAGGCGTTGTTCTTCCGTGACGGTAAGGCGATGGATCTGTTCACAGCCGGACGGCATACGTTGACGACGTACAACATCCCGCTCCTGCGTGATCTGATGAAGCTCGGCACCGGTGGTGAGAACGTATTCCATGCGGAAATCTACTTCATCAACATGACTACCCAGATGGGTATCAGATGGGGTACGGACAGCAAGGTAAGACTCTTTGATCCGGCATCCGGTCTGCATATCGAACTTGGTGCGAGCGGTAACTTCAACCTGAAGGTCGTGGATTCCAAGAAACTGATCGTAAAGCTTGTCGGTACCACAGACAGTCTCCTGCAGAGTGATATCACCGGAGGAGAAGGTGTGGCTTACGGAACCGGTAAGTTCAAGGCTCTGGTCATCAACAAGGTAAAGTCCAACCTGGTTCGTATCATCAAGGAACAGGAGATCAATGTCCTCGAGATCGATGCATATCTCGATGTGATCTCTGAGCACCTGAGAAATGTCATCAACGAAACCTTCGAAGAGTATGGTCTCTTCATGCCGGAGTTCTACGTTACCAACGTAATGACACCGGACGAGGATCCGAACTTCATCCGTCTCAAGCAGCAGTTTGCAGATAAGACCTTGAAAGTCCGCGAGGAAGAGGTCAGACGTGCAGAGGCTGAAGCTGCACAGGGCAGAAAAATCGTAGAAGCCCAGACTGCTGCACAGTTGAAGATGGTAAGTGCACAGGGTGAGGCAGATGCTCTTCGTATCAAGGCACAGGCAGAGGCCGAAGCATACATGATGCAGGCCCAGGCTGAGGCTCAGGAAATGAAGATGAAGGGTTACACCTATCAGGACGAGACCGCCAGAAAGGTCGGCATGGAGGCCATGCAGAACGGTATTACCGGCGGCGGATCCGGTGGTGGATCCGGAATCGGCGATATCGCAGGACTCGGCGTTACACTCGGCGCGATGGGCGGCGTGATCAATATGACGAGAGATGCGCTTAACCCGATCATGGGCGATGCACAGAAGATGGGCCAGGGCTTCGGTAACGTAGTTTCCGGAAATCCGTCTGCAGCTCAGCAGCCTGATCCGGCAGCCGCACCGGTCGTTCCGGTACCGGTAGCACCGGTAACCCAGACAGCTCCTGTAGCTCCGCAAGCACAGGCTCCTGTAGCACCGGCTGCTCCGCAAGCACAGGCTCCGGTTGCTCCGGCAGAACCTTCTGCACCTGCAGCACCGGTGGCACCTGCACCTGCACCGGCCGCTCCTGCAACAGGCGTATGGAATTGTCCGACCTGTGGTAAGACGAGAATCGATTCCCGCTTCTGCCCGGATTGCGGAACACCACATGTCTGATCGCTAATTGAATCAGTAAAAGAGAAGAGGTTGTCTCAAGAGTGATGGAGATCACGAAGAGACAGCCTCTTTTTATGCCTGAAGGAAAAAGAAAGAAGCTGCCTCATAGTGAAGCAGCTTCTTAACGCTTGGAAACGTTGATTGTGAATAATCAGATCAGATTACATAGCTGTGTAACCACCGTCAACAGCGAGGTTGACGCCTGTTACGTAGGAAGAAGCAGGAGCTGCAAGGAAGATAGCTGCAGTATCGAGCTCGCCTTCTTCACCATAACGCTCTTCCGGGATCATGGTCTTGGCATTCTGCTGGAAGAAGTCGCTGTTCAGTGTGTCACGGGTAAGACCTGTGTAGAAGTAACCAGGGCAGATCGCGTTAACCGTGATGTTGTACTTACCCCACTCGGCAGCAAGTGCACGAGTCATGTTTACTACGCCGCCCTTTGCAGCGTGGTACGGAGCAGAACCGCAGATCTTGTTACCAACAAGACCGTACATGGAAGCGATGTTGATGATACGACCGTACTTTGCGCCGATCATGTACTTCTTGGCTACCGCTCTGGCTACGCGGAAAGAACCGAAGAGGTCAATGTTCATCTCGTTCTGGAACTGCTCGTCTGTAATATCTTCAGCAGGAGCAACAGCACCTGTACCGGCATTATTGATAAGGATATCGATACGGCCGAACTTGGCAAGAACCTGATCTACCATAGCGTCAACAGCTTCTGTATCCGTGATGTCACAACGGATAGCGAGAGTTTCTACACCGTAGTCTTTCTCAACGCTGGCAGTGAATTCATCGATCAGTTCCTGACGACGTGCAACGGCAACAATGGAGCAACCCTGATTTGCCAGTGCGCGGGCCATCTGAACGCCCAAGCCTGTAGAGCAACCTGTGATAATAGCAACTTGTCCTTTGAAATCAAAATAATTCTTCATAATGTCGTTTCTCCTGTCTTTGTGTTTTTCCGAACAAGAGTATACCATTTACGACGTAAAAATCGCCTTGTTTTTTCATTCGTTATTTATACAAGAATAAAGTGTGATATCCTATATTTACTAAACAAGAAGACGAGGAAAATCTTCATATGATTTTCATGTGAAAAGAATGTCAAATAATCTGAAAGAGAAAGCACTTGAGTGCACCTAAAAACGAAAGAGAGTAAAATATTATGATGAACCGATATGAAACGACGCTTTGTTACCTTTACGGACCACAGGGTGTGCTGATGATGCATCGGACCAAAAAGGAGAATGACATCAACAAAGATAAGTACATCGGAGTCGGTGGTCATATTGAACAGGGTGAGTCTCCGGATGAATGTGTAATCCGCGAAGTAAAAGAAGAGACCGGCCTGA
Source organism: Clostridiales bacterium (assembly GCA_017615755.1). Taxonomy (GTDB): domain Bacteria; phylum Bacillota; class Clostridia; order Saccharofermentanales; family Saccharofermentanaceae; genus Scatonaster. The sequence goes on along the minus strand of JAFZZM010000027.1, from coordinate 1,436 downwards.
CATTAAACTCGTTTCGGCTTCGTGCGGTACTTACTTTCGTGATCGATGATATCGATGAAGTGACATTTCTTTATACAAGTGATGATTTCAGCGGAGAAATGAAGTCCTGCGAAGAGGGCGATCTGATCTGGGTTCAAGAAGAGAAGATACAGGATCTGCCGATCTGGCCGGGAGACAAGATATTTTTTAAGCTTCTGAAAGAACGCTCGGATGTGTTTTCACTTAAGCTTTGCTATGTGCACGATGAGCTGGTTTCTGCCGCTCTGGATGGAAAAAGATTTGAAATTGTAGTATAACTAATAGGTCTGTAAAGACGCAAAAACAAAGAACAAGTTGAGAAGTGGGAAATGGAAGAAGAACAGAAAAAGAGTATTTCGGAAAAAGGTGCAAAGAATGATAAAGAGAAGGCAAGGGAACTTGCGATGAAGCGGCTCCGCCGTCATCGTATCCGCGTTGCCTCTACCATTCTCGGCGTAATTGCCGTTCTTGCGATGATCTTTTTCGTTTTCATTGCCCACTATGATTTCCATAAAAAGGCATGGATCGTTAAGTGGGATCCGATCCACGGTTTTGCCTATACCTTGTATACCCAGCAGGAATACTCCCATTCCCGTATCGTCATCACCTCTTCTTCGAAAACGAGTGAGAGCATCACGATCCCGGATACGATGTGGGGTGCGCGCGTGGAAGAACTGGCCGATAACAGTATCTCGGACAGCGTGAAGAATATCACGCTTGGAAAATACGTGTATCTTCTCGGAGAAGGTTTTGGTTCAAAGACGATTTCTGTCGACCCGGGATATGCAGAATCATCCACTTATCTGTCGGTCAAGGATAAGGATGCAAGTGGTTTTTACTATAAGCTTCAGAAGGATTCCACCATGGTGGCATTTGCATATTTCGGAACGGAAGAAGCATATCAGGTTCCGTCCTCGATCTGCGGAGTAAAGGTCGCAAGATGTACGGAGTACTATGTGAACGATGACTATCTTTCCTTACTGGCAGAGACATTTGCTACGCATGAGAGCACGGTTCCTTTTAATATGGTACGTGTAAAGATGATCCAGCAGCGTGCGATCGCACCGTATATGAATTATCTTACGAAGCGTGAAAGCCGTGAAAATACAAAGACCCGCCTTTTCTCATTGCCGGATCAGTACAATTTCAATGCGGATGGTTCACCGGCAGATGGAGAGACGGCAATCAAGATGGCACTTATCAATAACGGCGATGGCAAGGGCAACAACTGTGCACTGGTCATGGCAAAGTATTCGCCGCTTGATTTCATTGCAGCACTCAAATATCTCGGAAAGAATACGGAGATGTGCCTCGAAGGCGGCGAACTCAATATCTATGAGTGGATCCAGGACGGAATGAAGGTCTGCGGTTAACCGATACCAATCGATGTGGTCGCCGTAGTGATCGTATCTTCCGGC
>JAFZZM010000026.1 GCA_017615755.1 Clostridiales bacterium | reverse complement strand
GCGTCAGCCTGGAGCTCACCGTCGATAGCGAACTGCGGATATTCTTCTTTAGCGATCTTTGTAGCTTCAACAACCTTGGTAACGTCGTCGTGCTTTGCAGAACCCATGGAAGAGTGGGAAAGAAGAGCAACGACCGGCTCTTTGCCGACGAGCTGCTTGAAGGATGCAGCAGAAGAACCTGCGATAGCAGCGAGTTCTTCCGGATTCGGGTTCTGAACGAGACCGCAGTCACCGAATACGAATACACCGTCTTCACCGTACTCGCAGTCCGGAACGACCATTACGAAGAAAGCGGAAACGAGCTTGGTGCCCGGTGCTGTCTTGATGATCTGAAGTGACGGACGGAGAGTGTTCGCTGTAGAGTGGCAGGCACCGGAAACGATACCGTCACCATCGCCCATCTTAACCATCATGCAGGCGTAATACATATAGTCACCGAGGAGAGTCTTCTCAGCTTCTTCCGGTGTCATACCCTTAGCCTTACGGAGCTCATAGAAACCATTGATGTATTCCTGTGTCTTCTCGTAGGTGTGCGGGTTGATGATCGTTGCCTTGGAAATATCAAGTCCTTCGCTGTTTGCCTTCACTTCCTCATCTGTACCGATGATGATCAGGTTTGCGATGTCCTCAGCGAGGATCTCTGCGGCCGCCTCAAAAGTTCTTCTGTCCATAGACTCCGGAAGAATGACGGTCTTTTTGTTTTGCTTTGCTTTTGCTTTAATCTCGTCAATAAATGCCATAAATCAATCGCCTGCCTTACTTAATATTTTTCATCCGCTTCCCTCTTCTCATCCGTTTCCGGCGCAAAAAGAACCCGCGGCATTGAAATCACGCTGTAATAGTATACTCTTTGGGCCAGTGCTTTTCAATAAGAACAGGGGGCGATTCTTGTGATGCGTTAACGTTTCTTCGCCATCTCCTCAACCTTCTCATAGGCCACTTCCTGCACGTGTGGAGCGTATTTCTTGACCAGGGCCGCACACATTACGGAGTCTTTCTCCTCGACAAAAGCGAGAGAAGTGCCCTTCAGGTCTCCTTTTTCATAGTTTTTCAAATATGCCTTGTCGAGCTTTCCGGTGCATTTGAACTCCGGATAGAGCGGCTTTAGATTCTCATCAAGCACCGCGCAGTTATAACCGGTCGAGATGATCTGGCCATGGCCGTAATTATTCACAAGTTTCACATTGAACGCGTAAAGGGATACGTATTTGATGTCTGAAAGCTTATAGATAATGGCTACATACCCACGTCTCTTCTGTGCCCTGGTTATCTTGCTGGAACTCTTGTTGATCGGTTTTCCGTCATAGTTTTCCGTGATCAGATACCCGTCTTTGGTGAAGTGCACGCCCTTGATGGACTCGGCAAACGGATGCTCCGCCTGAAGCTCTGCGAGGAACTTATCACCGAGTTCTTTACCCTTCTTCTTGCCTACGATATTGCAGACGATGACGATCACGATGATCACGATCACACCGGCGATCAGGCCGATCATGGCCGGCATGCTGATATCGGAAGACTGATTCTTCGTAGCGGCTTCCACCAGAAAATTAAACGTAAACATATTCATACCCTCCCAAAAAACATCTGTGTCCATTATAACGCGTAAACGGTCACGTCAAATATGTTTTATTCGGGAAGTGTGTGATTTTTACGGTTCCTTACCGAAAAGCACTTGTCCTTTGCTTCGGATGACGATGTTCTCTTCTTTCTCTCTCGAGTAGTCATCGGAAAGATTGAAGTCGGACCAGTCTTTGTGGTTGATCGAGAACTGCACGATCAGCTTGTCGCCCTTGCCCAGCGAGATCTTGCCGAAGGATGCCATGGTGCAGACCATATCTGCGCCCTTCTTGGCCGGCTCGACCTTGCCAAAAGCACCCGTAACAGTGTTAATCGCGTCGTATTTTCCGTCTTTTCGGGATACCGCTGCGTGGTAGCAGCTGAACTCGAGTTCCAGTGCTTTTTCGTTGGTAAAGTAGTACAGGATCTCCGCATCGGACAGGTCAATGGCCTTGTCGGAGGTGTTCTCGATCGTCATGTTTCCGGAGATGGCATTAGCCGAACCGGACTGTGCATATTCGATCGTAAGCTTCAGCGCAGAAGGGTCACCCGGCTTGGTCGGGTCCGTCGGCTTCGTCGGATCGGACGGCTTGGACGGCTCGCTCGGCGTCGAAGGATCGGATGGAACAGACGGGTCGGTAGGACCGGAAGGCAGTGTATCCACAGGGCCTGTCGGTGCCGGCGCCGTAGTTGGTGTCGGGGCCGCGGTCGTTGCCGGAGTCGGAGTCACGGAGCTCGAGCCTGTCGGTTCCTCGCCGTAAACCAGCATGTCGTTTTCGTAAAGGCACGCAGAAGCCGTTGCCTGCACACTCGGATCGATGCCGGTGATGCGGAACTGCACTTCCTTCTTATACTCTTCCTGACCACCCGGATAGCAGGCATTCGGCGCAAACACGATGGATACGTACGCCGTATCCGCCGCACCGGGAGCCTCGAAGATGCCCTTGGCCTCCGCATCCTGGATATAGTTTGTCGAAAGCTTCAGATCCGAGATCTTCCCTCCGGAAGCAAAGACCGAGGAAACATCGAAATAGTAGCGGAGCTCCAGCTTCTCCGGAGCTCTGGCCGGCCATGCAGTCATGTTGTACGCAACAGCCTTGATCTCGAGGAAGTCGCTGCCGCTGGCGTTCTGCGTCGCATCGACCTTATATTCTTCGCTCGGGATCTCGCAACAGCCGAATCCCGTCAGCGTCTCACCGTGATAACGTGTGTACAGTTTCGCGAGAAGGCCTGTAAATCCGGCATTGTAGTCGCAGGCCACTTCGTTGGTGTTGTAATTGGAGACTTCGTCCGTATATCCGTCGGACGCGTCCGGTCCGCCGACAAGCGCCCCGCAGAGGATGTGGCGGCTTTCCGAAGGTGTATTCATGTTGTCGGCATAGGAACCCTGGGCCGTTCTATGGTGCGGATGTACCGGGTAGCTGTCCCCGAATCCGATCATGTAGGAAAAGCCTGTGCTGCCCAGTGCGTAGTCCGCCTGGGAAACGGCAAAGTTCCAGTAGGTGTCTTTCTTTTCCGACGGGCAGCCTTCCCACTCGCTGTAAACGGTAGCAACAAATGCTGTCGTTGTTGCGTAGCGCAGGGAGCCCCAGCTGTCGAGCCAGGCCAGGCCCTTCGGTGTGTATGTGATCCGCTCTCCGTCAGAAGTACCGGTCGTCCAGAAGTCCAGGTTCTTCTCTACCGCAGAAGAGTAAGTGCTTTCGCCGGTCTCCTGTGCAAGAAGCACGGCCGCGCCGATATGCACGTCATCCCAGCAAAGCGACCACTTATAGTCCTGTCCGGCTTTGGAATAGTATTCTTTTGCCTTGTCGAGGTAGCTGTTGTCGCCGGTTGCGCGGTAGAGCCATACACCTGCCCAGGACAGCTCGTCGTAGAAGCCGCTCCAGGAGTTGTAGAAGCCTTCTGCCGCAGTATATCCGGCGTCGCTCTTGTACTTATCTGCAAATGCATACAGGGAGATCGCATGCTCCAGACAAAGCTTACTGAACGCAGGATCCACCTCTTTAAAGACGAGGCTGCTCACCGCCAGGGAGGCTGCCGCCTCTCCCGTGACGGCGGAACCTGGTTTGTCTGCCGTAACACAGTAAGATGGTCTCGACATCTGGTAGCTGACGCATTCGGCCGGACCCCACCATGTGTGATCCTGGGAACCGTTGCCCACCTGATAGTAGAACACTTCGTCGGAAGGATGGCAACGGATGAAATACTCGTTCGCCCAACGGATGTTGCCAAGCGCGTAATCCAGCTGGTTACTCTCTACATAGGCGTCCTTATCCTCGTACACGGACCAGCCCAGCACCGCGGCGGAGTATGCCATAGGGAGATTGAACTTCACGTTGTCTCCGGCATCGAACCAGCCTCCGGTCAGATCCACACCCACATCGCTGCCGTCTGTCAGCGCGGAGTCACCACGCCAGTTACAACGCGTCACATCCGGAAGCGCGCCGGAACGCTGCAATTCGTAGAAAACAAGAGATTTCTGCAAGGCTTCACCGTAATTGAATTTGCCGGTGCCTTTTGTGCCCTCACGACCATCGCCCTCGATGGTTCCGGATGCGTACATTTTTCCGCCAAGCGGATTCGGTACCGGTGTCGCCTCTCCTGTCGTCTCGGAGGACGTGTCCGTTTCCGAAGCCGAAGTATCGGAAGTGTTTTCAGCACTTGTGTCCGAAGAGCCGGTAGTCGTATCCTGACTGTTATTCGTTGTTGTCTGTTCCTTGGAAGCCTGCGTAGAAGATTCCGCCGCAGACGGCAGTTCTCGATCCACAGAATCTTTTACCTTCGTGATCGCAAACCATAAGATCCCGCCTACAAGCAGGATGATCGCGAAAGGCACGATCCATTTCAGTTTCTCTTTCATAATTCCATCCCCAATTCTTCCGTGGCGACCTTCGTGTAGTGGATGATGTCATCCATACGCGGAGACTGCCCGTAAGTTACAAAAGTAAACGCCTGGCCGGCGCGTCCCGCACGTCCCGTACGGCCGATGCGGTGCAGATAGTATTCGTTTTCGTTCGGCACTTCGAAGTTGAAGACCGTGTCGATATCGGACACGTCGATGCCTCGCGCCGCCACGTCTGTCGCCACGAGGATATTGAACTTGCCTCTCCGGAAATCGTCCATGATACGGTTTCTCGCGCCCTGGCCGATATCGCCATGCAGGCACTCCGCCTTGTAGCCGAGGCTCTTGATGCCCTCGGTAACGACACGAACACGCGTCTTGGTATTGCAGAACGCCATTACACGATGGCAGTCGTACTCTTCCATGATCTTGCCGAACGCCGGCATTTTCTGTCTTTCTTCGATGTGCAGGATATACTGCTTGATCTTCGGCATATCCTCTTCTTTCGGTGCGACCTCGATCTCGTCGGCACCCTCCATATACTCCCATGTGATGTCCATGACTTCACGCGACATCGTTGCCGAGAACATCGCGATCTGCTTGTCCTTCGGCGTCAGCTTCATGACCTTTCTTATGTCCTTGATGAAGCCCATGTCCAGCATCTTGTCCGCCTCGTCAAGGACCAGTGTATAAATGTTCGAAATGTCGATGCTTCTGTGCTGCACATGGTCCAGAAGACGGCCCGGTGTAGCTACCACGATCTGTGGTTTCTTCTTCAGCATCTGTACCTGCTTGTCCATCTTCTGTCCGCCGATGATGCCGCAGATCTTCAGTCCCTTGATAAAAGCACCCAGGCCGCGGAGTTCCGTGCAGATCTGAAGTGCCAGTTCTCTTGTCGGGCAAAGGATAAGTGCCTGTACGAAGTCGGCGTCCATGTTCAGGTATTCCAGGATCGGGATACCGAAAGCAAACGTTTTACCCGTGCCGGTAGGTGCTTTTGCTATGACACAGCGGTTATCCATCATGAGAGGGATCGCCTGCTTCTGTACTGATGTCGGTGTTTTCATGCCCATTTTGTCCAGGGCGCGCATGACCTCCTCGGACAAATCTAACTGATCGAAAGATGTGTATTCCAAACTCATTCTCCTCTTTACTGGTTGTGTTTCTTTTTCATATATTCGTCGTATTCCGTCGTGGCCGGGTGATAATACACGCCGTCAAAGAACAGTGGGATACGATTGTCTTCGTCAAGCACGTTATTATATGTCAGGATATTATAGTCTCTGAGGATAGCCGCTTTTTCGAGCCACATGACTTCTTCCATCGTGTTATAACGGTTTCCTTCACTATCGAGGATACCCATCTTCGAAATCACCGGGAAGCTTTCATATGCTTCCGCGATCAGGAGATTATATTCAGGAAGATCCAGTCCCGTTGTCTGGAGAAGTAGCGTAGACAGATAGTTCAGGCTGATATTCTCTACTTCGTACTCCGGAATATCGTAGTTGGCCCAGATGAAGAAATCCGTCGTATAGAGCTTCTGCATCTCGCGGCTGGAAAGCTCTGTCGTTTCTTTTCCGAGAAGTTTCTCATAGAAGCCGTTGTTCATGCTGGGCAGGTGGTCACCGAAGAAGCAGATCACTACAGGCTCGTCCACTTTCTTGAAGTACTCGATAAGGTATTCCAGTGCCACATCCGATTGTCTCGCCAGAGACAGGTACTGCTCGGTTTCCGGGAACATATCCGGATACTCCAGGAGACGCACGTCCTGGTTGAAGCTCGGATCGGTGCTCTTGTAGGAACCATGGTTCTGCATGGTCACGTTAAACATGAACATCGGCACGCCCGGCGTTCTCTGCTCGAAGATCTCGACCACCTTCTTGTAGTCGCTTTTGTCGGAGATATAGGTTCTCAGATACTCGGTGTCGTCACCGAAATCGTCGATGGTATAGAAATGGTCAAAGGACATCAGATCATAGACTTCCGGACGGTTCCATCCGCTGGCCAGGTACGGGTGCAGTGCCAGTGCCTGATAGCCGAGCGTCTTCAGGTAACGCGCCAGCGAACCGGTATCTTTCGTGATGTACTGCTGGTACGGAATACTTCCGGTCGGGAAGAATGTCATGGAGTTTCCTGTCAGGAATTCAAACTCGGAGTTTGCCGTACCACCGCCGTATGTGGAAACGCTGAGGTCACCATGGAGGATATTCTTTCCTGCAAACATCGAATCCATGTAAGGATGCATCGGCAGGTTCGTCTCAAAAGATCCGACCGAAGACAGGTCTGTGTAGGATTCGTTCATGATGCAGATGATATGCGGTTTCTCACCCTTCTGCAGTTGTCTTTCACCTGCTTCGGCATTCGCGGCCTTCTCACTTTCATACTGCTCCACCACTTCATTCGGAAGCATGGTGTATTCCTTCTCCGATTCGATATGCCGGTGGATAGTTTCCAGAGACTCTTCCCCGTATTCCTCCGGGATCTGCACGGTAATATGCTGCGCATTCATGGTCAGCGCAATGATCATACCGTTGTTGGAGTAGTTGGACGGCTGGTTCCAGGCATTATTCACCACACCCATCTTCTGCATGATACCGACTGCCGTAACCTTATCCCGACCCATGCTGAAAAGCGACGTAACAAAGATCGCAAGAAGTCCCATTCCGAACACCCAGAGCGAGACGCGGGTTCTTTTTAAGACGATCCTGTACTGGCACTTCAGGGCAATGATGACGGAAAAGAAGAACAGAAGGAAGGAGATGATCAGGATCGGCGAAAGCTCGATCTTGTAACTTCCCGAAACGTTAATGGCGGTCTGCAGCGTAACTACGTCCAGGATCTGGATCGGCTCACCACGCCACAGAAGCTTGAAATGATTGAATACCGCCAGCACCATGATGAGGGTGTTGGCAACGACGGTAGTGATATGGAACCGGTTAAACGAGACAAACAACAGAACGTAAAGCAGAAGATAGAATACGTAGTTGATCAGGCAAACCGGGAAGGTCTTCGAAAGGACCGTGTTCTTGTTCAGGAGCTCCACGATGACGAACATCAGGATCGGCATCAGGAACATAACGATGAGAGTCAGTTTCTCGTTGTCTTTTTCGGACAGATGTACATTGAGCAAAGCCGCGACCGAGCAAAGAAGCAGAAGGAAGATACTGATGATCATTCCCGGATAATCCATCTCGGAATAGCAGATCTGGGCATTACTCTGCAGATGCACCGTCTCATTGCAGCCCGGATAGGTAACGCTTCGAAGCGCATCCTGCACGTTATTGGAAAGCCACACTGTCGGGACTTCCTCACCGACAGTCCCGAAAACGCGAAGAGTAATGTTGTACACCAGCTCCGTATCCAGATTGAGATCCAGTGCGAAACGCAGGTACTCATTCTCCTTCATTTCCTTGATCTGGACGCGGTGTTCCTTCAAGACCGTATTGTTCTGGTCCAGAAGCTGGAACTCCAGATATCCCTGCGGCGCCAGCACGTTGCCCGGCTCCGTGTTCGTGGAAAAACGGATCTCCACAAAATCGACATGCTCCTTCTCCGGGATAAACGGCTGCACGAAAGGAGTCTCACCATTGAGCACGCCGATAGAACGCGCGTTTTTGCCCACGTAAGACACCGTCTTTCTCGAATCAAAGATCGATGTATCAAGCACCACGGTAAACAGCAGCGCAACCGTAATAAGCAGAACGATCACCCAGCGCCACTTGTTTCTGGTAAAACATATCGTTTTTTTCTTGAACTTGATCAAAGTAAGTATCTCACTCCAATTTCGTTTCCGTTTTACCTGTGCCACACACCGAAAAGCACTCTTCCGAACGTCACACACGACATTTTTGCGCGTGGCGCATAGCACTCCATAATGTCAATTATAAAACGTTTTGTCGTTCTTTCAATCTTCTTGAGGTTGTAACATTGCACAGTTTTCGCGAAATCCCCCGAAGTTTTCGCCTTTTCAAAGCCCATCAAAAAGCACCCGCCGTTCTGTCCCGACGGGTGCTCTCCTGCCGCTGTTCCGCGGTCTCATTTTTCGAATTCAAAAGCACTTGGCAACAGTTCGGCCAGCGTGCATACTTTCGGCTCACCGTCCTCTTCTACCACGATCTCAAACTCCCGAAGTTTCACGTGCTCGCTCAGTACCTGACGGCACACACCGCAGGGATAGCATGGCTCGGAAGGTTCTTCCTCCGCCTTCGCCCCCACGACCGCCAGCGCGGAAAAACCGGTCACGCCCTCGCTCAGGGCTTTTGCCAGCGCCACACGCTCCGCGCAAAGACTCGGCGAAAAGACCGCCGATTCGAGGTTGCAGCCACGGAAGATCCGGCCGTCCTTCGCAAGGAGCGCCGCACCCACGGCAAACCCGGAAAACGGCGAATATGAATTCTTTCTCGCTTCTTTTGCCTCATCCAGAAGCAACTTGTAATCTACCATGTGCGCCTCCTTTTCTTTCTTCGACGCGCCGCGTCCTTCCTGCGGTTCCTTCTTATTTCACAAGACGGCTGGTTCCCAGGCGGTCTGCTCCGGCCTCGATCATGGCCTTCGCATCCTCGAAATCCTTGATTCCGCCCGCGGCCTTGACTTTCACCTCCGGCGCGGAGTATTCACGCATGAGCCGTACATCTTCCACGGTCGCGCCGCCGGTGGAAAAACCGGTGGAAGTCTTGATGAAGTCCGCCTTCGCTTTGCTTACCAGCTCGCACATCTTGATCTTCTCTTCCCGTGTCAGCTGGCATGTCTCGATGATCACCTTCAGGATCACGCCCTCGCAGGCCTCACGCATCGCCAGTAGTTCCATGTATACTCTGTCGTAATTGCCGTTTTTCACATCGCAGAGATTGATCACCATATCGATCTCAGAAGCGCCCAGACGGATCGCTTCTTTCGCCTCAAATACCTTCGTGGCTGTCGTAGAATAGCCGTTCGGAAATCCGATCACGGTGCAGACCGGAAGACGTCCTTTCAGGAACTGCACGGCATCGTCCACATAGCACGGTGGAATGCAGACACTTGCCGTTCCGGCCTCCAGCGCTGCTTCGCAGAGAGAGCGGATCTCTTCTCTCGTCGATGTTATGCGCAGCAAGGTATGGTCCACTTTACTTACGATCTTCTTTTCTTCCTCAGAATATTCCATCTTTATCACACCTTTCTCATCTCTTTCCAGAAGGACTCACCGTCCAGTTCTTTTGTATTGATACCGAAATAATCACCGATAGTCTTGGCAATGTCCGCCATCGACTGACGCACGCCCAGATCCGTGCCCGGCTTGACGCGCTCACCGTACGCAATGAACGGCACGTTCTCTCTCGAATGATCCGTCGAAGGCGTGGACGGGTCGCAACCGTGGTCTGCCGTGATCATGAGGATGTCGTCCTTCTGCATACGCGACAGGATCTCCGGCAGACGGTCGTCAAAATACGTCAGCGCCTCCGCATATCCGTGCACGTCGTTTCTGTGTCCGTACAGCATATCGAAATCCACCAGATTCACGAAGATCAGACCTTCCTTCTGGCTGTCCATCGCGCCCAGCGTCTGCTCGATGCCGTCCGCATTTCCGGATGTACGCACCGAAAGTCCGACGCCTGCTCCGGCAAAAATATCGAAGATCTTGCCCACGCCAAAGACCGGGATCCCTGCCTTAGTCAGCAGATCCAGCACCGTCTCTCTCGGCGGCTTCAGTGAGAAATCGTGACGGTTCGGTGTTCTCTCGAAGTTCGGCCATTCCCCGACAAAAGGTCTGGCGATGACTCTGCCGACGCCATGTTCACCCACCAGCATCTCCCGCGCGATCTCGCAGTATTTGTATAGTTCTTTTACCGGCACGACGTCCTCGTGCGCCGCGATCTGGAACACGCTATCCGCCGAGGTGTACACGATCAGGCTGCCTGTTTCCACGTGCTCCCGGCCGTACTCCTTGATGACTTCCGTGCCTGAATACGGCTTGTTACAGAGCACTTTCCGCCCTGTCTTCTTTTCGAATTCTTCAATGATCTCCTTCGGGAATCCCTCCGGATACGTCGGCATCGGCTTCGGCGACACGATACCCGCGATCTCCCAATGTCCGATCGTCGTATCCTTGCCCATCGACTTCTCCTCGATGCGCGCCCAGGCACCCAGTCCCGAGCCCATCGGCTCCTCATCCGGCAGCGCATCCTTGATGCACCCGATACCGATCCTCTTCATATTTGCTATGGAAAAAGCACTGTCCTTCGAGCAGGCAGCCAGTGTATGCGATCCTTCGTCCCCGAAAGCCGCCGCGTCCTTCGCGCCACCGATCCCGCAGCTGTCCAGAACGATCAGAATAACTCGTTTACCCATGTGAAACTCCTCTGTTTCGTAGTCTTGCCACTATTATATCCTATTGCCATGGGTTTCGCGTCACGGATTGTTTACATTCTCCCGCTTTACATCCACCATGCACGGTGCTATATTGAAGAAAATGGTTTGATTATCAAAGTATTCGACAGGAAATGGTCTTGGAGGCACCTATGAACGAGTTTTTGATCTTCATTTTACTCATATACGTTCTTTCGCCAATCCCGCTGCTGGTCTTGTTCCTCGTGCGCAATCACGCCGCAAAAACAGCCAGGAGAGCTCTCGCGGAGAAGAACCAAGAGTGCCGGAAACTCCGCCAGAACGAAGAAGAATACCGCGCCTACATCTGTCAGCTCCAGAATCAATTGAAAGCCGCTGACCCGGACGCGCAGATCGGAACCCTGCAGAAACAGCCCGCACAGGCACCACAGCCCACGACGCCTCAGCCTGTTTCCGCTCCGGAAGCACCCGCCCCGGCGCCTTCCGTTGCCCCGGCTCCGCTTCCACCTATGCCACTCACAACAACTACATCAATTCCCGCGCCGCTTCCGGCGCCTGCTAACCGCGTGCAGCCCCTCCCGGCCGCTTCCTACCTGCGCCCCGAATTATCTGCACCACTTCCGGTCCCGGCTGCACCCACACCGGTCCAGGCCAAGACGGTCCCGACCACACCCGCACCTGCCTCTACACCGGCCACCGAACGCAACCACACCCCGTGGATCCTTACCACAGGTGTGCTTCTCCTGCTCCTGGCCTCCGTCGGTTTCATCTCCGCAACATGGAGCATGCTCACGATCGGCATCCGCGCCATCTGCCTGCTCTCCTTCAGCGCCATTTTCCTCGGCGCCGGTATTTTCGCCCGCACCAAGCTCAAACTCCAGAACACCAGCATCGCTTTCTACTCGATCGGCAGCGCCGCGCTCCCGATCACGATCATTGGATCCGGCGCCTTCGGGCTTCTGGGCAAGCACTTTACTTTGGAATTCCCGATGCTCTATAACACCATGTTAGTCGCTATTTCCAGTCTCATGGTGCTCCTTTTCTTCGGCGCCGCCTTCTTCCGGAGCCGCGTCTTTGCCGCCGGCGCCCTATCCTGCGCCAGCCTCTCGATCTACACACTCGCACGCATGCTCGGCAGCACTTACCAGATGAACGTCCTGATCGTGTCGCTCTTTGCGTCCGCCGCGATCCTTCTCGTTCCTCTGGTCAAAAAGATCCCCGAAAGCTCGCCGTTCCACTGCTTCTCCAAAGTCTTCGAGATCTACGCGATCGTCAACATCTACTTCATGAGCGTTGCCGCGCTCTTCATGTCCAAATACTGCATCTGGTCCGGCATCATTCTGGTGCTCTTCGCCGCCGCTTTTCTGGCCGCCGGAGCACTTCGAAGAAAGACCGGCCTCATGAGCCTGCCGTCCGTCTTCCTTTTCCTGGTCGGCACCATGCAGATCGTAAAGCCCGACAGCGAGATCCTTCTCATCGTCTGGTTCCTCCTCGTTGGTCTCTGCTACCTTGCACTTTCCTACGTCGGAGCACTCCGCAAAGTCCTCCGCCACGTCTTTTTCGGTATCGGACTGACCGCCATGCTCGTGGCTTCATTTGCGATCTTCGACTACACACCTACAACATTAAACTACGCTTTTATCCCCATGACCTTGATCGCCGCCGGCACCATGATCTTCCTTTCTATTCAGAAAAAGCGCCCGATCCTGTTTGCCGGATCTCTGCTACCGATCTTCACTTTCTTCTGGGGTCTCTGCCTCCACTGCTTCGTGCCCGCCAATACATCGACCTCATCTCTCTCCGTGATCGTCTCCGCGATGATCATCAGCGGCCTGATGTATATCCTGTTCTCGTTCATCCCGCACCACCGCTTCTTTACCACCACAGGAAATATCTTCCTGTTCCTTCTGTTTACGATATACAGCATGTATTTAAGCGACGAACTGCCAAGATCCTATGACGTACCGGTGCACTTCATCGTCACCTTCGCACTTGTCATTTTCTGCCTGGTCAGCGCCTACAGAAAAGACCGTCTGAACTATAGAAAATCCGACACAGAAGGAACACCAAGAAGCATTACCGTCATGCGCTGCTTCTACGCCGCGATCTGGCCGCTCATCTTCACTTTCTCCTGTGTCAAATACATCCTCATGCTCCCCGAGAGCGGATACGCGGTCATTCTTCCGATCATGATCCTTCTGTGCTTTGCCTACATCGTGATCTTTGTCCGGTGCTCCGGTACCGCCGGTATCCTGGCCATCCCGCACGATCACGACAATCCCGATAGCGGCACACGTCTGCAGACGCCTTCCCGCAACATCGCGTTCTTCGCCTGCCTGGTCATGGGTTTCATCACGATCCACTTCTACGCATTCATGAACGCACCTGACATCAGCGGCGCCTTCGCTGTGATCACTTTCGTGCTCACCCACCTGTTCCCGCTCCTGATCCCGGCCACATTCATCCTTCTGGCCTCCCGCATGCACAAACTCTCGAAGCTTCCACTCCGCGACAACCTCGCCGAGCCGGTCCGGATCTTCTGGTTCCGCCTCCTTGGACTTTTTACCGCTTCGATCTGTTTGCCCTACACCCTTAAACTCTTTGATGCTTATGACAAAAAATCCGATCTTTATGTTGCGGGATACGAACTCTTCCCGGGCGTCTCAAGGTTCCTCTTCTCGGCAACATTCGTCTACAGCGTCGTTGCCCTTTTCGCATCGATTTATTTCCTCATACTCTATCTGCGCAAAGACCGCAGCACCGCCCTCGCAGGCACATCCACGACCGCGGATAACGACCGCGCCAACGCCGCTTCCCCCATCTCCCGCCTCTTCGGAAAGAACCTTTCCACCTGGCAGATGGCCTGGTTCGTCTGGATGCTGGCTTTCACCGCGATACTGTTCATCATGCGCTTTGCCGACCAGGAATTGCACGGCAATCTCCTCTTCGCCATCCTTTTCGGCGCAACACTGCTTTGCCTGACAGTGCTTTTTGAAAAGCACATATATGTAGTAAGCTTCGCATCCGCGGCGCTTCTTACCATCCATTACCTCGGCCTTCTCGATCACTTCTTCGGCGGCGAGATCTTCTCCGCCTGGCTGACCGTCCTTCTGATGCAGCTCCCGACGCTGGCCTTCTGCCTCACCGCGCTGTTCCGAAGCCGCACAAACGACGACGTTTCGG
The DNA here is from genome assembly GCA_017615755.1 of Clostridiales bacterium. GTDB lineage: Bacteria > Bacillota > Clostridia > Saccharofermentanales > Saccharofermentanaceae > Scatonaster. Next base: position 400 of record JAFZZM010000026.1, on the reverse strand, counting down.
ACGGAAAAACAAGCATCACCCGGACCTCGCTCTTCTGGAACGCATTGATCTCACAGAGCATCGTTTTCCTCGCTGTTCCGTTCCTGACCGAGAACGCCAGCCGCCACTTCGCGAGCTTCGCCTACTCCGTCAACTCCTTTGTGAGCAACGCCCACGTGATCGACGATATCGCCAAAATGCTCCCGCACTCGATCGCCCGCTCGCGCCTCAGCGCCTTCACTATCCCGGGCTTCCTCCTTGTGGAACTTGCGTATCTCCTCCGAAGCAAAACAAAGACCTCCGGAAAGCGCTCCATCGCCTTCATTCTGGTCACCCTCTCCTGCCTCGTCTGGATGCCGGTCCTGAGGCTCCCGTCCCTTGCGGCCCTCATCGAACAGGCCTACCTGCTCCCTTGCACGGT
>JAFZZM010000025.1 GCA_017615755.1 Clostridiales bacterium | reverse complement strand
GCCGTGGCAGACAGCCTCTGTGAATTCGCAGACAGACTCGAAAAGGCAAGTGATTTTAAAGCTGAACTGGCAGCAGTAGTTAAAGAGACGATCACCGCTCATAAGCGTATCATCTTTAACGGCAACGGTTATGACGAGAGCTGGATCAAGGAAGCTACCGAGGAGAGGGGCCTTCTCAATCTCAGATCTACACCGGAAGCCATGGAGAGATTCCTCGATCAGAAGAACAAAGATCTGTTCCTGAAGTTTGGTGTATTCAGTCTCGCAGAGATGCAGAGCAGACACGATATCCTGCTTGAGAACTACAGCAAGATCATCAATATCGAAGCATTGACCATGATCGATATGGCAAGAAAGGATATCCTCCCTGCCGTAACCGAATATATCAAAGAACTGGCAGATACCGCGATTGCTGTTAAGCAGGCAAGTGGCGTTGATGCTACATTCGAGCAGGATCTTATCAAGCAGCTCAGCAAGCTCCAGGCCGACATCGCTTCCAGAACGCAGGTACTGGAAGATGCAGTGATCGAAGTACACGAGATCTCCGATATCCTCCAGCAGTCCTATGCATATAGAGACAAAGTATTTGTAGCGATGCAGGATCTCAGAGCCGCCGCAGACCAGGCAGAGTCCCTCTGCAGTGCCAAGATCTGGCCGTTCCCGACATACGGCGAACTGCTCTTCGGAGTCAGATAAGAAAGTAAATAGTGAAGTAAGAAAAAGCAGCAAAGGTGCTGTAGCTCTCACCCGGAAACGGGATCCGCTACAGCACCTTCTCTGTTTTACTTCCAAGAAGAAAAAATGAGGTGAATAAAATGGAAGCATTATTACAGTCAGCAAACGACACCATATTCAGTGTATGGTTCTTAATGGGAGCTGCTCTGGTCTTCTTTATGCAGGCAGGTTTCGCCATGGTGGAAACCGGATTTACCAGAGCAAAAAACGCAGGAAACATCATCATGAAGAACCTGATGGACTTCTGCATCGGTACAGTAGTATTTAGTCTTCTCGGCTTTGCTCTCATGATGAGCGAAGACTATATCATGGGAATCATCGGAGTTCCGAACATGAAGATCTTCACAGATTTTTCAAACTTCCCGATGTCCTCCTTCGTATTTAACCTGGTATTCTGTGCCACCGCCGCAACGATCGTTTCCGGTGCTATGGCAGAAAGAACAAAGTTCAGTGCTTATTGCGTATATAGCGGCATCATCAGCCTGTTCGTATATCCGATCGAAGCAGGTTGGGTATGGAACTCTCAGGGCTGGCTTGCAAAACTCGGTTTCATCGATTTCGCAGGTTCTGCTGCAATCCATTCCGTTGGTGGTATTTCCGCTCTGATCGGTGCCATCATCCTTGGGCCCCGTATCGGTAAGTATGTCAAAGATAAGAGCGGCAAGGTCGTCAAGGTTAAGGCGATTCAGGGTCACTCCCTGACACTCGGTGCTCTTGGTTGCTTCATTCTCTGGTTTGGCTGGTACGGATTCAACGGTGCCGCCGCTACATCCATCAGTTCTCTGGCAGCGATCTTCGTAACCACAACAGTTGCTCCGGCAGTCGCTACAGTTGTGACCATGATCTATACATGGTTCAAGAACGGTAAGCCTGATGTTTCCATGTGTTTGAACGCCTCTCTGGCAGGTCTTGTCGGTGTTACCGCAGGTTGTAACAACGTAGATGTCATCGGTGCAGCAGTCATCGGTATCGTAAGCGGTATCCTCGTAGTTGTCGTCATTGAAAAGCTCGACCTCAAGTGTCACGTAGATGACCCGGTTGGTGCAGTTGGTGTTCACCTGGCAAACGGTGTCTGGGGTACCATCGCAGCTGGTCTCTTCTCCACTTCCACAGCAGATGCCGGAGTAGATGGCCCGATCTACGCAATCGTTCACGGCACATCCGTTTCCGAAGGCATGAAGGTCCTCGGTGTTCAGTTCCTGGGTATAGGTTCTATCCTTGCTTGGACAGCACTCTGCATGATCCCTGCATTCCTGATCATCAAGAAAACGATTGGTCTTCGTGCTTCCGCAGAAGACGAGCTCGCAGGTATGGATATTTCCGAACATGGTCTCGTATCCGCTTATGCTGACTTTGCTTCCGTAGCAGACTTTGCTCCGACAGTAGATGACTCCGCACTCGCAGGAATCAAGGTCATCGGTGAAACACCAATGGCAGAGGCCGTAGAAGTTAAAGAAGTATCAAGAGCTGCATCCGGTATCTCCTACAAGAGCCCGGATGGAAAGAAGCTCACCAAGATCGAAATCGTCTGCAAAGAGCGTATGCTCGAGCCGCTTAAGTCGGCACTCCTGGATATCGGTATCACGGGTATGACAGTATCACATGTTCTCGGTTGTGGTATCCAGAAAGGTAAAGCTGAGTTCTATCGAGGCGTTGAAGTTGAACCTTCACTGCTCCCGAAGATCCAGATGGATATCGTGGTAGCGAGAGTACCTGTACAGGCAGTTATCGATACCGCAAAGAAAGTACTTTACACCGGTCATATCGGTGATGGCAAGATCTTCGTCTACGATGTTGAGAACGTCATCAAAGTACGTACAAGTGAAGAGGGATTCGACGCCTTGCAGGACGTTGAATAATACCAATAATCTGAAATCCCATCGGGGCCTTGCTTTCGGGCAAGGCTCCTTTGGATATTTTAAAGACCGTGCTTCTACCGCAAGAAAAGAAGCACGGTGAACAAAGAAACAACATATTGTTTTGCAAGAAAATAATGTATTGGAGGAATTGTACTATGTGTTCGATTATGTTTTATCTGCGACCGGGTCTTACCCGTGAGCAATTCAAGGAGGGGTTTGACAAGACGATCTCCAGAGGTCCGGACCAGAGCCGGATCGTGGAGCTTGCCGATGGCACCATGGGCTTTCACCGTCTGTCCATCATGGGTCTGACCCCGGAAGGCATGCAGCCATTCACACTCGGCAGCAAATACCTCGTCTGCAACGGCGAGATCTATGGTTTTGAGGCATTCCGCGAGGAGCTTTCCGATGCCTATACTTTTGCATCGGATTCTGACTGCGAAGTGCTTCTTCCTTTATACGAAAAATACGGCGTGGACATGTTCAGTAAACTCGATGCCGAGTTTGCCCTGATCATGTACGACACCGATACAAAAACACTGGTAGCGGCCAGAGACCCGATCGGTATCCGTCCGCTCTACTATGGTTTCGATGATGAAGATCATATCGTTCTGGCCAGCGAAGCGAAGAACATCGTACCTTACTGCAAGAAGGTCCTTCCCTTCCCGCCCGGACATTACTATAAGGACGGCAAGTTCACCTGTTATTGCGATATCACCAAAGTCGACCGCGTGATCGATGACGATCTGGATACGATCTTTTCGAACATCCACGACAAGCTCGTCACGGGCGTTGCCAAGCGTCTCGTTTCCGATTCCAAAGTCGGATTCCTTCTTTCCGGCGGTCTGGATTCTTCTCTGGTATGTGCCATCGCACAGCGCATGGAAGATCACCCGATCAAGACTTTCGCGATCGGTATGAGTGAAGATGCCATCGACTTGAAGTATGCAAAAGAAGTTGCCGACTATATCGGATCGGAGCATACCGAAGTCATTATCACAAAAGAAGATGTTATCAATTCTCTCGAGGAAGTCATCCAGGTACTCGGCACATACGATATCACGACCATCCGAGCTTCGATGGGTATGTATCTTCTCTGCAAAAAGATCCACGAGATCTCCGATGTACGTGTTCTTCTTACCGGTGAGATCTCCGATGAACTTTTCGGTTACAAATACACTGACTTTGCTCCTTCTGCCAAAGCATTCCAGCAGGAAGCCGTAAAGCGTATCCACGAGATCCACATGTACGACGTACTCCGTGCCGACCGTTGCATCTCTGCAAACTCACTCGAGGCTCGAGTTCCTTTTGGCGACCTGGACTTCGTAAAGTACGTTATGGCGATCGATCCGCAGAAGAAACTCAACACATATGGCAAAGGCAAATATCTCCTGCGTAAAGCTTTTGAAGGAGATCTTCTCCCGCACGATATCCTGTTCCGTGAGAAGGCTGCATTCTCTGATGCAGTCGGTCACTCCATGGTCGACCACCTTAAGGAATATGCCGCATCTTACTACAGTGACGAAGAATACGAGACAAAGCGCAAGCAGTACGACTTCGCCACACCTTTCACGAAAGAATCTCTTCTCTATCGTGAGATCTTCGAAAAGTATTACGAAGGCAGAGCGGAAATGGTCGTAGATTTCTGGATGCCGAACAAGTCCTGGGAAGGATGTGATGTAAACGATCCGTCCGCACGTGTACTGAAGAACTATGGTGATAGTGGAAAGTGAGGGATGAAAAATGACTAAGTATATTTTCGTAACAGGTGGTGTTGTTTCCGGTCTCGGCAAAGGTATTACAGCCGCATCTCTCGGACGTCTGCTCAAGCAGCGCGGTCTGAAAGTCGCATCCCAGAAACTCGACCCGTATATCAACGTAGACCCGGGCACGATGAGCCCGTATCAGCATGGTGAAGTGTATGTCACCGAAGACGGCGCGGAAACTGACCTCGACCTTGGTCATTACGAGCGTTTCATCGATGAAGATCTCAACAAATTCTCCAACCTCACGACCGGTAAAGTCTACTCTTCTGTTCTCGCAAAAGAACGCCGCGGCGAATATCTCGGCAGCACCGTACAGACGATTCCGCACATCACAAACGAGATCAAGGAATTCATCTATAACGTAGGTCTGGAATCCGAGGCAGATGTAGTCATCACGGAGATCGGCGGTACGATCGGTGACATCGAAGGACAGCCGTTCATCGAAGCCATCCGTCAGGTCGGTCGCGAAGTCGGCCCGCATAATTCCCTCTACATCCACGTCGTTCTCGTTCCTTATCTGAAAGCCTCCGGCGAGCACAAATCCAAGCCGGCCCAGCATTCAGTAAAAGAACTCCAGGGCATGGGCGTTTCTCCGGACATCATCATCCTTCGTACCGATGAACCGATCGAGGATGAATCGATCTTCAAGAAGATCGCGATGTTCTGTAACGTTTCCCCTGACTGTGTTATTGAGAACACAACCATTCCGGTCCTCTACGAGGCTCCGCTCATGCTTGAAAAGAGCGGTTTTTCTGATGTCGTCTGCCGTAACCTGCAGCTCGACACCAAGCCTTGCGACTTAAGTCACTGGCAAGCGATGGTCGATCGTATCAAGAGTGCGACCAAGTCCTGCAAGATCGCGCTGGTCGGAAAATATACACAGCTTCACGACGCGTATCTTTCCGTGGCCGAGGCACTGCATCACGCAGGTTATGAGAACTCGGCCAAGGTCGATATCCTCTGGATCGATTCCGAGCACCTTACACCGGAGAATTACGAAACAGTCCTTTCCGAAGCAGATGGCGTTCTCGTTCCGGGTGGTTTCGGTGATCGTGGTATCGAGGGCATGGTCCTTGCCGCCAAGTACGCACGCGAAAAGAATATTCCTTACCTCGGCATCTGCCTGGGTATGCAGATCGCAGTCATCGAATATGCACGTGATGTACTCGGGTATGCCGATGCTAACTCACGCGAATTCGACGAAGCTTCCGAGCATCTCGTGATCGATTTCATGCCCGGTCAGAACGATGAAATTGAAAAAGGCGGTACGCTCCGTCTTGGCAGTTATCCCTGCAAGATCCTGCCCGGCACTAAGATGGAACAGTGTTACCAGTCCCGGAATATCAACGAAAGACACCGTCATCGTTATGAGTTTAACAACATTTACCGTGACCAGATGAAGGACATTATCAGCGGCATCAGCCCGGACAATCTCCTTGTCGAAGCTATCGAGATCCCGGGGCACCCGTTCTATGTCGGTGTACAGTTCCACCCCGAATTCAAGAGCCGTCCGGACAAACCGCACCCGCTCTTCCTCGGTCTGGTGAAAAACAGTCTGAAGTAAACAATTCTTCCACAATTATTTTCTTGCGTGTGGGGAAGCTTTTCTGTGATGAAAATCGCGGGGAGGCTTCCTCACTTTTGCGTGAAGGCGCGGTTCAGGTTACGATTGCGTGCGTGTCGGGAGTATCAATTTGTCTGATTGCTTCGAAGAAAGTCGGAATCTCCGTTTTCGCTATTTACGACTAACCTTGTTTCGTAAAATGTTAGTCGCATTCCTTCTTTTCGTCTATTCCGACTAACATAGCTTCATTAATGATTAGTCGCCTTTCCGCTTTTCGCCTATTCCGACTAACCTTGCTTCGTAAAATGTTAGTCGCATTCCTTCTTTTCGCCTTTTCCGACTAACCTTGCTTCGTAAAATGTTAGTCGCATTCCTTCTTTTCGTCTTTTCCGACTAACCTTGCTTCGTAAAATGTTAGTCGCATTCCTTCTTTTCTCCTTTTCCGACTAATTTATCGCCAAAAGACAAAAATGTGTCCCTTTCTTCCAACAAGAGACACCCTTCTTTCGTACATACAATTGAAAACTTACAGCACGTCATGCACGTTCATGAGATACTTGTCGCGCTCTCTCGCCGCATTCGTTTCCGGAAGCGGCCTCATGATCTCCGGTTGCGTCACGCTTTGGGCCCCCTGACGCACCACTGTTGCAGAAAAGCGGCGACACCGTCTTCGTCATTCGTTTTTGTCACGTAATCACTAACGTCTTTAACAGCAGGTATCGCATTTCCTACTGCTACACCTGTACCACAGGTGCGGAGCATCTCAATATCGTTCTGATCATCTCCAAAAGCAACGATCTCCGATATACTGATCCCGCTCCATTTCGAGAGTGCTTCAATAGCCTGGACTTTCCCTGCTTCTTTGGGAAGAAATGCATACCAGTTTTCATTTCGGAAACACTGCAGTTTGCAGTCCATTTTCTCTGCGATTTTTTCAGCGTATTCCTTCTTTTCGAATTCCACGGCTAACTTATTGGCACAACAGGTCAGCGGCTCTTTATAGTCGCAATAGACCGCCTTAAAGAGTCTTGCCGACTCGGCGATATGTAAGCTGTTCCAAAGCACCGTTTTCCCACTCGCCACCGTTACTTCCGCTTCCGGTCGCACAGCGAAAATCTCCTGCAGAATGTGGTTTGTTTCGTCTTCAGAAAAAGAACAGCTATATATGCATTCCTCCCCGGCGTGGATCAAAGCACCGTCTGTCGTGATCTCATAATCCGGCTTCAGAAGATCAATATATCTCTCTGCACCGATCCAGTATCTCGCCGTAGCAATGGCTAACTTGATGCCATTTCTTCTGCATTCCGCAAGCACATCTAATGTGTGCTCCGAAACGCTTCCGTCCGACCGGAGCAATGTGTGGTCGAGGTCGGTAAGGATCAATTTACAAGGGGTCTTTTCACTCATTCTTCAGCCGTTCTCCTTCTTCTCTTTACGCGTCTTCTCCGAAGCTCGCCTGTGCTCGCTCCGCAGTCATTTTTCTCTTCTCCAAGGTCTTATTAAACAACAGATCCGCTGCCTCCGGGAACTTCTCATAAACGACTTTGGTACCCTCCTGGGTGATACCGCCGGGGGTAGCCACACGCGTCACGACATCTTCAAATGACATGTCTTTTTCAAGCATCAGCTCACCTGTAGCACACATTGTCTGAAGCACCATCTTCACGACCTGCGCATCCGGAATCGAAGTATGCTTTTTTGCCGAAGTACAGAGCACATCGAAGATCGAAGCGATGAAACCGGGCATGCAGCTCACAAGTTCCGAACCCATGCCGACCTCGTTTTCCGGAAGTTCTATAACGTTGCCGAAAACAGAGAGCAATTTCTCCAAGTTTTCTTTATCGGTTTTTTCTACTTTGCAGTTATATGTAACTAACGTTTGAGAACGATCGACCTCGGCGGTCACACTCGGGATCACTTTGGCCATCTTTCCCGAGAAGCACTTCTCCAGCATTGCAAAAGTTACGCTGCCATTCAACGAGATCACGAACGCCTTATCGGAAAGTACCGGTACGATTTCTTCCAACACCGTTTTGAGATCTACAGGACGCACACATAGGAAAACGATATCCGCGCCCCGGGCACAATCCGAATTACTGTCACACACGACCACACCTGAAGGCACATTCTGAAGTTTTTCTTTCGAGCGGTTCGCCACGAAAAAACTGTGATTCTTTCCTTCATCGGAAGCCGCCAGTTTCTCCGTGATCATCTTGCCCATGCTTCCGTATCCGATCAGGCTGATCCTCATATGTCCAATCCTCCCAGTATTAGTCTCTCGATGGCCAGTGCCGCCGAATAGAGTTTCTTCTCATCCGTTCCGTACATGACCAGTGCTCTTCGAACGCCGTGTTCATCTACTTCACTGCCTGCGATCGTTACCGATGGCAGACCACAGAAATGCATCACGTTCGTCGGCCCCGTCATGATGACGGCATCAACATCCGAGATCTCAGATCGCACCTCTTCGATGCGTGCTTTTCGATGCCGCAATGCATCCAGATATTCTTCTCCGAAAAGGCCATCCGGCGTATCTTCCAGGGCCTCTTTCAGATAGTCGTGACCATACTTCATCATGGAGTCCGGGTTAGCCTCATAAAACTCCACGATCTCGGCAAGAGTTTTTCGCGATGCCGTGGACGTACGAAGATACTTTTCCAGCATGGGTTTAAACTCCCATTTCATGATCGTCTTGAGCATCGGTTCTCTTTCCTGAAGCACCGTTTTCACCGAAGTCCCTGCGGCTTTCAGACTTTCGATCGTTTTATCAAGGAATGCTTTTTCACCTTCCTCCACCCGATCAAGATTAGCCTGATTCACGGCGATATTGAGCTTATCGAGAGCAGTCGGACGAAGATCCGGAAAAGGTTCGTCACGCATCGCGCGATACATACGGAGCGCATCGAGAAATGTCTCCGCCATCGGGCCCGGGCTGTCGAGTGTTTTGGCCACCGGGATAATGCCTTCCTGAGAAAGGATCCCTACAGGCGGCTTGATACCGCAGATACCGTTAAACTTGGCACAGGCAATAATGGAAAAAGATGTATCCGTACCCACAGCCATCGATACGATTCCCGCACTGACCGCAACTCCGGAACCGGTCGACGATCCACCCGGTTCTGCGTTCCCGGAGACTGCATGTTTCACCTGCCCGCCACGCGAACTGTAGCCGCCCGGCATCGAAGACGAAACATAGTTGGCAAATTCGGTCATGTTTGTTTTTCCGAGGATCACGGCGCCATGTCTTCGAAGGTTCTTGATCACATGCGCATCTTCGAGTGCTATGTTGTCTTCCAGCGCGAGGCTTCCTGCGGTGGTATGCATGCCCTTGACATCGATATTGTCCTTGACCAGGATCGGCACACCGCGCAAAAGAAGTTCACCGGGCATACCGCTTGCTTCAGACGGCTTTCTTCCCTGGTAGTTTGCTTCTTCTAACGCCGATTCGTTGATCTCCGCAATACAGTTCAGTGCTTCCTTTCCGCCAAGCTGTTCTGCTCTTCTCCATGCCCGCTGTGTCCTATGCATCTCTGCTTCTCCTTTAGCTTCTTACTTGATATACGAAAGAAGATCCTGTGGTTTTTCCAGTCCCTCAAACAGGTCGTAGACCTTCGGGTTACTACGGTTGTTTTCTTTCAAAAACCACTTGGCCTGAAGAGGTTTCATGCCGACTTCAAAAGCGGCGTCCAGTTCATGACTTCCGCCATCTCCGACATAGAGGCACTCGGAAGCATCGACTCCCAGTGCCTGCATCGCTCTTCTATAGATCTCAAGATCCGGTTTCTTTACGCCCTGCTCATAGGATAACATGGCCACGTCAAAATAGGGAAATAACGTACTCGCCTTAATGACGCCGACTTCTTCACTGAAGCAGTTGCTGATCAGCGCGATCTTAACGCCCGCTGCTTTCAATGCCTCAAGCATTTCCAGCACACCTTTGTCAGGATCGGCAAACACTTTTCTCTTGCATGAAACGCGTTTTTCCACGATCGTCTTCAGTTTTTCTTCCGAGAAGATCCCGTTTGCGTTCATGATGTTGATCATCGTATCTTCAAAAGTCAGTTTTCCGATCGTTCGGTCATCGTCCGTCGTATCCCAGATCTCCCGGAACTTTTCATTCGTAAGTCCCATGTCTTTCGCGATATTCTCGCCGAAATAGAATCCTGTCCGATAGTGTGTGACCAATGTCTCAAACATATCGAAGATCACTGCTTTTACCATAGTTTTTTACCTCGTTTTCTTAGCCGATCGTGCAAAGTTTTCCCTTGAGTTTGTAACCGATTTTTTCATAACAGGCATTCGATGCGACATAATCCGCATCGGTGTAGAGCATCGGCATATATCCTTCTTTTTTCACCAGCTTGGTGACTTCATAGACCAGATTCTCCGCGTAATGCTTTCTTCGAAAATCCGGATGAGTGAAAACGAGATTGATCGAAGCCATATCTTCGTTCGGGGCATAGTTACAAGACGCTACACAATTCCCTTGTGCATCTTTCCAGAAATGTAGTTTTCCGTATTCGATACAACCTTTCGCCTGTTCACGGTAGGCCTCTATTCCCTGCTGATCGACATTCGTCTCCTTATGGAACATATCCATGAATTCCACCAGCGTTTCAAAATCATCCATCGTGGCAGAATACATCGCACCATCCGATTTAAAAGACGGCTCGATCGGATCCGGGCAGTCATAGGCAAACAAATTCGTTTTGATCGTAAGCTCGACGCCCTCTTCCTTTGCACGCTTCATGAAGTACTCCGCCAGATCGTACTTTAGATTGAAGTTGTGCTTGCCATCGATAAGACCGTTTTCTTTTGAAAGGACAAAAGCTCTTTCTTTTTCTTCCATAGCGGCATCGTCCGGCATCCAGATCCAGACCGGATACGGCTGGCATGTAAAGAACAGGATCAGCTTCTCATGATCCGTAAGGAACAACTCATGCTCTCCCTTCATGATCCTGCTCAGTACACAAAACGTATATCTGTCATTCTGTAAAAGTGCAAAATCTCTCTCGTCAGCAAAACTATCCAGTGCTTTTGCCATGTTCGTCATATCAATTCCCACCTATCTCTTTCTGAAACCATTTCAGATCGTACCATCTGTCAAATTTCTTTCCGACTTTCTTCATGTGCGCCACTTCTTCAAAACCCAGGTACATATGAAAATTGCAGCTATCGTGCGTCAGGTACTCATCCTCGTTCTCGATATATGCCGTACCCGCCAGAAGGTTTTTTATTCCCATCGCCTGAAGTTTCGGAATGATCTCCTTGTAAAGGAGTGATCCAAGGCCCATTCTTCTGTAATCCTTGTCCAGATAGATCGATGTGGTGGCTGTCCATGCATACGCGGAACGTGAGCTGTATTCGCCGGCATAGATATAGCCTACGACTTTATCATCGATCTGGCAGACCAGATACGGAAACTTTGCTGTCGTCTTTATAATTCGTGATCGGAATTCATCCTCGGAAGGAACTTCATATTCAAAAGAAACGGCTGTGTGTAAGACATAATTCGCATAAATCTCCACCAGCCGTTTCGCATCTTCAATCGTAACATCACGTACGACAACATTTTTCAAATTCAGGTTTTTCATGTCCATCGGAATGGCTTCCTCCTGTTTTTCTTATGTGATAATTGTAATCCTCTTTACCAAAGCCATCTACATATCAGTAGTATAAATGTTTCTCAAAAACTGTGATACAATTAATTTTGTTGATTGCATCAGCTTTCACGAAAGGAAAAGGAAGAAGGAAAAATGAATAACAGGAACAGAGTTTTGGCATCGCTCCTTGTGACGATGCTGGTATTTACTTCGTGCGCCAAAGGCGGTTCTAAATCCGGCAAAGCTTCGCTTGCATTTACTGTCGATAACCTCAAGACCTTAGATGGTGTAAAGAGTGTGGAAACGATCGAGTCTTCACTTCCGCAAGGCGTGCAGACCCAGATACCGGATGAACAGAATCTCATGCTCACCTTCGAACAGCCACTTGACTGGGCGAATCCTTCAGCGGGTACTTTTGAACAACGGGTGCAGGTCTGTTATCAGGAAGGCCGGGCTAATGAGTTTTTAGTAAACGGCTACATGCTTCTGGACAACAATCTATCCATGGGATCGACACTCGATTCGTATTCCCGGACAAATTCGACAAACCTCATCAACGTCGAATACCGTTTCTACGGAAAGTCCAAGCCCGCTGACCTTAGCAACACTTCTCCGAAATACTGGAACTATCTGACCAGCTACAATGCCGCCTGTGACTTCCACCATATCTATACGGAACTCAAAAAGATCATCCCCGGCAAGTGGCTCATGACCGGAACAAGTAAAGGCGGCGTCGCTACCATGATCCAGTCCATGTATTTCCCGGAAGACGCCGATATCTATATGCCGCAGATCGCACCGGTCATGGATGGTCCACAGGCCAAGGGCTTCTTTTCCCGTATGTATGAGACGATCGGTGACGATTCTTTCGGAACAGATATTGCTGCCGGATACAGACAACTCGTTCTCGATTTCCAGATCGAGGCGATCAAGAACAGAGACACACTTCAGAACAAGGTCTACGATCTCCTGATTGCAAGCGGCAACACCTATACGGATTATGCCACACCCGAGATCATCTTCGACATGACCGTACTTGATTTTGCAACCGGTGTATGGTTATACGGAAACGTATTTCCGCATATCGCCGAAACACTGGAGAAAAAGGGTGAGGACGATTACCTCGATGCCCTTGCGAACACTTTGCTCAGCCCGAGCGGAAGTCCGATCAACACCTCCGGGGAAAGTCAGGATATTTTCGCATACTATATCCAGTGCGCCACGGATCTCGGCTACTACGGACTCGATTTCTCCTATCTTCGCGCCGCACTTGAAAAAGACGGCAGCGGTGCACATCTCGTCGTCACCGAGGACATGGAAGATATGCTGTTCTATAAAGTCCGCGTGGTTCCTGAGGTACTGGACACGATCAAGTACGACAGTTCCGTCAGAGATGGACTTATCAAGTGGTCACAGACCACCACATCCCAAGTGCTTTTGCTGTATGGCGAAAACGACGCGTGGTATTCCATGCGTCTTCCGGATGTTCCGAATCGGGATAATTTCCATACCTATGTTGAGAAGAACTCCGCACATGAATACATTCTCACTCGTCTCCCGTTAAGTGAGCAGGTCGAGGCCAAGAAGATCCTGCAGGCGGCTATGGAAGGCTGAAATAACTCAATAATCTGTCAAATTCGAGAGGATCGTCTGACTCCAGGCGGTCCTCTTGTTCATTATTTTGTAACAATATCTCATATATTTGGATTCTTTATCCTTGTAAAATATTATTAATTGGTTTTTTTACCGATTACAGGATTTTAGATTATTAAGGAGGGATGTGTAATGAGTTCACGACTATCTATCAGGAAAGCCGTAACCGCGTTGCTTGTTGCCGGTCTGCTCATGGGTTCTGCACCTGTGACCGTTATCGCCGGACAGGACAGCTATGATCCTGCATCTTCTGCTGTGACAGCACAGGAGGCAGAAAGCGGTACAGTTGCAGACTTTGTTGAACGCTTGTATACCGTTGCTTTGGGCCGACCGTCTGAAGCCAAAGGTAAAGAGTTCTGGGTCAAAGAGATCGAAAGCGGTAACCGCACTGGAGGAGATTGCGGTATCGAGTTCCTCTGCAGCGAAGAGTTCAACAACAGAAATCTCAGCATCGAAAACTTCGTAGAAGTCCTTTACAAGACGTTCTTCGATCGTGCTTCCGAGCCGAACGGAAAGGCGTTCTGGGTCGGCCAGCTGAAAGAAAACAAGATGACCCGCCAGGCGGTTATCCTGGGCTTCATCGATTCTACAGAATGGTGCAATGTCTGCGCGAATTACGGTGTCAGATCCGGTGCTCCGACAGCCAAGGCTGAGATCGCTTCGAAGAATGCGATCGAATTTGCTACACGTCTTTACACATGCTGTCTGAAGCGTGAGCCGGAAGAGGAAGGACTCAAGTTCTGGAGTCTTGCCCTGACCAATCTGGAAAAGACCGGTGCAGGTGCGGCTCAGCTATTCTTCGAACTTCCTGAGTTCGTATTGCTGAATACGGATGACACGGAATATGTTACCCGCCTCTACACCACGTTCATGGGAAGAGATCCGGAAGAAGCCGGTTTGAAATACTGGGTCGGCCGCCTGAAGGAAGGCGCAACAAGACGTGAAGTCATGGCCGGATTTGCGGTTTCTCCTGAGTTCACCGAGATTTGTAAGAAGTACGGAATCGAGCGTGGCGAGATCGATATGAACGCTCCGTATCCGGAAATCCCGAAGGTAACTCCGACACCAACAACTTCACCGACTGTCGAACCGACAGCCACCCCAACATCGACACCTACATCTACACCTACACCTACTCCGGATCCTCGTATCAAAGAGATCCGTTTGGGTAATGGCTCCGAAGAAATGAAGATCTATGCGTTCTCGGGCGAACTCGTTACTATGATCGAGGACTACATGAAGCTTGATCCGGATATGGCAGAAAAATACACGATTGTCATTTGGGAAGCAGGAAATGAGGAAGGTTTCTATCAGGATCTCCTGAATGAAGCTTTGATTGGCGGAGGCGAAGGTGCTCCGGATATCTATACTGCTGAATCCGGTTATGTCATGCCATACACACATGGCGATTTCGCTCAATATGCCGCCGATTATAACGACCTGTTCAGTAACTTGAACGACAAGCTCAAGGCTGCAGATATCATGCAGTATTCCGTAGACATCGGAACCGCTCCGGACGGAAGACTGGTCGGTCTCGGATTCCAGTCCACAGGCGGCGCGTTTATTTACAGACGTTCCATTGCCAAGGATGTATTCGGTGCAGACGATCCTGCTACCGTAGAAAAAGCGATCGGCGCAGGATCCGGTTCCTGGGATAAATTCTGGGAAGCTGCCGAGGCACTGAAGGCCAAGGGATACTCGATCGTCTCCGGTGGCGGTGACCTCTGGAATGTTGCCGAAAAATCCGCTCAGAAGCCTTGGGTCGTAGACGGCAAGCTCTACATCGATCCAAGCAGAGAAGAATTCCTGGATGTTTTCAAGACTCTTGCCGAGAACGATTACTCCAATCTCACCGACCAGTGGACTCCGGAATGGATGGCTGATATGGCTGACGAAGGCCCGAGAAAGGTATTCGGATACTTCGGACCGGCATGGCTGATCAACTACACGATCAGTGATTGTAGCGGAGATACTTTTGGTGACTGGGCTGTCTGCACACCAAACATCGGTTTCTGGTGGGGCGGCACATGGCTTATGGCCAACAAGTCCGTAGTCGGAACTGATAAGCAGGCCGACGTAGCCAAGATCCTGCAATACATCACCCTTGATTGCACCAAGGATGGTTTCCAGTACAAGTGGGCAAATGGTTTGCTGAATGACACCGGAACGAAAGACACTGTTGCTTCCGGAACCGTAATGAAGATTTCTGACGGTACGATGGAATTCCTCGGTGGACAGAATCCTTTCGAGATCTTCGTCAATGCGACTCACTATGCAAGCGGTAAATCCATGTGCGTTAATGATTCCGATATCAACTGGATGTTCATGGACGCAGCCCGTGCCTATGCACTGGGTGAGAAAGACAGAGAAACAGCACTCAAGGATTTCAAGGCGCAAGTCGAAGATGAATTGGGTATTAAGTCTTAAGTATCTCTCATTAGAGATTTCGGCATAATTACCTCAAACAAAAAGGGACTGTCTCAACGTTGTTGGGACAGTCTCTTTTCTTTGTTTTTTTGCATCCTCTCAGTCGAAAAGAATATCCTTCATACACACGAGCGGCTCGTCCTTCTCATAATCCCAGGAGTGGTACGCATCGCCGCGGCAGTATTTCTTATGTACGCACTCGCGGCACATGGATGAATCGTCCGCTTTGTTTCTTCTGAAGATACCGAACTTATTCTCCCATACGTCCTTGAAACGCTCTTTCCTGATATTTCCCTGGATCGTTCTCGGGTTGCGCTCGATATCGAGGCATGCGCCGATATCGCCGTTGCTCATGATGCTCGCCGTATAGACACCGGCATTACAAAGCCAGTACCAGTCGCGCACTTCCACCTCATAGTCCAGCCCGAGATAATGGCTGCATCCGTATACGACAGGATACTCCTCTTTTCTGGCTTTACGGATAAACTCAAACATCTTTCTCAAGTCATCCGGCGTACACATCAGTTCCGGCCGGCTGAGCGCTCTCCCGATCGGTTCGAGATTGATCACACGCCAGGAATCGATATCGATCCCCTTCATGATCTCGAAAAGCTCGTCGAGTTCTTTTAGATTATCGTGATTGAAAACCGTCGTGATCTGTACCGCGTGAAAAGCGCCTTCGTCGATGAGGTTCTGTACGCCTTGCATGGCAAGTTCATAGGCCCGCTTCATGCCACGCAGCTTATCGTGGGTCGGCTGTAATCCGTCAATGGATACGGAGATCGTACCCATTCCCGCTTCCGCCAGCTTATGTGCTACGTCCTTTGTGATGAGCGTCGCATTACTGGTCATGCCCCACTTGTATCCGAGTTTTTTTGCGTAGTTCATGATCTCGAAGAAATCTTTTCGAAGAAGCGGCTCTCCACCCGTGATACAAAGCTGGAGCCGGCTTATGTCAAAGTCTTCCTTCACCTGATCCAGGATGGCCTTGAATTCTTCCGTCGAAAGCTCTTCCGGTCCCGGCACCGAGCAATTGCTTCCGCAGTGAAAGCACCGCTCATTGCAGGCGGAGGTCAACTCAAAAAACAAATGCCTCAACTCAGGCTTGCCGTATAGTCCTTCGACATAATCGGAAAGCTGGTCAAGGTGATCTGTTTTCAGTCTTGCAATTCTTGGATCAACAGGATTCATCCGTTATCTCCCGGAGGGCCGTACACATCCGGCAGTTCATTCTCGCTCGTATCAAAATCCTCCGGCGGGCCGTATACGGCAGGCACCTCATTTTCACTTGTATCAAAATCTTCCGGCGGACCGTATACGTCCTCGTTCTGATTATTCTTCAGATCCGGCGTTGTCTCCGGTGCCGTTGTCTCTGCCTTTGTTTTTTCTGTCGTCGAACTCTCGCTCTCGACCCTGGTAGGAGGTCCGTAAACACAGCCGGTCACATTCGCAGCAAGAGTAAGTGCCGCAGCCACACCGGCAACGATCTTCGCAGCAGTGATTGCTTTATCATTCGGCTTTTTCATCGATCCGACCTCCCTTTCTGAGATAATCTAAGTATAGCACAAATACACGCACCGGACATCAGGAGCAAGTGCTTTTCAGGCAGAGATCCAGAGCGCAGGACGCACACCGTATCCTTCGTAATACACGTTGTATCCGGAACTCAGAACATATCCGAAATCACGTACAGCCGCCGCAGAATGGGCATCACGTCCAGGAGAACGGAGCCACCAGGGCGCGCAACCGGCAGAGGACCCCTTCGCAGAAGTCATGATGCCTTTGTCCAGCGCATAATCAGTGGGCTTGCAGCGACGATCCTTGGACGAAGCAAAAAGCGAATTAGCTTCATCCAGACTCAGAAGGAAGATCCTGTCCTCCGTGTCATTTCCACCCGGAATACCGAACTCGACACTGTCAGGATTCTTAAGTTTACTCAAAAGGATACGGCTCTGTTCCTCCTCGGAAAAAGCACTGTTGAAAAAGTCGTTGTTCAGCCAAGTGCGGAGAGTGCATTTCTCCCATGTCACGTTCCTCGCGTCTTGGTCATACGGGATCATATCAAGAATGTACTTGCTGATGATCAGGGCATCTCCCTCGTCATTTACATCCAGAACGATCCACTCGACACCCTGGCCCATGTAGGAGCCCAAAGTGATCTCTTCACCGATATTGTACTTATACTTTTCCTTCTTCTTTTTCGAAGAAGAACAGCTGCAAAACATACTCACTACAGAAAGTAGCAACACAACGCTAAGAAGACGTTTCCAAACTCTCACGGCTCGCCTCCGAAAACACTCAATCATATAGTCACATAGTCACACTCAAAAGGTGGAAATCACAACGACCACCTTCCTGCCAAGTATAGCACAAATTATCAAATCAGAAAAAGAGCATGTGTGTGCGAACCGATTCAAGAAGCTGCGGCTGTTTTTTCCCGACCGGCTGCGACAGTGCTTTTCCAGCCGGAATCGTTCGTCGGAACGGTTGAGGTCTGACACCCGGTCAGATTTGGCCCCTGTTTCTGACCCACTTTCTGACTTTTGGGCGAAAAGTCTAATACCCGGTCAGAAATGCCCCCTCTATCTGACCCACTTTCTGACTTTCGGGCGAAAAGTCTGACACCCGGTCAGAAATGACCCCTCTATCTGACCCACTTTCTGACCAAACGTCGAAGATGTCTGAATCCATGTCTGAATTGCACCTCGATTCAGACACACTTTTAGACATTTGACCTATTTGTCTGAATCTGTGTCTGAATTGCACCTCGATTCAGACACACTTTTAGACATTTGACCTATTTGTCTGAATCCATGTCTGAATTGCACCCTGATTCAGACACACTTTTAGACATTTCGCCTATTTGTCTGAATCCATGTCTGAATTGCACCCCGATTTAGACACACTTTTAGACATTTCGCCTATTTGTCTGAATCTGTGTCTGAATT